>JADFYY010000124.1 GCA_015232825.1 Magnetococcales bacterium
GAAGGCCGTTGACACCCCCATGAAGAGACCTTGCAACTCTTGAGTGACATGTTCGGCCCCGACCGATGGATTAAATCCAGTCAAACCCATCAGAATTCCGGCAAAGGTACTGACAATACCCGATCCCGTCAGAATACCCGGCAAATGGCGAAAAAACTCCACACGCATGGGGACATCCACCAAGGCCTGTTGGCTAAAGACCATTTCGGCAGGCATGTTTGAAACGTATTCTGGTTGCTGAAGGGATTGTGCGTATTCGCGCCACAGGCGAGTAAACAAAGGATATGAAAACCATCGCCATTGAGAGGGGGGAGAACCCTGCAATCTTTTTCGCTTGAGGCTCTGTACTGCCCATCCCAAACGCATGGCGTCCAGGAGAGATTGAGCCACATAACCGATCAAAAACAAAAACAAAAAGCCAGAAACCACCCCGGCCAATGTTGCAATGATGGCATTATCGCCCTGGCGTTGCAGAGGAACACTCAAAAATGGCGGAAGGGAAGCCCATTTCGACAGAGCCACCACATCCAATTCACGAGCGACATACAAGCCAAAAACAATGGCCGCCCCGACCAGCAACAGGGTCCAAACCAATGAAATCAAAGTATAAAAAACATCACGCATGACCATTCCCCCTTGTATAATACAAAGCGTCCTTCAAAAAGACAAAATCACTCTATCACAATCCGAGAAAAAAACGAAGAAACGGATGAAACGTGGGTTCACTATGGAACCTCACGTGACTTGATTAATTTTTATGTGAGATATTCTGCAGATGACGTGTAAACGTGGTTTGTCACATTATTGTAACACAGTCTGTATTGAATCGGCATCGAAAATTCTATCGGTCCAGGTTTCCAACTCCTTCAAGTTGGCAGAGACCACCCTTTTCTGAACCGCATCTGAGACAACACCAAAACGCCGTTGAAGAAGGTGAAGCAGCATATCGGCTTTGCCTTCCTGCAACCATGCATGTTTATGCTGTTCGACAATTTCACGTGCAAAAACAGATATCATTTCTATGGTCTCCTGTGGACAAACCCGGACGACAATCTCATGCACAGTACTTTCATCCAGGGATTGAAAGGTTGTAAGAAGATAAAGCATCACTTCAATCAATAGCTCTGGTGCCTCCATCAAGGCCGAAGCGATGAGATCCAGTGCTTCCATTTGTTCCTTGGGAGCGCGAGTACCGTATTTCAACGCCAGTAGGCCCACTTTTAAACGAGCATGACACGCCAACTGGTCATTGGGGATTGGCCCCAGATCTACCACAGTAAATGGAAAGTTTACCAACCATGGACGTAGGACATCGTCCGCATCAATTAATGCTGCAAACTCTTTTGGAATTTTCCATTCTTGAGATCCATGATAAAGAATAAAAGGAATAATAGCAGGAAGCAAGGTCCATTCCGGGTTCTCTCTATCCTGCTGTTCCATGAATCGGCTACAGCCAAAAAAAAGCTGCCAAGCAACTTTCCGATCAGGATAGCTTTTATGCTCCATCAATGTGTAGAAAAAGAGACTTTTCCCACTCAAAGTTTTTGCCCGAAACAGCCGGTCAGAGTAATATGGGCGCAACTCCTGACTGACAAATGACCCTGGCATAAGTTCGGGAGGCCCTGGCGCAAGCAATGCCACGATTTCTTTGGGCAGATATTCACGTAGCAGGGCACCAGCGGTCTCAGAATGGGACATCAACGCCTTGAACAGCCGGTCGTGTGGTTGGGCCAGTTCGGTCATAAAGGCAACATCTTGTCAATTGTGGACATCATTTCAGCACCCAATCCAACGTATATCTATATTCATGTCATTCAGTAACGATGAGTGCCTCCCAGTAAAATAGTCTTGCACCCGACTACCGGGTTTTGAAACCCAAAATATCGCCCATGTCAAACAGGCCGCTTTTTTTGTCTGCCACCCATCCTGCTGCGCGAACCGCACCCAAAGCAAAGGTCATCCGACTCGAAGCGCGATGAGTGATCTCCAACCGTTCCCCATCCCCAGCAAACAAAGCGGTATGATCCCCGACGATATCCCCGCCGCGCACCGTGGAAAACCCAATGGTACTCCGTTCACGGGCACCGGTATGGCCCTCACGACCATACACCGCCACCTCTGACAAATCACGCTCCACAGCCGTGGCAATGGCCTGTCCCAATCCCAAGGCCGTGCCAGAAGGGGCATCCACCTTGTGACGATGATGGGCCTCAATGATTTCAATATCCACAGTATCCCCCAAGGCCTTGGCAGCCTCGGCGGCCAACTGAAACATCAGGTTGACACCCACGCTGAAATTGGGAGCAAAGACAATGGGAATTGAACAAGATGCCTGCCGAATTCGTTCACGGCCAGCCAGATCAAACCCTGTGGTGCCAATGATCATGGAACAACCAGCAGCCACTGCCAGCTCCAGATGAACATAAGTGGCAGCGGGTTGAGTGAAATCAATCACCACCTGACCCGGCCCGAATGCTTTAGAAGCCTCACTAGAAATCATCACCCCCAAAGCACCCACTCCAGCCACCTCACCCGCATCGTGACCAATATAGGGCGAATGGGCTTGTTCCGTAGCTGCAACCAGACGGGCAGAGGGGTGGGCATGAATCGCCTGAATCAACATCCGTCCCATGCGACCAGCCGCACCTACGACGGCGATTCGAGTTTCGTTCATGCCCTAATCTCCTTGTTACTTTGAGGACATTTTGTCCAGAAAATCTTTCACCTTGCCCAAAAACGAATGGGATTCAGGCTGAGACTCTTGATTGGAGAGTTCTTCGAATTCTTGCAGGAGTTCCTTTTGTCTCTTGGTCAAGGTCACCGGGGTTTCCACCCGCACCTCCACCACCAGATCACCAAAGATACCGGGACGATTCAAATGGGGCAACCCTTTACCCCGCAAAGCCAACCGTTTACCGGTCTGCACCCCTGGCGGCAAGGTGACAATGGCGCGTCCAATCAACGTAGGCACCTCCAGCTTGCCCCCCAAGGCCGCCTGAGGAAAGGTGATGGGAGCATGACACAAAATATCCGGCCCAAACCGCTCAAAAATGGGATGGGAGGCCACCTCAATGATGATGTACAGATCACCAGCCGGTCCACCCTGTGGACCAACCCCACCCTCCCCAGAGAGACGAATGCGCGTCCCGGTCTCCACACCCGGCGGGATTTTAACGGTCAAGGTCTTCTCAGAACGCTGCCGACCTTGCCCCTGACAATCACCGCACGGATTGCGAATGATCCGACCCTGCCCCCGACAACTGGGACAGGGACGTGAGATGGAAAAAAATCCCTGCTGAGTACGAACCTGTCCAGCCCCAGCGCAGACAGAACAGGTCTCTGGGCCACTGCCCGCCTTGGAACCACTGCCTCGGCAGGTTTCACAACGGACAATGGAGGGAATGCGAATCCGTTCGCTGGCCCCATGCATGACCGTTTCCAGACTCACGGTCATGTCATAGCGAAAATCTTCACCCTTTTGCGGGCCACCCCGTCCACCCCCAGCACGTCCACCAAAGATGTCTCCGAAGAACTCCTCGAAGATATCGCCAAAACCGCCACCAAAACCGCTCGGATCCCCAGAAAATCCACCACCGCCAGATTGATTCAACCCGGCATGACCGAATTGGTCGTAAATGGACCGCTTTTTGGGATCCTTCAACACCTCATAAGCGGCATTGATCTCCTTGAATTTGGATTCAGCGGTTTTGTCACCCGGATTGCGATCCGGGTGCAACTCCATGGCCAAAGTACGATAGGCCTTCTTGATGACCGCATCTGGGGCATCCTTGGGAACCCCCAAGATTTCGTAGTAATCTCTTGACATTTACTTTTTGTCTTTATCAGTGTGAACTTCCTCGTAATCCGCTTCCACCACATCTTCCGCTTTATCGTGGTATGTCCCCTTTTTTCCGCCATCGGCCTGATGATCGGTGCCACATCCAGCCCCGGCTTGCGCGGCCTCACCGCTCTCCTTGTAGACCGCCTCACCCAACTTGAGCGACGCTTCCATCAAGGCTTGCGTCATATTTTCAATTTTTTCCGCATCATCCCCATCCATGACGGCCTTCAGTCCGGCCAAAGCCTCCTCAATGGCTTTCTTGACTTGAGCCTCCACCTTGTCGCCATGCTCCTTGAGGGATTTTTCCGTGGTATAGGCCAAAGAGTCGGCATGATTGCGCGCTTCGATGAGTCTGCGTTTTTTGGCATCTTCACCGGCATGCATTTCGGCTTCCCGCACCATCTTATCGATATCTTCCTTGCTCAATCCACCAGAGGCTTGAATCTTGATGGACTGCTCACGTCCCGTGCCTTTGTCCTTGGCCGCAACATGGACCAATCCATTGGCATCGATGTCAAAGGTCACTTCAATCTGCGGCACACCACGAGGAGCCGGGGGAATGCCCACCAGATCGAATTGTCCCAACAGCTTGTTGTCATTGAACATCTCCCGCTCGCCCTGGGCCACCCGGATGGTTACGGCATTCTGACTGTCGGAAGCGGTTGAAAATACTTGAGATTTTCTGGTAGGAACCGTGGTATTCTTGTCGATCAGCTTGGTAAAGACGCTACCCAAGGTTTCGATACCCAAAGACAATGGGGTGACATCCAGCAACAACACGTCCTTAACGTCCCCTTTAAGAACGCCACCCTGAATGCCCGCACCAATGGCCACCACTTCATCGGGATTAACCCCCTTATGGGGTTCCTTACCAAAGAATTCGGCAACCAGACTCTGCACCTTGGGCATACGGGTCATGCCACCCACCAAGATAACCTCATGCACCTCCCTTGTGGAGATTCCGGCATCTTTCAAGGCAGTGCGACAAGGCTCCAAGGTGCGTTGCAATAGGTCATCCACCAAAGCCTCCAGCTTGGCCCTGGTCATGCTGATATTCAGATGCTTGGGTCCACTGGCATCGGCGGTGATAAACGGCAAATTGATATCGGTCTGAGTGCTGTTGGACAGTTCGATCTTGGCCTTTTCCGCTGCTTCTTTAAGACGCTGCAAGGCCATGTTGTCTTGTCGCAGATTGATACCGTGTTCTTTTTGAAACGTATCGGCCAAATATTGGATGATGGTGTGATCAAAGTCCTCACCACCCAAGAAGGTGTCGCCATTGGTGGATTTCACCTCAAAGACGCCATCCCCGATGTCCAGAATGGAAATATCGAACGTACCACCGCCCAAGTCATACACCGCGATGGTCTGGCTCCCCTTTTTGTCCAAACCATAAGCCAAAGCCGCAGCCGTGGGCTCGTTGATGATGCGCATGACATTGAGTCCAGCGATGCGACCGGCATCCTTGGTGGCCTGACGTTGCGCATCGTTGAAATAGGCCGGAACCGTAATAACGGCATCCGTGACCTTTTCGCCAAGGTAATCCTCCGCCGTTTGCTTCATTTTTTGGAGAATCATGGCAGAGATTTCGGAGGGACTCATTTTCTTGTCCCCCAGCTTCACCCAGGCATCCCCGTTATCCGCTTTGATGATCTCATAAGAAACCTGCTTTTTGTCCCGTTGCGTCGTGGGATCATCATAACGACGACCAATCAATCGTTTGATGGCAAACAAGGTATTCTTGGGATTGGTGACCGCCTGCCGTTTGGCGGACTGACCAACCAACCGCTCATTGCTTGAGGTAAGCGCGACCATGGAAGGTGTGGTGCGGCTCCCTTCGCTGTTTTCAATCACCTTGGGGTCACCCCCCTCCATGATTGCCACGCAGGAATTGGTGGTGCCCAGATCAATACCGATTACTTTACCCATTTTTAAATACCCTTTTGTGCATGCCGTTTAATGTCCATTTGAGGAACCTGATACCGAGGATCCGCACTAGATATGTGAATCCCATACAGGCTTGTCAAGTGCGTCCAGAGCAAGTTTTTAATCCTGGCTCCCCCCCTTGGAGATTCCGACCATGGATGGGCGTAACAAGCGATTGTTCAATAGATATCCGGTTTGCAGTTCGCGCACCACATGATCGGGTGCCACCGAATCATCTTCGACTTGCATGACGGCTTGATGGAGATTGGGATTGAAGGGAGCGTTCAACGCCTGAATACGGGTAACTCCATGTTTTTTGAAAATATTCTCTAATCCAGTCGCCACCATGCGCACGCCATCGGTCACCGCAACGCTGACTGGGTCGCTGCTTTCAGGGATAGCACTCAAAGCACGCTCCAGATTATCTGCGACCTGCAACAGATCTTTAGCAAAGGCCTCAACGGCAAACTGTCTGGCTTGTTGGACCTCCCGTTCGGTTCTCTGGCGCAAATTTTTCATATCGGCCAAGGCACGCAAATAATCATTTCGGTACTCCTCGGATTTGGCCTGCGCCTGGATCAGCAACTCCATGGGGGAGATATACCCCTCTTCCCCGCTCTCTTCTTCAAAGGATGGCCCTCCATCATCCTCAAACGTTGGTTCAGAATCATCATCCAGATTTGGAGAAGAGGGTACATCCATTTTCTCCGTGTTCTCATCCGCCTTTGCGGCCTGCTCTGGGGTTTGCTTGTTATCTGCATTATTTTTGGACATGTTCATCTCGTTTCTAAAAAAAGCGTCGTCAAAGGGAAAGCGATGTATCGGCCAACAAGGTGCTTAACACCTTGGCCGTAAACTCCACAAGAGGGATGACATGGGCATAATCCAGCCTCGTAGGACCAAGAACTCCCACGGCCCCCTGAGCTGTATAAGTGGGACCGGTAAAGCTCGATGCCACAATGGCGCACCGACCAGCCCCCAAGGCCGACTCAGAACCAATGAACAAGCGAACGCCACCGGTTTCAAGGCAGTGATCCAGCAATTGAATCAAATGGCGTTTCTCTTCCAAAATTGCCAAGGCCTCCCTAGCCCGTTGGAGATCCAGCGGGGCAGTGGGACCGCCACCAAAAGAGAGAAAAAAATTCATCCGGCCATTGATCAACAACTCCCCGGCATGACGGTCACGACTCAGGCTCTCCAAAAGAGTACCACATAAATCATGATAGACCTGTTCCCCCCGTTCCAATGCGCGTTGGAGGTACTCCCTAGCCTCACGCAGAGTTGCGCCATCGAGCAGACGGCTCAAGGTGGTGCCATGACGATCCAGGTCTTGTTGGGAGAGCAGACCGGGCATGACAAAAACCCGACTGTCCACCTGTCCATTGATTGCCACCAGCACTGCCATGATGCGTGTGGTTCCCACCCGGCTATTATCCAACTGGATAAAACGGATGCCCCGCAACAAGGTGCGTCCCGTCCCAATCGGGCGGACCAGACAGGCATTGGAACTCAAGGTGGCCAACACTCGTCCCACTTCGATAAAGGCACGATCCAGATCGGTCCGCCCTTCCTCGCACGCCATCAGGATCCGATCTTTTTCCTCTTGAGAGAGGGAACTGACCTCCAGAAGACCATCCACATAAAACCGGAATCCCAACTCCGTGGGTGCGCGACCCGACGAATGATGAACCCGAAACAAGAACCCCATCTCTTCCAGTTCCGCCATGACGTTACGGATGCTGGCAGAAGAGAGATCCAAATGATACCTCTGCCTCATGGACTGCGAACCCACGGGTTCGCCATCGGCAATATGAGACTCAACGACCTTTTTAAGAATGTCGCTTTGACGGGGAGTCAATCTGGATGAACAGACAATCGTCATTTAATTTGGACCAGTCGGCCCACGCATAAAGAAACGTCCACAAGGACAAGGATTTAACAGTTTGCTGAATATAATAATGATGGGACACTCTGTCAATAGTCGGCAAGCATGCAATTTGGGGGATGGGGTACGATTTTGGAGAGGTATGTTTCGGTCAGTTTGTCCAATCTTCAAGTTGAATCACATCCCTTCAAAAGGGTCGCGATCCTGTAAGCCGTGGTCTCGTTCTTTGTCGTTCAAGAAATCAGTCGGCACATCAACCCCTTTGAGTGCAACAAAAAAATCGTCCCATGTCGTTGGTTTGCGTGACAATATCACGTCGCCTGTTTCTTGATCATGACGGATGAACACCTCTTTGGTATCAAATCGGTAAGCGGCGGGCAATCGCACAGCCTGACTACGACCGATGGTAAACAGCTTGGCCACTTGATTCATAGCAGAATCCTCCTTGAATGAGTCGATAGCAGAATATATGCACCAAGGAATATATCAAAAGAATGTTTGCAAGCGTGGAGAAACTGGCGTTTACGCAGATTTTGCAACCATGTCAAACTTCAACCATTTACTGAAACAACATATACGGTAATGCCAAGACGGTCAGCAAAGTTTTGCAATCCTGCTGACATTTTACGTTCAATTTCCTCATTGAAGTCAAGCGAAATTATTCCAAAACCAAATCAAGCCACTTGAGAGATAATCAAAAAAACT
>JADFYY010000125.1 GCA_015232825.1 Magnetococcales bacterium
CGTTTTAAAAGCCAACAATCTCCAATCCGGCTACATTCGCCCCTTGGTTTTCTTTGGTGCGGAGAGCATGGGACTCAATCCCGCCAAATGTCTGGTACATGCCGCTGTGGCCGCATGGGAGTGGGGAGCCTATCTTGGAGAAGAGGGGATGGAGCATGGCATTCGTGTCAAAACTTCCTCTTATACCCGTCATCATCCCAACATCACCATGACCCGTGCCAAGGCCGTGGGCAACTATCCCAACTCCATTCTGGCCAAATCGGAAGCCATTGCCTGTGGCTTTGACGAGGCTTTGTTGCTCGACCCAGATGGTTTTGTTTCCGAGGGATCTGGGGAGAATATTTTTATTCTCAAGCAGGACAAACTACTCACTCCGCCATTGGATTCCGCGCTCGACGGCATCACCCGGAATACGGTCATCACCCTGGCCAAGGAGTTGAATCTATCGGTTCTTGAACAACGTTTCCCCAGAGACGAAGTTCTGATTGCCGATGAAGCCTTTTTCACTGGCACCGCCGCCGAGATCACCCCCATTCGAGAACTCGATGGCCGCAAAATCGGCATTGGTCATGCCGGTCCCATCACCAAGACCATTCAAAAACTCTTTTTTGATGTGGTCTATGGACGCCACCCCCAACACAACGGCTGGTTGACACCCGTGGAGTAACACCAATGGCTGAACTTCAATACATCTTCACCATGCATCGGATGAGCAAGGCGGTTCCACCAAGTCGAGTCATCCTGAAAGATATCTCGTTGTCCTTTTTGCCAGGGGCCAAAATTGGCGTTCTGGGACTCAACGGCTCTGGCAAATCCTCTCTGTTGCGCATCATGGCGGGTCTGGATACCGAATTTACCGGCGAGGCCAAGGCCGCTCCCGGCATTCGCGCTGGATTGTTACCGCAGGAGCCACAACTTGACCCCACCAAGGATGTACGCGGCAATGTGGAAGATGGGGTAACGGCCATCAAGGATCTGCTGAACCGTTTCAATCAGGTATCCGAAAAATTCGGTGATCCCGATGCCGACATGGACGCCTTGATTCAAGAACAAGGCAGCTTGCAAGAGGCCATTGATCATCTCGATGGTTGGGATCTTGACCGCAAACTCGACATTGCCGCCGACGCCTTACGTTTGCCACCTTGGGATGCGGACGTCACGACGCTTTCTGGTGGAGAAAAACGGCGTATTGCCCTCTGTCGTCTTTTGTTGTCCTCCCCAGACATGTTGTTGCTGGACGAACCGACCAACCATCTGGATGCCGAATCCGTGGCTTGGCTGGAGCGTTATCTGCAAAGTTATCCAGGCACGGTGGTGGCCGTCACCCATGATCGTTATTTTCTCGACAATGCCGCAGGATGGATTCTGGAGCTGGATCGGGGCCGTGGCATTCCCTGGAAAGGCAACTATACCTCTTGGCTAGAACAAAAGGATGCCCGTCTGATCCAGGAAAAACGCGAGGATCTCTCCTTGCAAAAACGGTTGCGTGACGAACTGACCTGGATCCGCTCCTCTCCACGGGCTCGGCAAACCAAGAGCAAGGCCAGGATCAACGCCTACGAAGAGTTGGCCTCACGCAGTCGTGAATCCCGGCGCGAAACCAGCTCCTTATTCATCCCCTCTGGTCCCCGCTTGGGTGGCAATGTGATCGAGGCCAAAGGCGTGAGCAAAGGATTTGGCGGTACGCTGCTCATGGAAAATCTCTCCTTTATCCTGCCCCGTGGCGGTATTTTAGGTGTCATTGGCGGCAATGGTTCTGGCAAGACCACCTTTTTGCGCATGTTGACGGGTGACCAACAACCCGATTCCGGTCAGATTCTGCTGGGTGAAACCGTCAAGCTGGCCTATGTGGACCAAAGCCGTAGCGCACTGGATCCAGAAAAAACACTCTGGGAAGCCGTCAGTGATGGCTTGGATTTCCTGGATCTTGGTGGACGGGAGATCAACTCACGGACTTATGTTTCTTGGTTCAACTTCAAGGGACAGGATCAACAGAAAAAAACCAAAGTGTTGTCAGGTGGCGAACGCAACCGCGCCCATTTGGCTTTGGTTCTCAAACAAAACGGCAATCTGCTGCTGTTGGACGAACCGACCAACGATCTGGATGTGGAGACTTTGCAAGCTCTGGAAGATGCCCTGATGGATTTTGCTGGCAGTGCCGTTGTTGTCTCCCATGATCGTTGGTTTTTGGATCGCATTGCAACCCACATTCTGGCCTTTGAGGGCGATTCCAACGTGGTATTCCTGGAGGGCAATTATCAAGAATACGAAGCAGACCGCAAGCGTCGTCTTGGAACCGAGGCCGACCGCCCCCATCGGATGCATTACAAAAAACTGGTCCACTGACCACTAGCAAAACGATAACTTGGGGGAAATCCTTCCCCCATTTTTCATTTAACCTCAGTTTATTATTTCAAAAATAAAATGAATATTGTAGTTGCTGATATCCTTGCGAAGCACGCAGAAGAGAACCACATGTTTCTTGATACTCTGGTCTATCCAGTAATTTTCCTTTACCGGCAGCACCTTGAACTTTATATAAAATATCTTATTAGTCAATCACATAGACTGCTAAACCATCAGAACGGCTACCAAAAGATACACAACATTAAACAATTATGGAAAAAATGCAATGAGCGTCTGACAGAGGTCTCTCCAAACGCTTTAGGTTGTTTTGATGAAACCATTAAACAACAATTACAATTCAAACATGAGATTGATTGCGATTAAACATTAATTTTATATACCATTACGAAAAATTAAACTCACATCACCAAAATATTGGAACTCCAACAATGGCAGTCAAAAAATCCGAACTATCTGGTGTTCCGAGTCTAAACGCTAAGACAATCGAACGAATAGAAATATTGCTACCACCAACGTCCCAAGAACAAACCGCCATCGCCACCATCCTCTCCGACATAGACGCTGAAATCGCCGTCTTGGAAACCAAACTAAAAAAATCCCGTCACATCAAACAAGGGATGGTGCAAGAACTGTTGACCGGGAGGATTCGACTGGTATGACCAAGCTCGAACTACACCCATACACGATGAACGCATGCAAAGGAGTTGATCATGAATTTTAATGAAGATGCCATGCGCCACATGGAAGAACAGATCCCGGAATTGGCTAAAATAGCAACGCGACAAGCCTATTTGCAGGCACTCGCATCAGGCAGTACGGTGCTTGAATCGATAAATGATGCCTTGTATGAGGTTTCCCCAGATGGCACCAAAAAACTTATCAAACAACTGCCCCCTTCAACCCCAATGCGTATCGGGCAACGGATAGTCATCCAATGAATGCGAGCCAACCCCGTTTGCGCATGTTTGCGGGTCCGAATGGATCAGGCAAGAGCAGTATCCAATCTATCTTACGGCCTGGATTGCTGGGCGTACTTGTCAATCCTGATGAAATTGAAAAACAAATTCGCAGACAGAACGGTTCGTTGGATCTGGAAAGTTACGGAGCGTCAACGACTGAAGAGGAGGTCAGGGCGTTTTTTGATTGCTCTGGCCTACTGAATAAAGCCAAACTTCTGGATCAATCCGCTAAGTTGCGCTTCAAAAATGGAAAACTGAACTTCAGTGCGGTCTCGATCAACGCATACTTTGCCTCTGTGACGGCTGATTTCATACGGAGAAAATTATTGTCGTCTTGTGTGACGTTCACGTGCGAGACAGTGATGTCTTCCGATGACAAAGTGGAGTTGCTATCCAAGGCGCAATCCGTTGGGTATCGCACCTACCTCTATTATGTGGCGACCGAAGACCCCCTCATCAACATTTCGAGGGTGCGCCATCGAGTAAAAATAGGCGGTCATGATGTGCCGGAAGAGAAGATTATCAGCCGCTATTATCGCTCGCTCGATTTGCTCATGGATGCCGTGCAACACACTGATCGCGCCTACATTTTCGACAATTCCGGCTGTGAACGCATCTGGCTGGCGGAGGTCACGGGGGGAAAAACGATGGATATCAAAACCGACAAAATCCCAAACTGGTTCATGCAGTCACTGCTGAACAAGTACCTGACGCGACAAATTGAAGGTACGCCATGAACTTCAATCGGCCAACCCGAACGCGCCACCCAAAAGCGCGTCATTGCTTTGTTCAAAGACGAACTGGGATACCGTTTCCTTGGCGACTGGAGTGACCGTGACAACAGCAATATTGACCAAAAACTGCTCAACGATAACCTGACTAAACGGGGCTACACTCAAGCCCAAATCAACCAAGCCTTTCACAAGCTGTCAACGGCTTGGCAATTGGCGTGCTGGAGTTGAAAAACAGTCGGGTCTCCATCGGGGATGGCATCCGCCAGAACCTATCCAACCAAAAACCGGAGTTCAACGCTTGGTTTTTCTCCACCATACAATTCATCTTTGCGGGTAACGACTCGGAAGGGTTGCGCTATGGGACCATCGGCACCCCGGAAAAATATTTTCTGCAATGGAGAGGATGAAGGGGGCGTGGCAATCATCACCGACCGGGACGAACTCGATAAACAGATCGAACGGGTATTCACCGACGCAGGCGTGACGATTAAACGCACCAGCAGTGGCCGCGATCTGATGAAGCAAAAAAGAGATTGTCGAGGGGTGGTATCGCGAGCAACTAAAAAGTGTCGTTGCAAACCATCTCGCCAAATGGGAACAATGGATCGGGGTCACGGTCAAACGGGTATACGTCCAACGGATGAAAACCCTATGGGGAAGTTGCAACCCCGACAGTGGAAGCATCCGCTTAAATACAGATCTGGCCAAAAAACCGCTTGAATGCCTGGAATACATTATCGCCCATGAGATGGTCCATCTATTAGAACCAACACACAATGCCCGTTTTGTTGCACGATGGACCAATTCATGTCAGAATGGCGTTTGCGCAGGGAACAACTCAATCAATTGCCCGTTCGCCACACAAAATGGAGTTATTGAAAGTATTGAAGCGGGAATGACCCTACATCCAATCATAAAAAGAGGTATTTTTGTAACAGCTCGACTAAATAGCTTTGACAAAGTATAAATAATCCATTATTCAGTTTTTTCTATGCAAGGCGAGGAATCTCGCTGATCAACCCTAAAGCAAATGAGCAAGGAGACATCGGTTATGAGTGGTGACAAAATCTATCCAGTTCCCTCGGACGTTGCTGGCAATGCTTTGATAACCAAAGAAAAATATGAAGAGATGTACGCCCGTTCCATCCGTGACCCAGAAGGTTTCTGGGCAGAACAGGCAGACCAATTGATTCATTGGTTCAAAAAATGGGATACGGTGCTGGATTGTGACTTCAATAAAGCCCATATTCGTTGGTTTGATGGGGCGCAACTCAATGTTTCATACAACTGCTTGGATCGTCATCTAGCCACCCGTGGTGATCAAACTGCCATTTTGTGGGAAGGCGATAATCCCAATCAATCCAGAAAAATCACTTATAAAGAGTTGCATGAAGAGGTGTGTCGTTTTGCCAACGCCTTAAAAGCACGCAATATTCGCAAAGGGGATCGGGTCTGCATCTATATGCCCATGATTCCTGAAACCGCTGTGGCCATGCTGGCTTGTACCCGCATTGGTGCCATTCATTCGGTGGTGTTTGGCGGATTCTCTCCAGAAGCCCTCAAGGACCGCATCCAAGATGCCACCAGTTGCGCTGTGGTTACAGCCGACGAAGGGGTACGGGGTGGCAAAAGTATTCCCATGCGGGTCAACGTGGATGTCGCTATTCAGTCCTGCCCTACAGTCCACACCGTCTTTACCGTGCGCTTGACTGGTGGAGCGGTTTCCATGGATTCCTCACGGGATGTCTGGTATCACGACGCCATCGCCGCAGCCAGCCCAGATTGCCCCGCCGAACCCATGGAAGCTGAGGATCCACTGTTTATTCTCTACACCTCTGGCTCCACCGGGAAACCCAAAGGGGTGCTGCACACCACAGGGGGTTATCTCCTGTATGTCACCATCACTCATCGCTATATTTTTGATTATCACGATGGCGAGGTCTATTGGTGTACTGCGGACGTGGGTTGGGTCACTGGACACAGCTATATCCTCTATGGTCCCTTGTCCAATGGTGCCATCACCCTGATGTTTGAAGGGATCCCCACCTATCCTGACGCTTCCCGCTTCTGGCAGGTGATTGACAAACATCAGGTGAATATCTTCTATACTGCCCCCACCGCCATTCGCTCCTTGATGGCGCAAGGAGACAGCTTTGTGCAAAAAACCAGTCGCAGCTCTCTGCGTCTGTTGGGTTCGGTGGGTGAACCCATCAACCCAGAAGCCTGGGAGTGGTACTATCACGCCGTGGGTCAGGGCCGTTGTCCCATCGTGGATACTTGGTGGCAAACAGAAACAGGTGGCATTCTCATCACCCCACTGCCCGGAGCCATCGCGACCAAACCCGGTTCAGCCACTTTGCCGTTTTTTGGTATTGTCCCAGAAATCGTGGACGAGAAAGGAGTGGTGCAGGAAGGTCCATGCACAGGTATTCTCACCATCACCCGTCCTTGGCCGGGCATGATGCGCACCATCTATGGCGATCATGAGCGGTTTTTCAACACCTATTATGCCGCCTATCCGGGACGTTACTTCCCTGGTGATGGGTGTCGTCGGGACGAAGATGGTTACCATTGGATTACTGGCCGGGTTGATGATATCATCATCGTTTCGGGTCATAATCTGGGAACCGCTGAAATCGAATCCGCCTTGGTGCTGCATGAAAAAGTGGCTGAGGCAGCGGTAGTCGGCTATCCACACAACATCAAAGGACAAGGAATTTATGCCTTTGTCACCCTGATGGTGGGTGAGGAACCAACCGAGGCACTACGCAAAGAGTTGGCAGCTTTGGTACGTAAGGAGATCGGCCCCATCGCCCATATCGATATCATGCAATGGGCTCCTGGCTTGCCGAAAACCCGTTCTGGCAAGATCATGCGGCGTATTCTACGCAAAATTGCCGCCAATGAACTGGAAAACATGGGAGACACCTCTACTTTGGCCGATCCCGCTGTCGTGCAAAAGCTTATCCATGAGAGACAACCCACCTGATGACCCGTTTCTCAAAATGTCGTCTTTATTAACCGGCTGATAATATGGTAGGAGTAGCTAATGAACAACAACGATCCTGTTGACGCCCAGCTTATCGCAAGGATTACTAAAAATCCCAAGTATGTCGAGTTGGTCAAAAAACGTTCGCCTTTTGCCTGGACCTTGAGTATCATCATGCTGTTGATTTACTATGCTTTTATCATGGTCCTTGCCTTCTCGCCAAAGTTTTTTGGCACAAAGATCGCTGCGGGTAGTGTCATTTCGATTGGCATTCCCATCGGCGTCTTTATTATTCTCTCGGCGTTTGTCTTGACAGGGATTTATGTCTATCGAGCCAATGGCGAGTTTGATGAGTTAACCCGTCAGATCAAGGAGGAAACGAAATGAAGCGTTTGTCAGGATTGGCGTTCGCGCTGATTGTCGGGACATGGAGTTCCCTGCTCTGGGCGGCGGATGCGGCCAAGCCGGAAAACAAATTGAACATGACAGCCATCATCATGTTTTTCATTTTTGTCGCCGTAACCCTCGGTATCACTTATTGGGCCGCCTCTCGCACCAAGACCGCCAAAGATTTCTACGCCGCCGGGGGTGGCATCACCGGTTTCCAGAATGGTTTGGCCATTGCTGGCGACTACATGTCAGCCGCCTCATTTCTGGGCATTTCTGCCATGGTGTTTGCCAAGGGATATGATGGTCTGATCTACTCCATCGGTTTCCTGGTGGGATGGCCGGTTATCCTGTTTTTGATGGCCGAACAACTCCGCAACCTGGGACGTTACACCTTTGCAGACATCGTCTCTTTTCGTCTTTCGCGGGTTCCCATTCGTACCCTTTCGGCCTTGGGAACGTTGTTTACCGTCATCTTGTACCTGATTGCCCAGATGGTGGGTGCGGGACAGCTCATTCGCACCCTGTTTGGTTTGCCTTATGAGTATGCAGTGGTCATTGTGGGCGTGCTGATGATTCTCTATGTGGCCTTTGGTGGCATGATTGCCACGACTTGGGTGCAAATCATCAAGGCCGTGCTATTGCTCACCGGTGCCACCTTTATCGCCTTGGGAGCCCTCAATCATGTCGGTTTTGACATAGAGGCCTTTTTCCGGGGTGCCATGGAAAGCATCAAGTCCAGCGGACTGGCTGACCACAAAAAGGTTGTGACGGATAACAAGGATATTTTCGCGCCGGGTGGATTGGTTTCCGATCCGGTCTCGGCCATCTCGTTGGGAATGG
>JADFYY010000126.1 GCA_015232825.1 Magnetococcales bacterium
AGACGCTCGACGGGGACAGCAAAATTGAGGTTCACCCCATCTTTCCAACTGCCCATGATAACGCCAATAACTTTGCCTTGAGCGTTGAGCAAGGGACCGCCACTATTGCCGTTATTGATCGCCAAGTCTGATTGAACAAGAACCTTTTCTTCTATTGTGACCTTGGGATTTGTGATGACGCCTTTGCTCAAAGTGTGTCCTTGTTCTAAGGGGCAACCAATGGTAAAGGCCTCTTCACCCAGAGTTGGCAAAGAGTTGGTGGCCAAGGCAAGCCCAGCGTTTTGTGTGGGCGGTGTTTTCAGGATGGAAATATCCCATTCTTCGTGGATAAGAAGAGGGAAGACAGTGGATTGATTGCCATCATGGAGCGTGACTGTGATTTTTTTAGCATTCTTGATTTGATGCGCCACGGAAGCAATGGTGTCTTTGGTGATAAAAAAACCGCTACCCAATAAAACCGAACCGTCTTTCAGAATGCTACGAATACAAACAATTTGTTTATCAACTGTTTGATAAACAATAGATTCAGCCGAATGAGAGCCGATTGGAAAAATTAAAACTATTATAAATAATAAAAAAAACAAAATAATATCCCTTCCATATGGATTTTAACCTGTGCGGACTATTATTCACCGATTCAACGAACTGATTCAAGGAATTCCATATCCAAAAGCAGAAATTCTAAAGAGTTGGAATTCGCACAAGACGGAATAAGCCGGTCACTGTAAAACGGCCTGTGCTGAATCGATGAGGTTGGGATAGCCTCCGTGCCTTGTGCGTTTGTCAATGGAAGACGGCCTGCAATGAGTCGGCTTTGAAGATTTTCCCGATCCAGGCTGTTAGGTCATCCAGATTGGCAGAAGTCACTTTTTTTTGGACCGATTCTGGAACCGAACCGAAACGCTCTTGTAATAGTTGGAGCAGTGTTTCGGCTTTGCCTTTCTTTTCGCCTTCCTGTATGCCGTCATGCAACCATTCCTTATGCCACTCTTTAAGCTTCGCTTCTTTCCAATCTTCTTTCCACGCTTCAAATCTGGCCTGTAACATGGTTGGTACCTCCAACAGGTTGATGGGATGATTCAATGGCAAAGGTTGATCACCTTTTAAAACAGAAACAACATTATAAAGCATCAAGGCTAAAACTTGTTTCACAGGTGAAAATACCGGATGATTATCAAACCAGACAATGGCCTCTTCAGCCAATGCAATCAAGTCTTCTGGCGTGCGGCATTGCTCAACCCGAAATACCAAAGCAGATATAGAATCACGATATTTTTCTAAAACCTCTTTCGAAATATGAGTTGCATCAATCAAAAAGAATTTTCCGTCGGGTTGAAACTCCCACAACGGAGACCCGTCTGGCAGTCCAATTAAATCTCGCAACTGAATTGGCATCAGCCAAGGCAATTCGCCGTTATATAGCACCATTGGAAAAATCGGAGGTAGAGGACCGGATGCTGATATTTTTTTTTCATGCAATAATTGAAGCCACAACAGACATTCATAAATAATAATACGAAGAATCATCCAGCGATCTGATTTAGATTGAAATTCCAGCATTACTAAAAGATAGACGTGACCACCTGTTTGGATTGGAATTTGCCAAACAACATCGCTTTCCCGTTTGGGCAGTCCAGGCACATGAAATTTGGTCTTGATCGGTTCCATATGTGCCAAGTCCAAATCCTGAATCCACGGTTCGCTCACAAATTTTTGCAGCAAATCCGACATGATATCTGGATTTAAATAAAGCTGATGATAAATGCCGTCGTGATCACTCTTTTTTTGTGGTCTCGCCTTTTTTTGTGTCAATCTCAAGGGTCTCCTGTGTCATTTATATTAATATCAATAAATCTTTTCATTGATTCAACACCCTTTCTTTATGATTTGTTATGATTTGTTTTTTATTCTAACCGGTTCAGACTATTATTCACCGATTCAACGAACTGATTCAAGGAATTCCATATCCAAAAGCAGAAATTCTAAAGAGTTGGAATCCGCACAAGACGGAAGCCTAAGTAGCTGTTATAATACTCAGGCACAAAATTATATCGATAAGCCGAGCGCAAACGGGCTGACAGGCTGCCCCAGCTGCCTCCTCGCGCCACCCGGTTGGTGCTGGAAGAGGAACCCGTGGGATCCGTTTGTGGGGAGTTGGCATAAAAGTTCGGGTCATATCCATCTTCTACCCATTCCCAAACATTGCCATGCATATCAAAGAGTCCCCACGGGTTCGGCAGTTTTTGAGCAACCGGATGGGTTTTTGACCCACTGTTTGAATCGTACCAAGCGTAATATCCCATCAAGTTGACGCGCTCACCCAAAGACCAGGGGGTTGTGGTTCCTGCTCTGGCGGCATATTCCCATTCTGCTTCGGTCGGCAATCGATAGGTGCCTTCTCCTTTGGCGTTCAGGTTGGAAAGAAAGCGTTGGATATCGTCCCAGGAGACCTGTTCCACCGGGCAGTTGCGGTCGCAATCTGGATAATTGGATGGATTGCTCCCCATGATCGTCTGCCATTGGCCTTGAGTAACCTCCGTGGTTTGCATATAAAAGGGCGTGCTGATGGTGACTGTATGCTGTGGACCTTCATCTAGATCTCGATCCGGTTCATTGGCTGGGCTGCCCATTGTAAACCTCCCAGACGGAAGCAATTTAAACGTCATGCCAAAACGATTGGTAAGGGTATCATCGACTGTGTTACCACCTGGAGTCACGGTTATCGTTACTGTTGTACTGGTCTGCTTTTTCCCATCACTCACAGAGAGCGTGATCGTCGCACTTCCTGATTGTCCATTGGCTGGAATGGCGGTCATTGTGCGACTGCCTCCTGTGCCTTCAAAGAATAGGTTTTTATCTGGAATCAATGTCGTATTGGAGGAGTGACCATCAATCGTCAGATGATCCACAGATGTTTCCTGATCTGCAATCGTAAAGCCGATGGGTGGGGTGGGGGTGTTGAGTGATGTTGTTTGGGATGCCATGGATGAGATGGTTGGCACATGGTTTGCTGAAATCTGAGGGGTCAGGGCGTTGATGTTTTTCAAGATGGTTTCAATCGGGCATTGGAGTCCATTCAAGCCAGTCGTCAAAGCACTCCCGCTGAAACCAAAAAGACGACGCATAATGAGTACACCATCCGATTGGGCCGTAACCGTCCCATCGCAGTCCAGATCTAGATTGGCTTTGATGGCGGCCAAGTACTCTTCCAGTGTGGCGGCATCCGTTCTTTGTCCGGTGCTGTCCACGACATTTTGAATCAGGCTGGAGCCGCGCATTCCCATCAAATAGCGCGTCACCAGCAAACCATCTGTTAAGGCGTCGTAATGCCCATTGTCATCGATGTCAAGAGTCAATGGGGCAGAAATAGTATTGGAAGGAATAAATAATAAAAAATGAATGAGTATGCAAAAGATAATTATATATTTATTCATTTAATGTCGTACTTTTCAAACATTGACAAAGAGGCACTCATCTTTTAAATTGGTCAAATATTTGACTTCAGAAACAAATCTTAAAAAACAAGGCATGCGATAACACAAGGAAAAATCATGATAAAACAGGCCAACCGGTCATGCAAGCATAGCTATTGGGTTCTCTCTCTTCTGCTGACCATTGGGATCAGTGAAGCTGAATCTTCATCCTCTTTGAATGATGATCGGGATCGTCAAATTTTAGAGAAACTCACCCCAGCCCAGTTGCAGGAGTTTGACGCCAAACTGCGAGAGGCGATGACCCTCTATTATGAAAACGGCTTTTCACACGCCACACCCTTGTTCCAGGAGATCGCCATCAAGGTGGATACCCTGGATGTTTTGTATTGGTACGGGAAATCAGCCTTGGGCAGTGGAGCCGTGGAGGTGGCCATCACGAAATTCCAGGAAATATTAACCCGCAATCCAGCACTTTCCATTGTGCGTCTGGATCTGGCTCTGGCCTACCTCAGACAAGGTAACAAAGAGGCGGCCCAGGAGCAATTGACCACACTCAAAGCGTCCCAACCCTCCGAAGAGATTCAAAGCCAATTGGCCATGGTTGAAAACGCCATGAATCAATCCGATAAGGATCTTTTTGTTTCTTTGGGGGCCTCTATCGGCCTTCAATCCGATAGCAACATCAATGCCCGCGCCAATGATCTGCCTGTTGGAATCTCAACAGAGAAGGTCTCTGGGGTCGGCCTTTCAACAACGGCCAATGCGAATGTTGTTTATAGTTTCGATAAGAGTAAAAATTATCTCTGGAGTGGCCAGTTGAGCCATTTCAATCTGAATCACCAGAAATCCAAACCCTATGATTATTCACAAGTCGATATCAATACCGGTCCAAGATACATGGATGAGAGTTGGCGATTGGATCTTCCTGTGGGGTATGTGGATCGGCGTTATGGCCATGCGGAACTGTCGGAATCTTGGTATGCCGCCCCAACAGTCACCTATAAAATCCAAAAAGATCTGGATCTCACGGTCGCGTATCGCTTTGAAGATGAAAAATTCAATGACTCCGCAAACGCGCCGCAAGACAACAAAACCTATACATTCTCTATAAAACCCAGTCTACTCTTCCCCTCAGAAGAGAGCAACTCCAAACAGTTGATGGTCGCCTCCCTTCTAGGAGGTGTTAGCCATAGAGATGCGGAAGCAAACCCGTTCTCCTATGATGAATGGAACGTGACCCCCTCGTTGTTCATGCGTTTTGATTCTGATACGGAAACGCTCATTCAAGCACAACTTCAATGGAAAAATTATGACGGCAATATTGCCCTGGCTGGTGTACCACCCAATCGAGAAGATAGAAAGCTTGCCTTTAATGCGACGCTCAAGCAACCTTTGATGGATCATTTTTCGGCATCCTTGAGTTATGGCTATACGGACAACAACTCCAATACCGCTCTTTACGAATACAACAAACATGTGATCGGTCTTTCTTTCGGAACAGACTGGAATTACTGAGGGGAGAATCATGCGGACGTCAGCGATTTTTGCTCTATTTTTGTTTGGTTTTTTGCTTGGAGAGGGTCAGGCTGGGCTGCCTCCTAGGCCAGAGATGGCACCGGTGGAGAGTCCGACCGCTCTTCCCGATACCAAAATGCAAGGAAAGGTCGCACTGGCCATTGGCGATGTGCGAATTACGCGGTCAACGGAAAATGCCAAGCATGGCTTTGTCGTCAAAAAGGGCATGACGTTTGGCGATGGTGATATTTTGTCCACCGGTGAGAACGGCAAGATTCGCCTGGAAATGAAAGATGGGGTTGTCTTGCAAGTCGGTGGGGTCTCGCAGATCGGTTTTCATGAACGAAATGGCCAATGGGCGTTGAATGTTTGGGAAGGTGCTATCATGGCCTATGGATTTCCCTCTTTAAAAAAACAGTCCGCACCTCATGCCGTTGTGTTGCCCCAAGGAGAGATGGGTTTTCATCTTGGCAAGATAGGGCTGGAAGCCAGAAACGATCAAACCCGCATTCTGGCGTTTCACAATCAGGCCGAATGGAAGGGGGATCGTGAGCCAAGCCTCCAGATAACGGCAGGGATGTTTCTCACGTCAGGGGATAAGACCCCGCAATCCATGGCCAATCCAGACAACCTGTCGATCCGTTTTACCGAACTCACCAGCCCAGAGTTCGACAGTGTCGCCTCTGCTCTTGCCAGTTATCAAGAGAAGAGGCTTGAACAGGCCATGCAACAGTTTGGCGATGTGCAAGCCGCCTATCCTCACAACAGTTTGGCAGCCTATTATTTGGGTTTGTTGAACGTCGAAAAACAGGATTATGGCGCGGCCATTCCGCAATGGCGCAAATACGAACGGCTGGATCCCAACGGGGCCAAAGAGAAAGAGATTGCGCAGCAACTCACGGTTCTGATCAGCAAACGCATGAAAGAAGAGGTCAAGGAGGCCCTAGCCCAAGAGGCCGCACTCATGAGTGAGCAACCAGAACCCAACAGCATGGCCGTGCCTCCCTTTGCCAACAAGGGGGATCCGAAATTCGAGGCCATGGCCAGAGGCATTACCGCCATGATCATTGCGGATTTATCCAAGGTTCCAGGGGTCAAGGTGCTGGAACGGGCCAAGATGCAAAAACTGGTGGATGAGATCAAATTGTCCCAAAGCGGTCTGGTGGAAGAGAAAACCATGGTGCGTGCGGGACGTTTGATGAAAGCCGAAAAACTTATTCTTGGCGATTATAATATTAAATAACCTTAAGGAAGAGGATTCCATCGTGTTGAAACATTTTCGGAATGGTGCGTTTTTGGCTTTATGGGTGGTGCCGACTTTGGTTTATGGTGAAGAGCAGTTCCAGGTCAACACGCTTACCGTTGAATCGCAAACCGGCACCAATAAAGGCAGTGCCTCCTCCCAGAGTCCTCTGTCTGGCTTTTTCAAGGCGCAAAAGGAGTTGGTGGGGCATCTTTTGACCCAGATTGGTATGCCGCCTGAAAGCCTGCCCCCAGAGGTGAAAAAGGCTTTGGCCCAACCCCATACCACAAACATGCAGGCTCTGATCGCTTTTTCCGAAGGGTTGGCCCATCTGGATAATGACCGTTTTACTGAAGCCAAGACCTCTTTCACTCAAGCGGTCTCTCTGGACCCCTCCTTTGGACTGGCCGTGACTCTGGAAAAGTCTATGCCACAAATCTTGACGAATGTTAATGAAGTCGCGGTCGTGGCAACCCAGAAAGGTCAGGAAAAGGCCAAAACCATTTTGGAAAAAGTGGAAAAGAGCAATTCAAAAGAATCGGAAAAGCCCAAAACGGTCCCTTTACTTGATTTGAATGAAAAAAAACCAGAGGCTGAAGAAAATATTCTAGGCGGTCTCCGTCACGAGTCGTCATCACAGGAGCATTTGGAAATATCGACCGGCAAAACAGAACCGATCCTGAATGATGAATCATACTCGATGGTTCAAAAACCTGAAAATATTGAGCAAGTGATACAAAATATTCAAGCCCAACAATCCGTTTCAACCAACACCGTCTCTTCTCCGGCTTGTGTTGCCGATCTTTGCGGGTTTTACACCTCCGCCTTTTATAAAAGCACGGCCACGGGCTGGAGTGCCTTGGGTAATCCATACATCACAGAACAAGGGGTCGGCCTGACCACTGGCGGCACCGTTGGCATTGCCCAAAAGAGCAGCACCGGCTATTTGACCGGCACGGCCTCGCCCTTTTTGGCCAACATCACCGCCTTCAAGGAGGCAGAGACCGGCACAACCGCCTCCTCTTCCACCACTCCTCTGACCTTGCAACCAACGGTTGTTGCTCAATATTCCGACACATCGGGCGCGTCTGCGCTGGAGGTTGGTTATAATGGGGTGCAATCTTCGGCCATGCAGAGCTTTTCTGCGACTTTTTCCCCTTCCAGTCTGTTTTTTGCGGAAGGGGCCATTACTCCAGCGGCGGACTTGACATCTCTGGCACAAAACAGCACCAATTTTGGTTATTCGGGTGTTGCGGTCAGTCAACTCAATAATTTATCGGAAAAATCAACGGGGACATTTTCGGCCAATGTCAATTTTGCCACCAATCAGGTATCCAGTTTAAACATCAGTAACACTTACACCACCGGGGAGAAATCGACCATCTCGGCCCCCACAGCCACACTGGCCAAAGATGGCTCGTTTGCTATCAATCCCACTGCCAGCGGGACATCGTTTCAGATTCAACCCGCGACCGGCGGTTCAACCATCACCGTGAGCGATGGGTTGGTTGCAGGACGCACGTTTGGCAAAGAAGCGTCCGCGCTCGGTGGGGTCTATACCCTGCAAGGTTCTACAACTGGCGCAACCACGCCGACCCATTCCATTGTCGGCAGTTTTGGTGGACAGAGAACCGATATCAATTCAAGTGGCACGGTGAGCGGATCCGTTCCTTGAAATTGCAAACAGACATGACCACAGGAGTCAATCGTTGATGTCCATAAGATCCATGATGAAATTTTTAATATTGGCCATGGTGTTGTTTCCCTTGGCTGCGTTATCCCTTCCTGGGTGTGGCAGTGGGGGTAGTTCTGTCACCAAGGATACTGGCACCGTCACCGGAAGTGTTGCTGGCACCCTGATCATTGCCGTGGATGCGGACAATACGGTGATCAAGTCCGTGGAAGCCACCGGAACACCGGGCAACAAAACCTTTACCCTGGACAAGCTGCCCTTAAACAAAGACATCTCCCTGTTTTTGTTCACCGATGGTTCGTTGATTCCGCTGACATACAGCAGTGGCACCAA
>JADFYY010000127.1 GCA_015232825.1 Magnetococcales bacterium
GCCCCTTCGGCAAAAAGCGGCCCAGATAAAAGACCACCACACAACAACCCAAGCAGCAACAAACCCTGCTTTTTCATCGATTATTCCTTCCAATTCAAAGCAACACCTCATCCTGACATAGAGATTCAAGTTGCATGCAAAATTCACGCCTTAAACCTGAAATCGACTCTACGAAATCCAAATTATTAGGTTTTTGATTTGTCTTGATGATTTGGATCGATATATGTCTAAGGAAATTGAGGGTTTTGGTTGAATTGTTGATTTGATCTTGTCAACCGTTTATGATACAGTTGACTCCTTGTTTTCGATCATCCCCTGCTTTGGAGTTTTTTTTATGAGAACCTCTTCCTGGATCGTTTTAGCCCTCCCTTTTTTTTATATACCAACAGCTTATAGCGTCGAGTTGGATGTCAATGAGGGGCTTTATGACATCACCATTCAAACCGCCATGCCCGGCATGGCCTTGCCTGAACAAAAAATGCGTGAATGCATCACTCAGGCTGATAAAAAAGATCCTCAACGACTGATGAAAAAAGGGTCTGCCAGTGACGATTGCGCCCTGCAAAATGTCAAACAAGAAAAAGATAAACTGTCGTTTTCTATCTCTTGCCCAAAAGAGAAAATGACAGGGCAAGGGAACTATCTCTTTGCTGGCAACACCTATAGCGGCAAAATGCAGATGTCCATACCCAATCCCCAAGGTGGGCAACCCATGACAATGACCGTGAATACCACATCTAAATGGGTTGGACCTTGCAAATAGATGTCGCGTCTACCAAAAAAAAACGATCACAATATCCTACAAATCAATATGTTGCATCATTCGTGTCGCTTTATCCAATGCGCGCCCCCAAAGGGTCTGGACACTTAATGGTATGGAACGACCATGAGCCAACTCATTAAACCGTCTTCTGCGCCCAGTGATGAAACGCCAGTCAAAGCCTTGCGAATGGAGGATGGTTGACAAAATGGGCTGAATTGGACCATGAAATCCCCACTCCAAGGCGTCCACCAAAGGAATACTGATGTCTGGATTAGGCCCCAAGGCCAAGTTATCATGAATTTGCCGCAACCGTGGCAAAAATTCACTCTTGAACTTGGTTGCTTCTAGTTGAGCCTGGATAGGAGGGAGTGCATCAAATAGGTCGCATGTAACAAGTAAAGTCTTTGTGATCATCGTCCACAATTTTAATTAAAGCAATATGAAAAGCGGATCACCAAAGACCACGCCTAAATCTACCCCTTGCGCACAAGGTATTATCACATAGAATAACGCAACCAATGGACGAATGCAACAAAGCCAAACAGTGCCTATTTTTTTACTCTAGGCAATCGGGGGCGGACAAACGAGTCAAAGCGGCAACATCCATAACAAATAACATTTCACACATAAAGAAAATGATCGAGCAATCCCAACAAACGGTACATCATTTGGTAGATCGTGCAGAATCCTTGGCCTTTTCTTCTGATTGGATCAAAACAGCCAGAATAATGCGAAGCTTGCTGCAAAAATGGAACGAATTGGAATTCTTACAAAAAAACATGGATGATGAATTGACTAGGCGATTCCGGGCCGCTCAACAGACCTTCATGGAGCGCAGGGCCGAATATTTTTATCAAGGCAATCTCCGAAAAGGCGCGGGATTGATGTCCCAACTGGAGGATAAACAGAAAAAAATAATTGCTTTGAAAAATGACATATTTAAAACTCTTCAAGCATTACATGACTTTGAGAGACAATTGCAAGATATCGCTGACTCTGAACACGAAATATCCATCCGAGCCTTCATTTTGGAGTCGATCCACTTCTTAAATCAGGAAATACTCACTAAAGAAAAACGATTAACCCGTCTGGAACAAACCACCGAATTAACAACCAATCGATATTATTGCGTTGAGTAACGCACCTCTTGATCCTAAAGACAATGATCAAGGCCGATTATTTCCACACCACCCCAATCTCTTCTAGCCTTTGCATCCGCTTTAGGTCCAACGAATCATCCTTTTTGGCCTGACGTTGGAATTGCATCCACATGCCCAAACGGTGATGCTCTGGGTTGTCAAGCGGAACCTCGCAATGGCCGTAACGCGCCTTGAAGGCGATGAGTTGTTGAATAATCTCCTCAGCCACTGCCTCCTTGGGATCCCAAATCATCCCCAAGGCCGTGAGAATGGCTTCACGTTTATCCCCCAAATGTCCCTTGATGCGGGCATTGCGTTGGGCCATGACCCAAGCGGCCAAACGCGGGTTTTCCGACCACTCCGCCGGGACGATACAGTGGCCAAATCGAGCGCGAAACCCGGTCAACTCACGTAAAGACTCCTGCCAGATCACCTCTTGGGCATCCCAGACAAAGCCAATGGCATCCAATCGTTGGATCCGTTCTGGCTCCAGTTGATCGGCCAGACGGGCCTTGCGTTGTGCCGCCACCCACCAAGCCAACTGCGACTGCTCGACATAGGTTTCTGGGACCAGACAATCCCCGTGACGCTCCCGGTATTCGGTGAGGGCCGCGAACATCTCTTCCCAAAAAATGGCCTTGGCATCCCAGATAAATCCCAACACCTCCAAACGTTCAATCTTGGCCGCATCCAGAAGCTTCAAGCGATAATCCCGCCGCTGCTGCTCAACCCAACGGGCCAAAGTCGGATTGGTCGGCCACTGGGCAGGGACCAAACAGTGATTGCGAGCTTGCTGAAACCGGGTCAAGCTGAGCATCATCTCTTCCCAAGCGGCCTCTTGCGAATCCCAAATAAAACCTAGATTTACCAAACGGGTGATCTTTTCTTCGTCCAATTTCTCCTTCTCTCGCGCCACCCGTTGCGCCTTGACCCAGTTGAACAGTTCGGGCGGTTCACTCCACTCCTTGGGGACATTGAAGTGACCTTGAGTGCTAAAAAAATGCGTCAGTGCCACGAACATATCGTTCCAATATTTTTCCGCTGGATCCCAAATAAACTCCAAAGCATCCAGTCGTTGTCGCCATTCTGGTGACAATATCCCCTTTTGCCCTGCGCGTCGTTGAGCAAGAATCCATACAGGCAGCAAGGGGAATTCAGGGCAAGGATCATTGACGGCAACATGACCGTACATTTCCCGAAATCGAGCCAGATTGGCGTATTGTTCCTCCCAGGCCGCCACTTCCAAATCCCAGACAAATCCAGCCTCCTCCAAACGGGTCTGGGTCTGGGGAGGTAATTGCTTCAACCGATAAGAACGACGCATCTCCCTGGCCCATTGATCCAACAAAGGCAGATCGGGATAGGGATCTGGAATCTTGCCATGACCAGACTGCTCGACAAAATTCAGAAAAGCCAGCCACCCCTCCTCCCAACGCGCCTTTTTTAAATCCCAGACAAAATCAACCGCATCTAGCTTGTCAACCCGCTCTTGTGCCAATACCCCCTTTTCCCGCAAGCGACGTTGATCCTCAGCCCAGATGGCCAATATGGGGTTGATCGGCCACTCTTTAGGCACCTTGCCATGACCATACTGCAAGCGGTGTTTGCGCAAAATCTCCAACATCTCATCCCAGGCCGCCGCAGCCAGATCCCACACAAACCCTTCGGCATCCAGTCGCTCCTGACGCGCTGCGAGAAGTTTTTTCTGCTGGTACTCCTTGCGCTGTTTTTCCGCCCATTTGCCCAGGATTTCATCTTCAGGGAAATGGCTTGGAATCTTGCCATGACCCCGTTGTCCCTTAAATTTCAGGAATAATTGAAACGACTCCTCCCAAGCGGCCTCTTCCAAATCCCAGACAAAATGGATTTCGTCCAACCGTTGCACCCGTTCGGGTTCCAATTTTTCCTTTTTCTTGAGATGACGCTGTTTTTCAATCCATTCTACCAACTGCAGATCTTCTGGGAATCGTTTCAGACGTTGAAAGGCCTTGTCCCAAGCAAAGCTCTCCAAATCTCGCACAAACCCGACCTGTTCCAATCTGGCCATCTGTTCAGGGGAGAGCGTGTTTTGCTGCCATGCCTTGCGTTGCCGTATGGCCCATTCGGCCAATCCTGGATTCTCTGGCCAAGAGTTGGGTACGGCTCCATCGCCATAGGTCAGGCAATAGTTCTGTAGTTCTCCAAAGCGTTGATCCCAAGGGTTACCCAAACGTTTCAAGCAGGCGGCCACAATATCGGCTTCTTGTTCAAAGCCTGGCAAAAATTTAAGCCATTTCAACAAAGGCGCGACATCAAAACGGCCCTCGCGGCCCAGTTGCTCCATGGCGGAACGGATGGCAGCCGCAAAAGAGTCATCCAGATTGTGCAACCTGTGCAGAATTTCCCACAGCAGATCATTATCCGCCAGTTGGCCATCCTTGAGAAATAAAGGCAGAAGAATCAACCCTGGTCCTGGCGTGGATCCTTGAGCCAAAAGAGGTTGGAGTGCCTCTATGAAATGTCGTTCGGTTCCAGGCGAGGTGAGAAACACCACCAGATCCACGGACCCAAATGGACGAGTCACAGAAGACAAAGGGGGAGTGTGCAGCAAAATGGCCCGTCTGGCACGATTAAAGGCGGTCAGGCATCGATCCCGCTCTGTCCAGGGGGAGGTGGCAGAAGTCGATTTTTTGTTTTGTTCGGTTGAGAGATGAAAAAATGGAATTTCAACAATTTTCCCCTCTAAAAGCGGAGTCGATGCCGATTCCGAAAGATAGAGATGGGTATGACGAATGGACTCTTGTTGCGCCACCCAAGCCAGGATTTCTGTGATGACAACATGAGGAGAGGATATGGGCAATAACTGGAGATGCCAACCACGGGGCAGAGGAAGCGATTCCACAATTTCTTTGGGGCGTTGGTGAAAATCGTGCAGACAGAGCCGTTTGCTGGCTGGAATGGGAGCCATGGTGTTGAAACCGATCAGTAAATCCGGTTGGGCAAATCCCATCATGGCCTTGGCAAGTACCGGAGTTGTGGCCTGCGTCGCCAAAATCACCCGCACCCCGGTATGTTGCCAAGCCAAAAAACGGCGTATGCCGTCTTGATGCAGAGTCAGGGGAAAATCCAGTTCTGCAGGCGTGGGATCATTGCCAGAAGGGTCTTCAGCAACCTGAAGCGCGGCCAAATCTCCCCAACCCGCAACCGTGCGCCACAATCGGACACACTGGATCAATTGGTCAAGGTTGGAGAGGATCACCACAACCACCCGCCGCCCTCCCAAACGTTGAATCAACCGGAGCAGCAGAAGTTCGGCCTCGGCCCCTGGCGGGATGATCAGGTTGGCTTGGTCGCCTTGATTCAACAGAGTCTGAATCTTTTCCAATGCGACAACGTGGAATGGAGGGGTAACCGGTCGCTCGATGGCCGCGCCAGCCCCTTGCAACCAACGACGCAAGATCTGAAACAGACGCGGCTCCAGACGATCCAGGTCCACACCCCGGATGCAATGAAAATTTTTCAATTTTTTCCAACTGTTTGGCAACTGATCACCGTTGGTGAACAGCAAAGGCTGAATGGTGCGTGCCACCAACGGGGGGAACCGTTCGGCCTCTTCTGAAGTGGGTTTATCGCGATCTGGGCGCAGCAAGAGTTGATAGGCATGAATCTCCCCTTCCAGGGAACGAAAAAGGCCATCCGCGCCAGGAATGGTTTCTGGCAATCCCAATCGTCGTCTTGCATCGAGAGGAACAAAACCCGTTGGCCAGATCTCCACCGCCCGATGGAGGGAACGGGCGGTCAATATCCCTTCGGCGAATACGGCAAAGCCAGCTTGTCGCTCCTGAGGATCTTCCAGGGCGAGCAAGCGGCTTTCCAATTCCGCAAAACGGGTTAAATCATTAAACAGCCCACGTTCCAACAGGTGTTTGGCTTTGGGATGGCGAGGCAACATAATTTTCTCAAAATCAAGCGATGGTCGAACTTAACGAGGGGTGGCATCCGGCAATCCCCCATCCACCGGGAGCGTAGCACCCGTGGTGGGGGTTTGACGAGTGGCGAAAAACAACACAGCACGGGCAACATGGGTGGCCGAAATACGCGCCTTGAGCAGGTTTCGGTTGCGATAATACTCCTGCAATCCGTCCGCATCCAGGCCGCGCGCCTTCATGCGATCCGGTCCCACCTCAGCCCAGAGTCCAGAAGGACGCGCCCCATCGGCAAACACGCCATCTGGGGCCACCATGTTCACCCGCACATCCATCTCCGCCATCTCCAGACTGGCGATGCGGGTGAGTTGATGGGCTGCGGCCTTGGTTGCACTGTAGGCCCCAAAACGGGCTCCAGGCGAAAAAACATTCTTGGTGGAAATCATCACCACATCCCCACCGGTCCCCTGGCGTCTAAACAAACGGGCCGCCTCTCCCAACACCAAGAGGGTGCCTTCCACATTGACTTTCTGCAATTTCTGGAAGGCGGCCAGCTTCATCTCTTCCAAAGAGGCGACATGAGCCAATCCAGCGTTGGGTACCAACAGATCCAGCCCACCCCACCGTTCCACAACCTGATTGAATCCAGCCGTCACCGACTCAGGCGAAGTGACATCCATGACCACAGGCAGAAGATATCCAGGGTGATCCTGATTGATCTCAGTCGCCAAAGAGGTCAAAGCAACTCCCGGCAAGTCTGCCGCTGCCACATGGCAACCATTGGCGACCAACTCCCGGCAGATGCCAGCACCAATGGCCCCAGCCGCGCCCGTGATCAGGGCTACCCTACGGGCGAGCGGGGGCTCTTGGGTAATTCCCAGTTTTTTGCGTTGCAAAGGAAAGGTTTCCATAGCAAACAGTTCGGCTTCACTCAATCCCAAATAGCTTCCCCCCATGGCAGCAATACGGGCCTTGACCGCCAACGTTTGGAGTAGAATATCGCGGACGATTTCCAGTTCGGCACTGTTTTTTCCCACACAAATCGCCCCAATGCCGGGCATGAAGATCATTCTAGGCGAAGGATCAAACAAGAGGAGTGGCTGGGCTGGATCGGCATTGCGCTCGAACATCTCTAGATAATTTTTTTGATATTCTGCAATGGTTTCGGTGATATGATCAATATCATCGATCCAAAGAGGCAAGGCCTTGGTACGTATGAGATGATCTGTGGTCAGAGGTGGGGTAATCAGCACGGTTTTGCCAGCTTCCGAATCCACCAGATTCAGCACTTCCCGGTTGATCACCGGGGAGAGAAGAAACCGTTGATACGGTTGATCTGGGTTGTTGGTAGCAATAGCCAGCTTACCGCGCAACAAGGGAGCGGCCTCCAGATAACGGGCCTGGGCCGTGGCCAAGGTAATGACACGGCGTAAATTTTTGGGGGCTTGCGCCCGTTTGGCGATAAAGGTCTCTGCTCGTGTGACCAGATCGATGGTGGTGGCATAGGATTCCTGAGCGGTTTTTCCCCAGGTAATGAGTCCGTGATGCATCAGCACCATGGCTCGACTGTGGGGGGCTGTGGCATAGAGTTCTGCAACCGCCTTGGCCAAGGCAAAACCGGGATGGACATAGGGCAGCACTAGTACATTCATGCCCAAGGCCTCACGCAACAGGCGATCCCCATTGAATTGATTGGTCAGGGTGAGGATGGCATCGGCGTGGGTGTGATCAATGAAGGTGTGCGGGAGAAAAACATGCAGCAACGCCTCAATAGAGGGGGTAGCCGCATCCGCCTGGAATAAATGGATACGCAGTTCATTGACCATGGCCGTATCATCCAGATGGGCCAGGGTACTTAAGGGTTGCAAGGCGGCCAAGTCCAAAGCCGGGTGTCCTTCCGGTTCGATGGTAGCCAGATTCCATCCTGACGCCTTGACAAATACGGCGGGAACCTCCTGACCCAAAATGGTACGGATTCGCCCCTTAACCGAGGTGTTGCCACCACCATGAAGGACTAATCCTTTTTCGGCCCCCAGCAGACGACTGGAATAGGTACGCATCGCCAGTTCTTCGCCCCACTGGGAGGCGTAGTGCTGACGGCAGGCGGCGGCTTCGGTGTCAGACCAGCGATTATTCATAGTTTATTTGAGTCAATCGTTTTGCAATGACGGTAGAACTCGAAGGCCTCTTGCGGGGTGAATCCCTCATGGACCACTTTGCCCACGGCCTGGATCATGGCGACTGGGGATTCAGCTTGAAAAATGTTGCGACCCATATCCACGCCAGCCGCCCCTTGCTGAATGGCATTGTAAGCCATGGTCAGGGCATCG
>JADFYY010000128.1 GCA_015232825.1 Magnetococcales bacterium
GGCGCAACTTTTGGTGGTTTTGTTGTTGGCTTTGGGGGCGGGGTGGTTTGAGTTTGTGTTGAGTCCGTTCAACAAGGAGAAGACCGAACTGCAGCGACAGCAGGTCAAGGCGCAGGCCAGCATTCGTGAGATGGAAAAACTGGAACGGGACTTTTTGCAGCGCAAGGAGAAAAACCCAGATCAGTTGGAGCAAGAAAAGGTCATAACCCTCAAGCAGGAGATCGCCCGGTTGGATAAAAAATTGGGCGAAGGGATTGTGGGTATGGTCTCTCCTGCGCAGATGATTCAGGCATTGAAGAGCCTGTTATCTGGCGATAGTGGGTTGACATTGTTGAGTCTGGAGGCCGCACCTCCCAAGAATCTATTGGGAGGGAGTGAGTCAAGAGGCGAGTTTTATCAACATACCCTGACTTTGCGTTTTTCTGGCGCGTTTCCAGATGTGCTGAAATATCTGCATGATTTGGAAGCTCTTCCCTGGAACTTCTTCTGGGATGGCATCCAATTTGTTGTGGTTGAGCATCCCAAGGCATATGTCACCTTGAAGATTCATACCTTGAGCCTTTCCGAAGAGTTATTGGGGGGGGATTCCTGATTTTTGGAATCATTCTTGCATTTTATGTCCGGTATTGAGTTCTTTTTTTTAATCCATGCGTGTCAGCGATTTTGTCAATTTGTTGGCGTGAAATCGGTTGCCGAACATAAGGCATAGGACATAAACGATGTCCATACGGACTCATGCGACTCGGCTTTTGCTGATGGGGGTAGTGTTTTTGACCGCCTCTTGTGCGGCCTTGAATCGTCCAGCAGATGTCCCACAAGATGAAGTGGGGCAGTCAGAATTCCAGGACATTTATGATGTCATGATGGAAGATGTGAGTCACGGTCAACGGCGTGAGGAGCGTGCGGCCCGGCATAAGGCCGAAGAGATGTCACCCATGCCGCTGAATGAATGGCTTTCGTCAGAGAAAACCGGGGAGCCCAAGTTGCCGCCAGCCTATATGGTGCAGCGGTTGGATGTGGCGGTAAGTGGTGTTGAAGCACGGGATTTTTTTATGAGTCTGGTGGATGGCCGCCCAGGATTGAACATGGTGGTTCATCCAGAAGTGAAGGGTCCAATCTCTTTGGAATTGAAACGGGTTACCGTGGAGGAAGTGGTTGAATTAACCTGCGAGATGTACCAGTTCGATTGTCACCCTTTTGCTGAAAAAGGTCAGGGGACTATGAAGGGGTTCAAGATTTTTCCCTGGCGGCTGGTGACCAAGACCTATCGGGTGGATTTTTTGCCGGTTATGCGCGGGGGACGGACCGATACCCAGATCAGTTCAGGCAGTGGCAAGGAAACCCAGTCGTCGAGTACGGAGGTCGGTAAAACGACTTGGTCGAACGAAACCTCGAATTCCGGCACCAGCGTGGAAACGGCCTATGGGTCGGATTTTTGGAAGGATCTGGAGACAACCATTCACTCTATCTTGAAATTGGACTTGGCGATTGCCTCCATCAAGGAGATGGTGAGTGGCAAGGGGGAGGTCAGCAAGACGATTGAGCGGAAGCGGGATGAGGTGACCACCAAGACCAGTATCCCCCCATCGGCCATTGGGCAGGAGACCAGTAACAAATCCGACAAAATGGTTCAACAGACCGTGACGGTTCCTTCTCAATATGGTCAGGAATTAAAAAGCGTGATCATCAATCGCCAAGCCGGATTGGTCACTGTGCGTGCCTTTCCCAAAGAGTTGGCGGAAATTGAAACCTTTCTGGAGGATTTGCGCACCCGAAGCCAACGACAGGTGATCCTGGAGGCCAAAATTCTGGAAGTGGAGTTGAACGACGGCTTTCAGTTTGGTATTGACTGGATGGCCATCAACAAGGGGTTGGGCAGTGATCGGTTTCCCCCTTTGGCAACGGAACCGAATAACGGTCAGAGTTTTTTGAGCGGGATGAAGGAACAGGTTGTTACAGGAAGTGGAGAAACCGCAAAAATATTGGATTTGAATCCGCTTTTTACCAAGGGGTTTGTCGCATCGCAGGCCGGGGCAGGATCGCCGTTGAGTCTGGCCTTTCGGACGCACGATTTTACCACGTTTATCAGTTTATTGCAGAAACAAGGCAAGGTGCAGGTACTTTCCAGTCCTCGGATTTCCACCATCAACAATCAAAAAGCGGTTATCAAGGTGGGTGAGGATGGTTTTTATATCACTGGCATGAAAAGCCCGTCTGGAGTGGGAGAAACAGCCGCATATGTGGATCCAACCCCCATCTTTACGGAAATGTTTACTGGTGTTGCCCTGGATGTAACCCCACAGATCGGCGAGCAAGGGGTGGTCACACTACATGTCCATCCTATGGTGAAGACGGTACAAGATAAGGAAAAAAGTTTCAAAATCAAAGATAAACAGCATTCTGTCCCCATGGCGTTGACGACTACCAGAGAGACGGATAGCATCATTCGAGTGGCCAGCGGCGAGTTGGCAATCATCGGAGGTTTGCTGAAAAAGGAGCAGCATTCCGATGTGGATAAACTCCCATTGTTGGGAGATCTGCCAGGGATTGGTTTTATGTTTCAAAAAGTCAGGGAAGTTTGGTTTAAGAGCGAAATGGTGATTTTGATTCGACCCATCGTGGTGGATGTGCAGCAGGATTGGTCCATCGAGAAGAATCGAACGGCGGATCGTATTAAAGAGATGCGCAGGGATGCGCAGAGTTGGAATCCCTAGTGAAAACGGATCGCTGAGGCGTGAAGGAGTCGAGAAAAGGTGGAAGAGAATCGATTGGAGCAACAGAATTCATCCTCTTCTTCATGGAGTGGTTGGATGGGATGGGGAGTGGCTGTAGTTGTGGTGTTGGCAGCCGGTCCTGGCCTCATGGAACGTTGGTTTGTCAAAGGAGGCGTGTCATCCGCAACTTTGCAGGTGGATCAGGGTTCCTCTGTGCCGCCCGTTATGCCTCTTTTGGGTACAATTCATGCCGTGAGTGAACCCATTGGAGCCGGTGTTCTGATGGATGGCCGTTTTGTGGGAGTGACGCCGATTCGTTTTCATTGGACGGCGGGTTCAGTGACGCTGACGCTTAAGAAAAACGGGTTTCAGGATTTAATCGCGCCGGTTCAAGTGGAAATGGCCAAGGAGGTGGATTTTCGAGTCACGATGCTGCCTGAGACTTTAAAGACGGCTGCACTCCCCGCCACTTCACCCCCACCCGTGGTCTCACAAGAACAGAAAAAAAGCGAGGAGGCATCCCAGGAGATTAAGCCAGAAGAGGAAGTGAAAAAGGTCGAAGAGACAAAAATCATCGATGAACCTAAGATTGATCCCCCTGTCAATCAGAAAGTTAAAACAAAACAACCTGCCAAAGAGAAGGTTGAAAAGATTCCAGTTCAAAACGAAACTGAGCCCGTGGTGGATGGTCTTGAGGATGTCAGAAAAAATCATATGGATCCAGCTTTAACCCCATTGGTTAGGCAGGCCGACTCAAAACAGTCGGATCAATTGGATTTTGCCTATTCCATTCAGATTGCCGCATTTTTGGATCGAGACAGTGCGATTAGAAATGCGGCCATTTGGCGTGCGAAGGGATATGATGCCTATGTGCTGGAGCTTTGGGGAGTCAAAGATCCGACACGCTTGTGGCAAAGTGTGCGGGTGGGTCGTTTTAATGATCTGGCTCAGGCCAGAGTGGCATTGGAAGCGTTGAGAAAACAGGAAAAGGTGAAGGGATTTTATGTGGCGCGTCGTGATTCCTTTACACCGCCAGAGGGGGCACCGCCGGTTAAAGATGCCAAAATAATCTTGATGACAGGCCCTACCAATACCGGGAAAGCTGTATCTGAGCCTTCTTCTCAGGCTGATACGGTCCCGACGGAGCAGAAGGTTGTTGAGGCGCAACCAGTCAATTCTACAACATCCGTTAAGCCAGTCGAATCGACTGGTACTGTGGAGCAGGTCATCAAAGAAGTGTTGCCAGAACAATCGGCTTGGGTTAATGACGACTTGCGAGTCCAGAAAATGACGCCGCAGCCCAAAGCCGCTGAGTCCAAGAGTCCGCCTGAAAAAAAACGTCCCGCTCAAAAACCCCCCTCAGATTCGCCCCAAGAGCCGGTCAAGGTCTCCATGGAACAGGCGAGCTTGGCAGAGAGAACCTTTATGAACTCCTTTGATAAAAAGGAGTCGGGTGATCTTGAAGGCGAGGAGGCCGTGTTGCAACAGGTTCTCAAGATTGATCCGGGCCATATCAAGGCTTTGCGGCGATTGGCTCGCATTATGGTGGAGACGAGTCGTCCAGATAAGGCTTTAGAATTGTTGAAAAATTCTATCGGTGGACGCAGTGACTCCTTTTTGGCGGAAGAAGATCCCAATCTGGCTGCCTTTATGGCCGCTCTTTATCAGCGTCGCGAAGAGCATTGGCAAGCAATAGACCTGTACGACGCCTTGTTAAAGAAGTATCCTAACAAAGGTCTTTGGCAAATGGGTATCGCCATCTCCTTGGAAAAGGTGGATGAATCCGCTGAGGCATTGCGAGCCTATAAAAAGGCTTTGGCCAGTGGTGATTTGAGCCATAAGTTGCAAAGTTTTGTGCGCAAGAGGATAGAAAAACTATAAATATGACATCATTGCGATACGACAAACCTCGCCTTGGAGAGTTGCTGGTTGACACCGGTTTGATCACGGTCTTGCAACTACAGCAGGCTTTGTCTCGTCAGGAGGAGATCGGGGGCAAGCTGGGTGAGGCTTTGGTACAGCTTGGATTTGTCACGGAATCAGCCATTATGAACTTTTTGGTCCGACAGAGACCAAAAAGCCGTATTGGTGAAAAACTTGTTGAGGCCGAGATTATCACGGCTGAACAACTGCAGACCGCATTGCGCGATCAACAGCGAACGGGCAAGAAGCTTGGCCAGAGTCTGGCCCAGTTGGGCATTTTGAATGAAGTCACGTTTTTAGAGTTTTTTTCCAGACAATTGCAGCTTCCTTTTGTCGATTTAAGAACCTTCAATTTTGTTCCAGAACTTGTCCAATTGCTCCCTGAGACCATGGCCAGACGTTTTCGGTCGGTGGTGCTTGCCAAAAGAGCGAAAGGATTGTTGGTGGGGATGGCGGATCCCACCGATATTTTTGTGTTCGATGAACTGGCTCAAACCTTAAAACAACCGATTTTGTTGGCTCAAGTCAGCGAGAGTCAGTTGATGCGGGCCTTGGATCAGATCTATCGGGGTGAGGAGAGAATTCAGGAGCAGGTCACCGCCCTGGAGGTGGAGGTCGGACGGTCGGAACCAGAAGCAGAAGTCATTGAGTCTTATGAAATGTCGGTGGATGCCCCGGTGGTCAAAATTCTTCAATCGTTGTTTGAAGAGGCCATGCGCATGAATGCATCCGATATTCACATTGAACCCGATGTCGATGTCTTGCGGATTCGACAACGGATTGATGGGGTGTTGAACGAACAGACTCTCAATGAAAGGCGTATTGCCCCGGCATTGATATCCAAGCTCAAGCTGATGGCCAGTCTGGAAATCGCTGAAAAGCGGTTGCCTCAGGATGGACGTTTCAACATCACGGTCAAGAACAAAAACGTCGATGTGCGACTTTCCACGCTTCCCACTCAGGACGGGGAGTCGGTGGTGATGCGCTTGCTGGATCAATCGGTAGATCATCTCAACTTGGACAGAGTCGGGATGGATGCGGGGATTTTGTCCCGGTTTCAATATTACCTGAAGCGTTCGCATGGTTTGATCCTGGTGACGGGTCCAACTGGCAGTGGCAAGACCACCACCTTGTATGGTGCGATTAATCTTTTGAATTCGCCTACCAAGAAGATCATCACCGTGGAGGATCCGGTTGAGTACCGTCTGCCACGGGTCAATCAGGTTCAGGTTCATCCGCGCATCGGTTTGACCTTTGCAAAGGTTTTGCGCACTGTGTTGCGCCAGGATCCTGATATTGTCCTTGTGGGCGAGATGCGTGATCAAGAGACGGCTGAAATCGCCATTCGCGCCTCTTTAACTGGTCATTTGGTACTCTCTACCTTGCATACCAACAGCGCGGTGACAACGGCCATTCGTCTGGTGGATATGGGGGTCAAGGGGTATGCGGTCGCATCGGCTTTGAAATGTATTTTGGCTCAACGTCTGGTGCGGCGCATCTGCACGGATTGTATCGAGAGCTACGAGGTGGATGCTTCCACAATGATTTTGTTGCAGGGATTGCTAGGTGCCACTCCCTCTGGGGCGGTTTTGAAGCGGGGCCGGGGGTGTCCCCAGTGTAACCGTACCGGCTATCGGGGACGGATTGCCGTGGTGGAGTTGTTGGAAATTAAGGGGGGGTTGGCGGACGCCTTACGCAACAATGACGCGACAGGATTCATGCGTCTGGCCGAGCAACAGACCGGATTCATTCCTTTGCACAAGGCGGCGTTACACTACGCCTTGAAGGGGATCACCACTTTGGAAGAGGTGATGCGTCTTGTCAGCGATGTGGATGCGGACGAGGATTTGCTGACCCTGCCTAGCATCGTAACATAGATGTCCGCATTCCGGTATACTGGACGTAGCCGTGGCAAATATGTGGAAGGGATCATCAACGCGCCCAATATTGATGCCGTGGTGGAACAACTGTTCAATCTTCGCATTGACCCTTTGGACATACAGGAGGTTCGGGGCGGACGGGCGAAAATGGCGTTGGATTTTTTGGTCGAGTGGCCGACCGACGAGGAGCGGATTCTGTTTGCTCGTCAGATGCACACCCTGACCAAGTCGGGCGTGCCTTTGATCCGGTCGTTTCAGGGTTTGCAGGAGAGTGCCACCAATAAAAAATTCAAGCAGGCCATGACGCGGATTATTGAAGATTTGCAGGCTGGCAAGGAGTTGTCCGTGGCCTTAGCCGAGCATCCCAGGATTTTTGACCGTCTGTTTATCCGCATTATCCGCATGGGTGAAGAGACAGGCCGCATGGATAATGCCTTTCTGCAACTCTATCAATATATGGATGCGGACAGGGAGACCCGCCGACAGATTAAAGCCGCCTTGCGTTATCCCGCCTTTGTGTTGATCGCCATTGTCATTGCCCTGTTTGTTGTGAATTATTTTGTCATTCCGGCCTTTGCCAGCCTGTTTAGCAAGATGGGGGCTGATCTCCCTTGGGCAACCAAGCTCTTGCTGGGGGTCTCTGCCTTTGCACAAAAAAATCTACTCTCTATCGTTATCTGTGCGGGTGTTGTGGTCTATGGTTTTCGTGTTGCCATCCAGACGGCCAATGGTCGGCTTTGGTGGGACCGCAAACGGATGGACCTGCCTATTATTGGATCCATCATCAAACGGGCCACGTTGGCCCGTTATTCACGGGCCTTTTCCATGGGGTTGAAAGCGGGATTATCGGTGGTTCAGATTCTGTTGGCCGTGGAGGATGCGGTGGATAATGCCTTTATGGCACAACGCATAGCTGGCCTGCGTGAGCGGGTCGAACGGGGTGAGAGCCTTACCCATGCGGCTCATATCAGTGGGCTGTTTACTCCTTTGGTGCTACAGATGATGGCCGTTGGGGAGGAGACCGGCGGCATGGATGAGATGATGGCCGAAGTGGCGGCCTTTTACGAACGTGAGGTGGATTATGAGGTCAAAGGGTTGAGTTCCGCTATTGAACCGATCCTTTTGACGGTGATTGGTGTTATGGTGTTGGTATTGGCCTTGGGGATTTTTCTGCCGATGTGGGATATGAGTTCTGTGGCTATGGGAAAGGCCAAGCCGTAGTGATTTTAGGGTAGTATTCCTGAATCAGTATACTCTGGCTTGACCATGTGCGCAGACCATCATCGCAATTTTGATTCAACGCATTGTTCGCTTTTTTGATCAGTTGGGCGAAGCTGGAGGATCTTCTGCGAACA
>JADFYY010000129.1 GCA_015232825.1 Magnetococcales bacterium
CGCCGCTGGGCCGCTCCGAGCGCTGGTTGCCGCCAATCCCCAGGCTTATTTGCCAGACTTGGCCATGTCGCTCAACAATCTGTCCAATAGGTTAGGCGATCTTGACCGTCCTGCGGAAGCATTGCCCATCATAGAAGAGGCAGTGGGGATTTATCGAACACTGTCATCCGCCAATCCCCAGGCTTATTTGCCAGACTTGGCTCAATCGCTCAACAATCTGTCCATTATCTTAGGCAATCTTGGCCACCATGCGGAAGCCTTACCTATCATAGAAGAGGCTGTGCAGATTCAACGAAAATTGGCTTTTGATATGCAGGAAGTCAAGCTGAAAAGTTTATCGAAATATTTAAATAGACTTATAAGAGTGCTGAATGATCTCAATAGACCAGATGAAACGTACCCCTATCAACAAGAATTGATTGAGATTGAGCGTCGGCTATCTCCTATTTCGGTTCCAACGGCCTATGTGCAAGAAATCCATATTGAAAATTTAAAAAGTTTAAAGAGCTTTGTTTGGAAATTGCCTAATGTCAAGGCTGAGGGGTGGCATGTGCTTCTTGGAGATAATGGTGCTGGTAAATCAACGTTCTTGCAAGGTTGTGTCGTTGGCTTGGTGCATGAACAGGATGTATCCAGCATTTTTCGGGCGGCATGGTTAAAGAAAAGCCAGACAAATTTTAAAATTAAAATTAAGGATTGTGACGGAAATAAAATTATAAAAAATTTAGAGATTGATGAAAAAGGCAGGGTTCTGGTGTCGATAGAGAATTCTCAAGAAGAATTTTTAGGTTTTTGTGTCGCTTATGGTCCATACCGTCGTTGGCGCGGAGAAAGCACTGGAGAAGAGAGTGGTCCTCCCTATCTTGCGCGTTATTTGAATCTGACTAAAGAAGAAAATGCCTTGATACATATTAAGCCATGGTTGAAAGAATTGGATCATGCTCGACAGTACAACCATCTGAAAGGTCTTTTTTTGGAATCGATCACGCAGTTTATCAATCAACCGAATTTTTTGCCCAATGGTGTGCAATTGAAAAAGGTTGATTCAGAGAGTGTCATCTTTCGTGACCCATCGGGAGCTTTGGTGGATCTGGAAGAGTTAAGCGATGGGTTTCGTTCGATATTGAGCTTAATATTTGACATTATCAGGCATATGGGAGAATATTATGGTTGGTATCATATTTTCAACCAAGAGTGTACACAGGTAATCGCTCCTGGGGTGGTGTTGGTGGATGAAATCGATGCCCATTTACACCCAAGATGGCAACGCGAGATCGGTCAAATGATGACGCGCTGTTTCCCCAATGTACAATTTCTCGTCACCACCCATAGTGTGCTGGTGTGTCAGGGAGCGGAAAAAGGTTCCATCTGGCGATTGCCAGACCCTGGGGATGAAAAGGATCAGGGAGAACGCATAGAAGGCGTTGAATTCAAGCAATTGTTGTATGGCAACGTTCTGGAAGCATACGGCACCAATGCCTTTGGAGCAGGGATTGAACGCTCTGAGATTGGCAAACAATTGCTGTTGGAATTTGCAAATCTCAATATTAAGAGTTATCGGACGCAATTGACCGATGCGGAAGCAGAACGTCATCAAGAGTTGAAGGATATTTTCCTGGCATCCGAGGAAGCCTATTCATGATACCTCTAAAAGAGCATCCCCTTTCTGAAGCTTCGTTATCGAAGCTTGCTCAACTGCAAGCCGAGGTCGATTGTGTTGGCAGCTATTCAGAATATATTGAAAAGGTAGGCACTAAATGGAGTGGTAGTAGTGGCAATAAAGTATTCGAGGAAGTCATAAAAGCTTTAAAAATTATGATGATTAATGATCTTCATTGTTATTATTGTGAATTTTCAGCTGCGAGAGATATTGAGCATATATTTCCAAAAAAACTATATCCAGAATGTACGTTTGAATGGGAAAACTATTTATACGTTTGTCCAGAATGTAACCAGACTAAAGGTTCAAAATTTGCGGTTATTCAAAATGGGGCACTTGTTTATCTGGACAAAATTGCGAATGGGCACGATCCCGCATTTGTTAATCCAAGATCTGAAAACCCAATGGATTTAATAATGTTAGATTTGAAAACATTTTATTATTGTTCATATTATGATCTAGGAGTAGAACGCATTCGAGCAGATTATACGATAGGCCTATTAAAGTTGAATATTCGAGAGAGAAGAGGGGGGCCGGATCCTCATCTAATCACTACAAGACAAAGAGATTATAGGGATTATTTATCATGGCTTAAAACATATGTTGACGATAAAAATAATGGAAAAAATGTGGATACAAGTTGGTTGATGAAGCGTACCAATCCATCGGTTTGGTTGGAAATGATTCGGTCAAGAAAGTATCCAGGTTTTGAAAAACTCGATTTTTTATTTAATCAAGCCCCAGAACTATTAAAATACCCACCATAATCTATTGAAAAACCTGTTCAATTTGGTCCGCATTTAAAATTTCTCTGTTGGAATGAACAGCTTCGCCGTAGTTGGTTATGGTAATAAATCAATAGATTAGCGCAAGACATGGCCTTTCAGAACGTAACTGCGCCAACCATCATCCACGAACTTTAGCGACTTCCAAAATGGTTACGGGATAATTGCCCAATCCAAAATGCAACACTTGCCTAAGTACTGGCCTGGATGGTACGATTTCTGTCAAAAAATAGCTTTTAAAGAAATTATCCTTAATCAAAGCCTCAAACGAGAGTCGCAAGAAATCATCATGACCACTGTCCATGAAGAGATTCTATTGTCATCCGAAGAGACCAGTCTCTTGATTCAACAACTGGCGGATCGGATTTCGTCTGACATCACTCAACCCAAAAAATGGGTTATGGTGGGAATCCGTCGTGGTGGGGCTGTGGTGGCGCAGTTGTTGCGTGAGAGACTCAACGCCATACTCGGACAAACCCTACCCATTGGATTTTTGGATATCACCTTCTATCGGGACGACCTGCACACCATTGGCCCTAATCCAGTGGTGGGAGCTACGGACCTCTCCATGGAAATCAACGACAAACGAATCATTCTGGTGGACGATGTGTTGTTTACAGGACGCACCATTCGGGCCGCATTGAACGCCCTGTTCGATTATGGTCGTCCAGAATCCGTTGATCTGGCCGTACTGGTGGATCGGGGCGGAAGACAATTGCCCATTCAACCCAATTACGCAGGCACCACCATCGCTGCCAACAAACACGAAACCATCAAGTTGGTGGAGCGGAACAAAGGAGAATGGATCGTGATTCGCCGCTATTTGGATGCATAATCATGGGTTCGGTCATTCCTGGGGAGGCGGTGAACCGCCTCCCCAGACCCCTCCACCCTTTTTTCTTAATAATAAAAATAAATTATTAGGGGTCCAGGGGGATTATCCCCCTGGTGGGGTCCAGGGGCGAAGCCCTTGGTTTGGCCGAAACAAGGATCATGGCCCATAATCACAAACTAAAGAATGACCTTGGGAGAGGACTGATTGAGGGGAGTCCTTTGGGTATAAGTGCGCAAGATGCGCAAGACGGAGTCATGCATGGGAAGTCTCCTGTGGAATCGTAAACATCTTCTGGGTATGGCCGATCTATCCAAAGAAGAAATTCATTCAATTTTGGATGCCGCCGCCTCTTTGCGAGAGGTCAATCGTCGCGATATCAAAAAAGTCCCCACGTTACGGGGCAAAACGATCATCAATCTGTTTTTTGAAAATTCAACACGAACGCGCACTTCCTTTGAACTGGCAGGCAAACGGATGTCCGCCGATGTCATCAACATGTCGGTAGCCTCTAGTTCCGTCAAAAAAGGCGAGACCCTCATCGACACCTTGGCCACGTTGCAGGCCATGAATCCCGATCTGGTGGTCATTCGCCATCCCGAATCCGGTGCCCAGGAGTTTCTGGCCCGCAATCTAGATGCCTCCATTGTCAATGCAGGCGATGGTCGCCATGAACATCCCACTCAAGCCTTGCTGGACTTGTTGACCATCAACGATCATCTCCCTCTGCTAGGCCGGGAGGGGTTTGAAGGGTTGATCGTGGCGGTTTGCGGCGATTCCATGCATTCACGGGTGGCCCGCTCCATTGCCTTGGGATTAAAAACCATGGGAGGCGAAGTCCGTTTTGTCGGACCACCGGGCTTGATTCCGCCGCATGCGGAGGAGGCCTTCGGAGTACGGGTGTTTCACCACCTCGAAGAGGGTTTGGCTGGGGCCCATGTGGTCATGGCGTTGCGTCTGCAAATGGAGCGGATGAATGTTGGCTTTATTCCAAGTGTGCGGGAATATTTTACCTTTTGGGGACTCACACAGAGCCGCTTGTCTTGCGCGGCCCCCAATGCCATTGTGATGCATCCTGGTCCTATCAATCGTGGAGTGGAAATCTCATCTGCGGTGGCCGATGACCCGGAACGTTCCGTGATCTTGGAGCAGGTGGCCAATGGTCTGGCGGTACGCATGGCGGTGCTTTATCGGTTGTGTGGCGTGGGAGGCGGACGATGAGTGCAAATCAGTTCCTATTGATTCGGGGGGGCCGTGTGGTGGATCCGGCCAATGGATTGGATTCCACGGGCGATGTTTTGATTCAAAATGGCGTCATTCTGGCGGTGGGACGGGTGGATCTCCCGACCGATGCGGTCATACTTGATGCCGACGGCTTGATTGTCGCTCCAGGTCTGGTGGACATGCATGTCCATTTGCGTGAGCCTGGCTTTGAATACAAGGAGACCATTGCAGGAGGCACCCGTGCTGCGGCTGCCGGGGGTGTGACGACCGTAGCAGCCATGCCCAACACCCGACCGGTCAACGATGATCCTAGTGTCACCGTCTATATTCTGCAAAAGGCCAAAAGCGAGGGTGTGGTCAATGTGGTTCCCATTGGCGCGATTACCAAGGGTTTATTGGGCCAAGAATTGACAGAAATGGGTCTACAAATGCGGGCAGGCTGTGTGGCCTTTTCCGATGATGGTCGTCCGGTGGCAGACAGTGGACTCATGCGTCGCGCATTGGACTATTCTCGTGCTTTTGGGGCGTTGATCATTCAACACGCCGAGGATCCCGCGCTCTCTCAGGGCGGTTGCATGCATGAAGGAATCGTTTCTAGTCAATTGGGTTTACCCGGTTTACCGTCAGTTGCGGAATCCATCATGGTGGATCGGGATATCCGTCTGGTGGCCTTGACCGGGGGTCGCTATCATGTGGCGCATATCTCTGTAGCCGGGGCGGTCGATGCCGTGGCGCGGGCCAGGGCTTTAGGGTTACCGGTCTCCTGCGAAGTGGCTCCTCACCATTTTTCGTTAACGGACGAAGCGGTGATCGGTTATGACACCGACGCCAAAATGTCACCCCCTTTGCGTAGCTCCGAGGATCGCAATGCCCTGCTGGAGGGTTTGGCGCGTGGGATTATTACGGTCATTGCCACAGACCATGCCCCTCACGATCTGGATAGCAAACGGGTTGAGTTTTGTCATGCCGCCAATGGGGTGGTGGGATTGGAGACCTTGTTGCCGGTCAGTTTGGAGCTGGTGAGAGATGGGGTATTGAGTTTGTCGGATTGTTTACGTGCCATGACTGTGGCTCCGGCTCGTTTGCTTGGGTTGAATCGTGGCACCTTGACCCCAGGAACACCTGCAGACCTAGTCCTGTTTGACTTAGAGGCTGCTTGGGTTGTGGAGGCGGCCCGTTTGCATGGAACCTCGCGCAACACCTGTTTTCACGGTCGCCGGGTGCGGGGACGGGTGAAAAAAACGTTGGTTTCAGGACGGATTGTTTACGATGACAACGCCTGAATCCAACCGTTGTCGCACATTAATGCATCATCAGAGTGCCAAAGTAGTTTTCAACCGTACCTTGTCGGGTGGACATGGTTTGGTGCGCTTGCAGGTTGGTTCTTTGGCGCGACAGGTTCATCCTGGTCAATTTTTACAATTGAGTTGTGATGCCTCTCTGACCTTGCCCCGGCCATTTTCCATCATGAATGCCGACCATAAGGAAGGCACGGTAGATCTATTTTACCGTGTTGTCGGTCGCGGCACAGAGTTGATGGCGGCCTGGAAAGGTGAGGAGACGGTATTTTTGTTGATGCCTTTGGGTCAACCCTTTGCTTTGCCTGACAAGCGCGCCAATGTTTTGTTGATTGCCGGTGGAGCGGGATTGGCTCCAGTCCATTTTTTAGCGCGTCGTTTGGTGGCACGGGGTCAAAGCAGTGTATTGGTTTGGGGCATTGAAACCAACTCCCCGTTAAAGACCATACCGGCCCGTTTGGATGGTTTTCCTTTAGATGTCCAATTTGTGGATTCTCCGGTGGCCTTGGCTGGTTTGGATACGGTGGGGGTATCAAGTCGTTTGGCTTCAATGGACGCCCGTTCTGGCCATTTTCAAGGTTATGTGACGGATTTAGCTGACCATTATTTAAAAACCCTGACCCCAGCCATTCGTTCTAAAACGGTATTGTACGCCTGTGGTCCGATTCCCATGTTGAGGGCGGTTGGGCATCTGGCCGAGCATTTCGGCTTATGGGGTCAGGTATCGATGGAGGAGCGCATGGCCTGTGGTTTTGGTGGATGTGCGGCCTGTGTCGCGCCACTGCGCACACCAGATGGCTCTTGGAGCTATCGTAAGATCTGCACCGATGGCCCGGTCTTCCCCATTGCAGACATTGCTTGGGATCGCTATCTCAATCATTGATCGCATTAAGAATGCGCACCAACTCCACCCCATCCTGACGCTCCATCGCATGATTGGTCCCTAAGGTGAGTGAGGAGAGCGGCATGCCTTGCAAAGCCTCCACCTTGGCCATGTCCTGACTCCAAACCGGCACCAGATTATCCCCGAACAACGCAAAAGAGTCCTTGCGCACCACCGAGATATAACGCGACTTGGGATGAGGCTGACGATTGAGCCAATAGAGAAAACTGCCTGGACGTTCACGCACCAAGTCGTCATACAACGACTTGGAACGGTTCAAGGTGTCAGCCCCCATCATGGGAGCCACCATGGAGAAAGGGGTACTGGCCAGCAAACCAACCACTTCAGCCTTGTCTGTTCCCAAATGGGGAGAGGCAATGGTGATCACACCTTGCATGGCCATATTCGGCTCACGCACCATAAAAAGACGCGCCACAACCCCTCCAGCCGAATGACCAATCAAGACCATCCGCTCCGCCCCACGCCGTTTCTTGATGGCCAGTACCACCTCTTTCAATTGTTGCGCCTGTACCAGCAACGGGGCTTCGGATGGCAGGTCCGCCAGATAGACCGCCCGTTTGGCATTCCCAACTGAAGAAGATTTAAAATCAATGCCACGCAGGGTAGCGGTCACACTTCCGCCATACGACCAACCGGCAGACTCCAACTCACCCACCACCCCACTGCGCGCCCAAACATCCTCCCCGCTGAAATATCCATGAATCAAGACAACGGCCTCGGCCCGCGCCTCACTCCCCATTGCCAACAGCAAAACCAGGACTATCCAACGCAAAAAAGACATGAAGGCTCCTTGAATTATTGCTGTTTTTCCAAAGCTTTAAGGAAAAAGGTTTGAAAGTCGTTCGTCTCCACTTCCCTGGAATCTTGTGAAACCATCCCCGGTCTAGTCGCACTCAATTGGCCTTGTACACCAGCTCCCGGTTCCACAAACTGCTTAATCGGACGCGCTCGATCCATCCGCCGATACAGATGCAACAATACTGGGTACGATACGCTAATCATGGTACACCTCGACGAAAATCCCCGGTTGTGATGACCTCTTTAAATCTGGACTAGATCATCGTTTCGGCCAAACCAGGGGCTTTGCCCCTGGACCCCACCAGGGGGATAATCCCCCTGGACCCCTAATAAT
>JADFYY010000012.1 GCA_015232825.1 Magnetococcales bacterium
CCTGTCGTAACGCCTGATCAAATTCCGTGAGCAAAAAAGATTCCTGTTGGATGACGTTCTGTTCAATGGCCACCTCCACTTCATGCGCGGCCTTTTGCAGGCGGATGGCAGAGAGATTGCCCGCGATGCCAGCCATCATGTGGGCCAGATTGCGGGCGGCACCGAAATCATCCCTTTGCAAGGCCACCTGGATCTGGTTGCCGATCCCCGCATGCTCCTTGAAGCGCAGCAACATCGACTTAAGGAAACCCTCCTGCCCCCCTAGGCGCACAAGCGCGTTCTGGATGTCGATTCCTTCCATGACAGGCGGTAAAATACCGGTCGCGTGGACCGTTCTGGTCACACCACTGGGGGGACGCCCAAAATTCATGTTGGTACCGTCCGGGTTGATCCAGTGGATCAGCGTCTTATAGAGTTGTCTGATGTCGATTGGTTTGGTGAGGTGATCGTTCATTCCACTGGCGAGGCTCTCCTCGCGCGCGCTTTCTAGGACATGGGCGGTCATGGCGATGATGGGCAAAGAGGCGAACTTGGGGTTTTGGCGAATGGCGCGGGTGGCGGCATGACCGTCCAGTACCGGCATTTGCACGTCCATCAGAACGGCGTCAAAAGAGGCACTCTCCAAACGCTCTATCGCCTCCTGGCCATTGTTAACGATATCGACCTTGACACCTACCCGTTCCAGCAATTCACTCGCCACCAGTTGATTGATGGCATTATCTTCCGCCAGCAACACATGAGCCCCCCCGATTTTCATGGAGGCTTCCAGTTCTTCGTTGAGTACCGCCACATCGTCATGTTGATCTTTCATGACACGTTCGCCAAACACCTCCAGGATGGCGTTGAATAAATTGACCCTAGTGACCGGCTTGTGGATGAAGAGGTTGACGCCAGACTGCTCAGCACTTTTTTGGATGGTGTATTTTCCAAAAGCGGTTAACATGATAATTTTTGGAACGTTGGCCACTCCTGAAAATTTCTGGTGAATCTTCTGGACTGTTTGAATGCCGTCCATGCCAGACATCCTCCAGTCCAGGAAGATAAGATGATAGGGAGATCCTGTGGCCTGGGCTGACAGGAGTTCATCCAGAGCCGCTTCGCCAGAATCCACCGAATTGGTGGTGAATTTGAAGCCACGCAGGATCTCCTCCATGATCTCCCGCGTCATTTCGTGGTCATCGGCTACTAGGATTTTGATCCCTTGCAAACATTTCGGAACAAAAAGAGTTTTGTTGGTTTCGGAATGGTACTCGAAATTCACGGTGAAATAAAATTCACTGCCCTTTCCTTGGATACTTTCCGCCCAGATTCGACCTCCCATCATCTCCACCAACTGTTTGCAAATATTGAGTCCCAGGCCGGTTCCTCCATACTGGAGAGCAATCGATGAGTCAGCTTGGGTAAACGGGGTAAAGAGTTGGTTGATGCGTCCCGGGTCGATCCCAATGCCGGTATCCTGTACCGAAAATTGCAAAGTAACGGGTCCGATGATTTTGCGCTGGGGGTGTACCTTGACGATCACAGTGCCTTGGGTGGTAAACTTGATCGCATTGCGCAACAGGTTGGTCAAGACCTGCTCCAGCCTTTTGGAGTCTCCGAACAAGGTCTGAAAATAATCTTCAGGAATGGAAAAGATCAATTCGACCCCTTTGTTGGCCGCCTGACTGCCGAACATCTCCGCAAGTTTGTTGAACAGTTCTGCTGGGTTGAACAAAACCGGGTAGAGATCTAATTTGCCTGCCTCGATTTTAGAAAAATCCAGGACATCATTGAGACATCCCATTAGGGAGTGGGATGCGGTGTCTATTTTGCTTAAATAATCCCTGGTTTCAGGATTGGGTCCGATGCGCAACGCCAGATCGGTCAGGCATAATATGGCGTTCATCGGGGTGCGGATTTCGTGGCTCAGATTGGCTACGAAATCACTTTTGGCGCGATTGGCGGCTTTTTCCATGATGAGCAGTTGAGCATTTTTTTCCAGGATGAGCTCCTGTGCCTTCTGATACTCTGTGATGTCGTGGGCGATCAGAAGAATTGCGCTGGCCTCTCCCTTTTCATCCGTGATCAGGGTTGCTGAGAGGAGGATAGGTATTTCATCTCCTTTCCCAGTCAGCAGGTGATTGGGAATATTGCGCATGGCATTGCCTTGTATCTGGCTCATGAAATCGGCTTGTTTGAAAAAATGACTGGCCGGTTGCCCGATGATTGCCTTTCTGGTCAGGCCCAATGGTTCCGGGTGGTTGATCTCTTGAATCATGCCGTCCATGGAGAGGAGCATGAACACATCCCGCATGGAGTTCAGGATCATCTCGTTATGCCGTTTTGACCGTATCAGCCTCCTTTTGTTGACATCAAGATCCTGGATCATCTGGTTGAAGGATGCGGTCAGTTGTGCGGTTTCGTCATTGCCATGAATCGGGATGGAAACCGTAAGGTTGCCATGGGCGATAGCTTGGGTTGCCTCGAACAACAGTTGGATCGGTTTGGCGAGGGAACGGGCCAGCATCTCCGCGCTCATCATTCCCAACAGCAATATCAGCAAAGGGGTTAGAGTGATAATGGCCAGGACTTGATTGAATGAGAGATTCCCTTCGAGCAGATGGTCATCAGCCTTAATTAGCGCGATACGCCAATCCAGAAAGTCAAGGGATTGGGAAGCTAGGTGGTAGGTGACGCCATTTTGTTGGAAGTGGTTCTGGTGGGCATCCCCGGTTTTGATTGCCTCCATAATTTTGGAGAAATCAGGATCTTGTGAGAGGGAGTTCATATTAGGAAAATCATCGATCAAGCGGTATTCCTCCGCTGCTTTTTTTGGATCGCTTGGTTTTTTTGATTTTTTTTGTGCACTGTCCGCCAGGATCAATCCTGTCGCATCCACAAGCAGATAGCGGTCTGGGCCATTGGCGTTTTTGGTGATGAGTTCCTGGAAGGTGGTTAGGGGGATCTCGAAATGGAAAAAAGCGGGGACAGTCTGATCTGGCATGATGACCGGGGAAGTATAGGCGATGACCCAATCCAGGTAGTCTGGGGAGAAATAGAGCGGGGTGGTCAAGGTCTCTTTCGCGCCCAATTGCAAACTCTTCTGAAAAAAGGAGAGGTGATCCTCATGTCGGTCCAATTTTTCGGCTTGCTGGTGCAGGGTCTTGCGAAAATGTTCACGTCCCAGGCGATCAATCAGACACGTTTCCACCACCGGGAAATGGTCTTGGAGTGTATCGCTGAGTTTTTCTAGTTTTCGCCGTAGTGCGTTTTGTTGCTCGGTGAAGGCGATGGGGTCATGGAGTTTTGCAGAGGTGAGATTGGATTCCGGCAGAGAGAAATATTCCGAAAACGTGGGGCAATCAGTAGTGAACAGGATGGCCTGTTTGGCATTGGTGTGAAAGGCCTGAAAGGCATAAAACCGTTGTTCAAGATTTTTTTGCATGGTCAAAAAGGCGTTTTGACTGACGCTGTTGTCGATTACCCAATAGGTGATCAACCCCATGACTCCCATACTAATGGACAAAATAGTCAAAATTGAGACCAATATTTTGGTTTTAATTGAGTTATCTTGAATGATATCATGATGACGTGACCTTAATGGACTTTGTCAGGGAGAGTTGGATTGTATTCAAAAACACCTAGGCACTTGGATAATTCAGTTTTTGGCGACTGTCTGATTCCGCTTTCGTTGTTAAAACACCTTCGCATGAAAATTGGGTCCATTTAACAATTTTGGATGGTCTCCATCGGTTTGCCTTTGAGATTCCAGAAGTTCAGACAACTGAATAGCATTTTCTTTTAGGATCCGCCAAATTTCTTTTACTCATTCTTGTGTATTGTCATGTTTCATAGAAGTCATAGCCTCATTTGGCCTCTAATTTATTGTATGGATCCAGGGAGCGTTACCAATGTGTGACCACCAAGTGCCCCCAGGAGTGTCAAATTGTATGTACCATTTCTAATAAGACGTCAATCTTTTTTGCGAGCCTAGAGATCAAGTGGATGAAGCGGTATGGATTTGGTCAATGAGTACCATTGCAAAAGATTTCCCAAGCTGGTAAAATCTGACAGAAAATACCAAATAAATTGGAAAAGGATGCAGAGCGCATGCTAATTCAGACTTTATTAAAAGAAATTCCCTTTTTTTGGGATTTTTCCGAAGGTGAATGTACGGCATTGACCACTGCGGAGAGTTTTTTTATCACCTACCAGGATGGGGAGTATCTTATCACCGAAGGGGATGCGGATGAGAACCTGTTTGTTATTCTCAAGGGTGAAGCCAATGTGGTCGGCAGCAGCGAACCGGATCAGGTGATTGCCACCTTACAACCAGGGGCCGTGGTGGGGGAGGTGTCGTTTCTCACCAAGCGCAAACGGACCACCAACATCATTGCATCTGGGGAGGTCATCGTTTTTCGTATTGACTCCTACAGCATGAACCGGGAGCGACTCGATTTAGCCTTGCAAACAAAAATCAAGAATCAACTCATCGAGATTCTTGTCCAACGGCTTGAAGCGACCAACAAGGCCTTGGGCATTCAGAAAAAATCTAATTTCGCTCTCAGTAAAGCCTTGCGTGAGCAGGTGCTGGCTGCACGTTCCAATGTGTCCAAAGATTCGGTTTATTGAAGCGGATCTGCCTCATTTCGGCCACAACCATGCCGCACCTCGCACCCCGCTTGAATCCCCAAAACGTGCCTTGAGCAGTTGCGTGGCTGGTCGTTTGGCAAAGATATACCGATCCCATCGCGCCTGAACCGCCGGGTAGAGTCGCATCACGTTGGACATCCCGCCCCCCAGCACCACCACATGGGGATCAAGTATGTTGATCACCCCGGCCAGAGCGCGGGCCAAGCGATCCTCATAGCGGGTCAGAAGGTATTCGGCTTGCGGATCTCCTTGGGCGGCCTTTTGTAAAATCTCTTGCGGGGTCGTGTGTAACGCACCTGCGAAACCAGGACCAGACAAAAAAGTCTCGATGCATCCCGTTTTGCCGCAGTAACAGCTTGGGCCTGGCTGTTCATCGGGCTGTGGCCAGGGCAGGGGATTGTGACCCCATTCGCCAGCAATCGCGTTGGGACCAGAAAGCAGTCGTTTTTCCACGCAGATTCCACCCCCTACGCCTGTTCCCAGAATCACCCCGAAGACGATTCTGCCATGGACCCCAGCCCCGTCTGTGGCCTCGGACAGGGTGAAACAATCGGCGTCATTGGCCAGTCTAACCGGTCGCTGGAGCCGATTCTCCAGATCTCCCGCCAGATCCTGATCGATCAGACAAACCGAATTGGCGTTTTGAACCCGTCTGGTGACCGGGGAGATGGCTCCAGGAATGCCAATGCCAACCGGGATTTTTTGGGTGTTTTTCACCTGTTGTTCGGCTTTTTTCACCAATTGGACGATAGCATTCAGCGTGCCGTCATAGTCTCCCTTGGGAGTAGGGGTGCGTTGCTGAAAAAGAATTTGGCCTGACTGGTCCAAAAGGGCGATTTCAATTTTGGTTCCACCAAGATCAATGCCGATGCGCATGATTTTTTTCTCCAGATGACCCAGGCATGAAAATGTGTCATGCTATAAAAAAGGGGATTTGGTTAATTTTTCTAATGTGTGGAGTCTGTGCTTGCGCGATGTTCCTGTTTATGACGGGATTCCTTCTGGGAATCAAGAGATAGAATCGCCTGAAGTGTGCGATCCGATTGCCGAATGGATGGATGTGTGGCGAGAGTTGCTGGAAGCGTTATCCCAGTGGCGAGCCACCTTGGAGAGTCAATCGGCCCAGCAGGCGGAAGAGGCGTTGGGCCTCTTGTTGGAAAGACGCGAGGCGTTGCTGGAAATGCGGCGCACGTTGCGCCGTTTGTCCATGGCTGGGGGGCGGGATTTGACCCATTTGGATCCGGCCCCATGGCGTTCGGCGATAACAGCCTACCGTTGGCGGCGGTATGAATCGGTTCTGGCCGAGGCGGGTGAGATCTCTTCCGCTGAAAGCAAGGCGTTTGATCGTCAGATTGCCCGCGAAGAGAGCGGAAAAAATCCCGATGCCTTTGTTTTGCTCCCTTATTGGCACTATTTTGGCCGCATGCATAAGCATTTGGATCAGCTTCGACTGCAACGCGAGGCTACGGCCATCACCCGGATTCATGAATTTCACGCCTTGTTTCCGGCCCGTCAACGGTTTCGGCATGTCACCTTGTTTCTGGGGCCAACCAATTCTGGCAAGACTTATCAGGCCTTGCAACGGTTGATTGGGGCTGAGAACGGGATCTATTTGGCTCCTTTGCGTCTTCTGGCCTTGGAAGTGGCCGAGACACTCAATGAATGGGGCATTCCGTGCAACATGGTGACTGGAGAAGAACGGATAATGGTCGAGGGGGCACGCCATACCGCCTGCACCATTGAAATGCTGCCATTGGGCCATCGTTATGAGGTGTGCGTGATCGACGAAGCCCAGATGCTTGGTGATACGGATCGAGGATGGGCATGGACCCAGGCCATTTTGGGTGTTCAAGCAGACGAAGTGAATATCATTGGTGCGCCTCAGGCCCGTCCTGCCATTGAAAAACTTCTGGCTCTCACCGGGGATCCGTTTGAGGTGCATCACCTGGAACGCCTAGCTCCCTTGCAACTGTTGCACAAGCCGGTCAAGAGCGTGCGTGATTTGGAGCCGGGGACGGCGATTGTTGTTTTTTCCCGTTCGGCTGTGTTGGGATTAAAAGCGGAAATCGAACAGAAGACGGGTATCGCAACTTCGGTTTTGTATGGTGCTTTGCCTCCTGAGGTGCGACGTTTGCAGGCTCATCGTTTTGCCACGGGCGAGTCGGGCTTGCTGGTGGCCACAGATGCCATTGGCATGGGGCTGAATCTTCCGATTAGGACCATTTTGTTTGCCCAAGACAGCAAGTTTATCAATCGAGTGGAGCATCTTTTGACCCCCATGGAGGTGCGGCAAATCGCTGGACGGGCTGGTCGTTTCGGCAAGAACGAAGTGGGATTTGTCGGGACTTATTTAATCTCCATGAATCGCATTGCTTCGGCATTTCGGGCGGAACCTCAACCCATCCGTCGTGCCAATCTCGCTCCCACATTGGACCATTTGTTGGCCATCTCCTCGATGAAAGAGGAGAAACATCCCGCATTGGCGCGGTTATTTTCCCTGTTTACCCAAACGGTCAAGCCCGATCCAGAGGTCTACGAGTTGGCTGACCTAGAGGATCAGATTGTCCTGGCCCGGATTGTGGATCGTTTTAAAAATCTGGAACTGTCCACCCGTTTTGCCTTGTCCGCCGCACCAGTTCCCTTGCGGGAGAGCTTGGCGGTGGAGGCCTTTGAAACCATGGCCTTGACCGTGGCCCGTGATCGGGTTCTCTCGTTGGAAAAGGTCATGCCAGATGACCGGGGAGGCGGGGTTGGTCGATTGGGTCTACTGGAAACTTCCATGCGGATTGTCAGTCTGTATTGCTGGCTCCATTTTCGTTTTCCGAATCACTTTCCAGAGTTGGAACAGGCCGAGATTCGGCGGCGTGAGATCAATCGGGAGATCTCTTCACTTTTGAAACGAGAAAAACGGCAGGATCGGCGTTGTTCGGTATGTGGAGATGCCTTGCCACCAGCCCATGTTCATCCCTCCTGCGATGGATGCTGGAGTGCCAAACATTACGCCCATCGGGTCCACCGGGGGCCACCAGGACGGCCTGTCGGCCATCGATCACGACGGTAAAGGAGAAATCGCTGGTGAAACTCATACTCTACAGTCAGTTTCATGATGGTCACAAAGTTGAGGTGATCGAAGATAGTGAGAGTCGCAAACTCACCTTTGATACGCATTTGACCCAAAGTCGGATGTATCTGGATGATCCGATTTCATTATCACTGGGATATTGCCGTGCCATGATGGCCTCGTTGTTGTTCGGGGATGCGGTGATGCAACGGAATCCCTTTCGGGTGCTGATGATCGGTCTGGGTGGGGGATCTTTGGTCAAGTTTTTGTTGCACCATTTCCCATTTTGCCGCATGGATGTTGTGGAGGCGGATAAGGCCATACCCGCTTTGGCCAGAGAGTTTTTTTATGTGCCAGATGATGATCCGCGTTTGACCCTTTTTTTTGAGGATGGGGGAGAGTTTATGGCTAGGGTGTCGAGCGAACGGTTTCATCCTGGTTATGACTTGATTTTGCTCGATGCATTTGATCATGAAGGGATGGTGGAGAGTGTTTATGCCGAGAAATTTTTTGCTCAGGCGCAGGCTCTGTTGACATCCAAAGGGGTGTTGACCGCCAATCTGATTCGCGGGGATTCAGCCGTTTTTCGTCACAGTTCGGAGGCCATTCATCGACAATTTTCCAAAGAGGTTTTGGGATTGCCGGTGGTTGGCACCAACAATGAAATTCTGTTTGTCGGGCCGGGTTTGAGTGTTTGGGAGAATCGCGGGGAAATAGAGGGACGGGCTTGGGAGTTAAAAGAAAAGTTGTTTATGAATTACCCATTATTTGTCGAGGAGATGGTCCGAGTTGTTGCTCCAGCGACCTGGAATCGGTGGTTAGGGTTTAAATTTTTGCGATAGTCAAGGCAAGGAGTCTGGTATGGCGCGGTTTGTGGTTTTTTTAGTGGCCGTGATAATGGTTTTGGTGGGTGTGTTGGTTTGGTGGGGGGATGCGTCCCAAGCATCTCTGTCTGCAAGCAAACCGGATATCCGGGGTTGGCTGTTGGGAGATCGTCTGCCCCGATTGGAGACGGATGTGGTTCGTCTGGAGGAAGGGCAGAAGCGGTCAACTTCTGCAATGGGAGAACGGATCAGCTCCCTGGAACACCAAGTTGAGGAGTTGAAAACCCTCGTTGTTCGTCTGGAGGGAGTGGAATCTGCGGTTGCGCGACTGGAAAGTGGGGCCGTATCGGTTCGGCAGGATGATGGTGGGTGGCAACTGGCTAATATCTTCACCCGCGTGCGGGAGTTCAGACAGCGTGTGGAGTTCGCCAAGCCTTTCACCCAACCGCCGCGTGTGATGATGGGGATTGTGATGCTGGATTTTAACCAGGAGAAGATTCGTTTTCAGAGCAGTGCTGAGGCCATTGATTCAAAAGGGTTTACGGTATTGTTTTCAACCCGTGCCGAGGAGCGTCCTAGGGAGGTTCGGGTGGAGTGGTTGGCGTTTGGCCGCTAAAGGTGAAATTTCAGAAGAAAGTCACATAGTGTCCTATCCTGGGGGTTAGGTTATAGTCAAGAGCTTTGTTGCAAGCATGCGTGGTTTTTTGTTATGCTTGAGGATTCAGAAATTTTTATTTCAATTGATTTCCTTATGCATGGGGTAAGAACATGAACAATAAGAACCGATTGATATCCTTTGCGCACCTCTGGATCCTGGTCATGGTATTCTGTCTGCCGGTTTTTGCATCGGAAGAACATGTTGAATTGCAGCAGAAATATTTGATCGCCGCCGAGCAAGGCGATGTCGAGGCGCAGAACAATCTGGGGGTGATGTATTACGAAGGCCAGGGCATTCCACGGGATGAATTGGAGGCAGAAAAGTGGTTTCGCAAGGCCGCCGAACAAGGGAATCTTAAAGCCCAACTCAACCTGGGTCAGATGTATGCCCAAGGACAGGGAGGGGCGCAGAATCACAAGGAGGCCGAGAAATGGTTGCGCAAGGCCGCTGAAAAAGGCTCGATGAAAGCTCAGTTCTCTCTGGCTATGCTTTACAGAAAAGGACAGGGTGTGCCGCAGGACTTCCAGGAGGCGATTCGTTGGTATCGTCTGGCCGCCGAACAGGGGGATTCCGAAGCCCAAAATAATCTGGGGCTGATGTCTGAACATGGGGAAGGTGGACCGCCCTCTTATGAAGAGGCGATCCGTTGGTATCGCAAAGCCTCTGATCTGGGAAATGCCGTTGCTAAAAATAACCTTGGCGTGCTTTATAAAAAAGGTCGGGGGGTCATGCAGGATTATCACGAGGCGGAACAGTGGTTTCGTCGTTCGGCAGAAATGGGGTATGTCAATGGCCAGTTCAATCTGGGTATGATGTATCGCTATGGTCAAGGCGTGGGTCAGGAGAGTGTGCAAGCTCACATGTGGTTGAATCTTGCGGCCTCGCAAGGGGATGAAAATGCCGTTCGGGAGCGCGACCTGCTCGCCAAACATATGAACCCTGCCGAAATCGCTCGTGCCCAAGAGTTGGCGCGGAATTGGAAACCACGGGCAGCTTCAGGGTTTTAGAAGAACAATCAATCAAAGGGAGATAACGTTTTATGGAAGGGCAACATATTGGTTTTCCAATAGATATCGTATTGATTTTAGCCTCTGTGATCGCGTTTTACATGGCGACGGATATTCATGCGCATCATAAAAATCGCACCATGACTCTTAAAGAAGCCAGTTTTTGGTTTGTTTTTTGGGTGTTTGCTGCCATCGCGTTTGCGGCCTATTTGTGGGTTTTTTATGACCCATCCTGGGGTAAGCTCTTTCTGGTGGGGTTTGTGTTAGAGGAGTCTCTCTCTTTCGATAACGTGATGGTCTTCATGGTGATCTTTGGATCCTTCAACATCAAAGATGTGGTCCTGCGGCGGGTGCTGTTTTATGGCATTCTGGGTGCCATTTTCTTTCGTCTGGCCTTTGCCAGCGTTGGGACGGCCCTTTATGCCGCTTCTCCTTGGGTTGGATTGGGATTTGCCGCGATTGTCGGTTGGACAGCTTGGAAAATGGTTACTGCGGAAGAGGCCGATGATACCCTGACGGACTATTCCAATCACTGGTCTGTGCGCCTGATTGAGCGGTTTATTCCGGTCTATCCACGTTTGCACGGTCAAGACATGATCCTCTCTCGTCAGGAGGTTGAGGGGTTGCAGGCACAGGACTCTTCCATTCAGGTCAAAGGAGGGGCTGCACGTTACGCCACGCCAGCTTTTTTATGCATGATGATTATCCAGTTGACGGATATCATGTTTGCCTTTGACTCAGTGCCTGCTGTGATCGCCGTGACCAAAGAACCGGTTTTAGTGTGGGGAGCGATGATCTTTGGCGTCATGGGGTTGCGCGCCATGTTTTTCATTCTCTCAAGCCTGATGAAATTTCTTGTTCATCTGGATAAGGCCATCATTGCTTTGCTGTTTTATATTGCGGCCAAACTGGCCATCGAGGCTGGCAACAACATCATTCAATGGCCCAATCTCCATCTTTCTCCGGGTCAGAGCATGATCGTGGTCTTTTCCATCCTGGCACTTGGGGTTCTGGCCTCTGTGGTGTTGCCAAAACCTAAAGAATAGGAGAAGTAAAGGAGAGTGGAAAAACTCCCCTGGATCTGCCAGGGGAGTTTTTTTAAAAAGTCTGCACCAGCAAGCCATCACGGAGTTTGGGTTCAAACCAAGTTGATTTGGGCGGCATGACATGGCCTGCATCCGCCACAGCCAGAAGTTCATCCATGGCGGTTGGAAACAAAGAGAAGGCCACAGCCATTTCACCAGAGTCCACACGCCGCATCAACTCTTCCAAACCACGTATGCCACCGACAAAATCAATGCGGGTATCCTTGCGGGGATCGGTGATGCCCAGTACAGGATTGAGCAGTCGTTCTTGTAGGATGGTCACGTCCAGCCTTTGCACGGGGTCTTGTTCTTGATCCGGTTCCAAAGTGGCCTTAAGGCTATACCATTGGCCGGATAGATACATACCAAATTCGTGACGAACGGTTGGTCGAACCGGGGTATTGGCTGGAACCAATGAAAAAATCGTGCTGACTTGTTGCAATAAAAGGTCAGGAGTCAGTCCATTGAGATCCCGGACCACACGGTTGTAATCGAAAATGCGGACCTGAGTGTCTGGAAACACGACCGCAAGAAATCGGGCAAAGGGTTCCTGAGGGGAGTCGTCCTTTGGAGAGGTCTCGCGCCGTTTTTGACAGATTCGGGCTGCTGCTGCGGCACGGTGATGACCATCGGCAATATAAAGTGTGGGCATTTGGTTAAAGGTGTCAGAAAATTCCTGGATTGTTTGTGTATCCTCCACCACCCATAAGGTGTGACGAATGCCATCATCTGCCACAAAGTCATAGGTTGGTTCGGTGGTTGAGATGATCTGTGTGGTCAATGCCTCAATCGTTGGGTGGTGCCGATGGATCAGGAAAACCGGGCCGGAATGGGCATTGAGAGTACTCGCAAGTCGGGTACGGTCGTTTTCCTTGTCTGGTCTGGTGAATTCATGTTTTTTGATGCGTTCTTGTAGATAGGCATCCACCGAGGCCAGCGCGGCCACGCCGATTTGATCGCGGCCATTCATTCTTAAACGGTAGATGTAATACCGAGGGGTCGGATCGCAGAGCATGATTTCTGCATCGCGCATGAATTGAAAACGGTCTTTGGCTGTCGCGTATACCTGTTCATCATAGGGGGATATCTCTGGGGAGAGACCGATCTCTGCCTTGGAAACATGCAAAAAAGATTCAGGAAGGTCTTTGGCCAGCAAACGGGCCTCTTCGCTGTTGAGGACATCATAGGGAGGGGCTGCCACCCGATGTTCCAGACCAGAACGGGGACGCCAAGCACAAAACGGTTTTAACAAAGGCACGATTTATTCTCCAACCAGTTGGGTGATTTCTTTTCGGATGGCTTCTTCCATGGTGTGTAATGCGTCTCCTAGTTGACTCCAAAGGGTGTTGGCTTGTTGTAGGTCACCCTGACGTCCTGCTTGTTCCAAAGCAAAGGCGAGATGAAACACTTCGATCCGTCCAAAGGTGCCGGTTGCTCCTTTGATGCGGTGGGCGGCTTCGCGAATTTCATTGGCGTCGCCAGTGAGAAAGGCGTTTTGAATGCGACCCATTTGACTGACGGCGTCCGTGAAAAAAAGATCCGTGATTTCATTCAGTAGGTCAAAATCTCCATCGACCGTTTTAATTAATCGACTCATGTCCAAGACCATGGGAGACTCGACTTTTTCAGTGGTCAAGAGTCGTTCCATCTCCGTGAACAAAACGGTGCCTCGAACGGGTTTGGCATGAAAACTGTCCATGCCGACCTCTATGGCGCGATTTTTGTTCTCTTCATCCACCAGTGCGGTGACCGCGATAATGGGAATGTGTTTGCCAGAGCCATTTTTTTCCTGTTGACGAATGATCTCTGTCGTCTGGAAACCATCCAGGAGAGGCATGCGCAGATCCATGAGTATCAAGTCGAAGGGGGTTTTGGCCATGCATTCCAAGGCCTCTTGACCGTTTTGGGCCAAGGTGACTTGATAACCCTGTAGGGTCAAAAGACGGGTCATGAGTTTTTGGGTGAATGGATTGTCTTCCACCAACAAAATAAGATGTTTTTTGGCGGTTGTTGACTCCTGTGCGGATGGGGGCTCGGCTAAGGGTTGGGGGTTGGGAAGTGAGGCGAGCAAGGATCCGCCTGCCAGTCGAATGCGTTGCAGATGTTCCCGTTGCGTCCCGGTCAAGGAGGTATCGAGCAAAATGTCCGCATGGTGCAAAATCTCCTCGATCAGACGACGTTCGAGAAGGGTATCTGCGTGACGGATTGATAATTCGCCTGTCTGTTCCATGGCTTTCTAAAATGATCCGTAATTAAAAGGTTTCAATAAACTTTTCCACATGGCGAAATGCCGCTTCAAGGCGTTCGATGGTTCTTTTGGCCTCGCTCCATTCATGGTGCAGTGATGATTGTTCCATCACCTTGGCCAGTTGCGCCATGGCGGTGACTCCCATATTGGAACAGGCTTCTTTGAGTTCCAGGGCAGCTTCTAGGACTAAATCCGCATTTTCTTTTTGGATCATCTCGTCGAGCTTGTCTAGGAGTTCTCGTGCGGAAAGCTGAAAATGTTGCAACAGTTCGCGGATCATCTCGTCATCATCGCCGAAAAGTTGCCGCAATTGATTGATCTCCACGGGGGGAGGGGTGCCGATACTTTTTGGGATCCAGTACTGCAACTTTTGCAGCAGGTTTTCAGGAGAGACCGGTTTGCTCAGATAATCATCCATGCCCGCGCTTAAGCACCGTTCCCGGTCTCCTTTCATAGCGTGGGCGGTCATGGCAATGATGGGAATGTGACGAGAGGCGGCCTGTTCGGATTTGCGTATGGCGTGGGTGGCCTCAAAGCCGTCCATGACCGGCATTTGACAATCCATCAGGATCAATGCGTAGGGCAGATGTGAAATCGCCTCCACCGCCTCCTTGCCGTTGCTGACCGCATGAGCGGCATAGCCCAGTTTTTTGAGTTGCAGCAAGGCTACTTTTTGGTTGACTGGATTGTCTTCCACCAGAAGCAAAAGATTGCCAGACTCCAGGGCATCATAGGCATCGGGTTGGAGCGTGTTGGTTTCCTTGGCAAGAGGCGCAGTGATCGATTCCACATGGGGGAGGATACTTTCAGGGTGAACCTGTTCGGCAAGGCAACGGATTAAGGTGGATCGCCGGATCGGTTTGAGGAGAACCGCTGCAAAACCGGATTTTAGGAAGTTATTTCGTTCTTCTTTGTCGTCCCAATCCATCAAGGCGATAATGGATAGTTCATGGCCGTTTTTTTCCCGTTTGAGGAGTTCGGCCATGATTTGGCAGTCCATGTCAGAGAGGGTTGAGGCAATCATGACAATCTGGAATGGTTTACCCTTGCTGATGGCCTCCCGGTAGGTGATCAGCCCCTGTTCACCGTTGGTGGTTCCTTGATGGAGCATGCCCCATGCGTTGAAACAGTCGCCAAGAATTTCTTGGTCGGTGGTTTTTTCCAGTACGGTCAAGATGCGAACTTCCCGCAAGAGTTCCATGGGTAGGCTGTCATTGTCAACAGGATCCAAGGAGGGTTTAAATGGGATGCGAAACCAGAAAACGGTTCCTCCTTCTTGGCGGCTGTGGGTGCCGATTTCACCGCCCATCAGTTCTGCCAACCGTTTGGAAATGGCCAACCCCAAGCCAGTCCCACCAAATTTGCGTGCGGTGCCTTGTTCAGCCTGGATAAAGGGTTCAAACAATCGTTTGGTCTCTTGTTCTCCCAGTGCCAGCCCAATGCCGGTATCGGCTACGGAGAAATGGACCATCACTTGATCCCTGACCTCGCCCTCTAGCAGGACTCGTATGGTCACTTCTCCTTCATCGGTAAACTTGACGGCATTGCCCATCAGGTTGAGCAGCATTTGTCGCAAGCGTCCAGGATCCCCGATCAGTGTATCAGGAATGCGTGGGGAGACATGAGTCATCAGGGAGATGCCCTTTTCGTGAGCTTGGGGAGCAAGCAGTTCCGCAACCCCCTCCACAACCGTCAGAAGAGAAAAATGGATGGCGTCAATGTTGATTTTTCCGGCTTCGATTTTGGAAAAATCAAGGATGTCGTTGATCAATGCCAGCAAAGAGCGGGAAGAGTCGTGGACGATTTCGGCAAATTCCATCTGTTCTTCGTTTAACGGGGTATCCATGAGCAGATCGTTCATGCCGACGATGGCGTTCATGGGGGTGCGGATTTCGTGGCTCATGTTGGCCAAAAAGGCCGATTTCTGACGTGAGGACTCCAGGGCCGCATCTCGGCACATTTTCAGCTTGTTGATCTCATCCACGGTCAAGGCGGCATTCCGAAAGATGGCCATGGAACCGATGATTTCAGTCTCTTGCATCAGCGGTGTTGTGACGTAGGAAACGGGAAACAGTGTGCCATCTTTGTGAATAAAGTGGTCATCCTCGACTCGGTAGGAGCGGCCCAACAGGCTTTGATGGACCGGACACTCCCGCATCGGAAAGGGGGTGTTGTCTGCCCGTTTGTAATGGATAATTTCATGCAGGTTTTTATGCAGAAGTTCAGCCTCTTGCCATCCCAAGAGTCGTTCTCCTTCCTTGTTTAGGGAGAGGAGTTGACCTTTGTTGTCCAGAACATACGCTCCATCCCCCATGGAATCCATGATGAGCCGCAAGAAAGAGAGGTTTTGTTCCATACGGGTTTCGGTCGCGACCCGTTCGGTGATATCTGAGGCGACTGTGATGTATTGAAACGGGCGGCCTGAGGGGGTCAAAAACGGGACAATGGTGCAATCCAGCCAGAAAAAATCCCCATTTTTTTTACGGTTACGAATCTCTCCTCGCCAGATGCGTCCGTTTTGAATGATGCGCCACATCTCTTTGAAAAAGGATTTTTGGTGATAGGCGGAATTAAAAATTTTGTGATTTTTTCCCAGGATCTCCTCTTTGGAGTAGCGGCTAACCTGGAGGAGTCTACTATTGACATCAATGATCGTCCCTTCCGGGTCGGTGATGCTCATGAGGAGATGTTCATCTACGGCGTTTTTTTGTTGTTCCAGTTTGCTCATGACCTCCTGAAAGTGTCGGGTCCGGTCAGTGAGGATTGCATCCATGCGTGACCGTTCGATCATATCGCGAAAAATTCCTTGAATGGCGATCTGTTTGCCATTTTCATCCAGAATGATGCTCGCGTTCATGGAGACCGGAGCCTGCTTGCCCCGGCGGCACAATAGAACCAGATCAAAGTCTTCGACGCTTTCGCTGGTTTTCAAAATTTGCATCATTTCATGGAGGTGTTCGGGATTGGCACAAAAATCGACCAAGGGGCGTCCTAGGATTTCGGCTGGGCGGTGTTTTAACAGCTTTTGTACCGAAGGGCTGACAAACTGGAGAACGCCGTTGAGATCCATGCGGTAATAGACATCTTCCATGAAGTCGCAAATGGAGTGGAATTGCTTGATTTTTTGGTTGGTGGAGCGAGCCTTGCGTTGCTCTTCGGTAACATCGCGCACTAAGATGAGATCACCGAGCATGGCAGGGGTCAAGGCGTGGGCATGACCCATAAATTCTATGGAAAAAATGGCAGATTCCGGTTTGTTTGGAATGTCTGTTTCCTGTTCGCGCCAACCAATGCGTTGACCCAAGCCACAGTGTGGACAGCGGGTGACAGCAGGGTAGGAAAAACCAGCGGAAATCCGTCCCCACCACGCTTCGGGAGAACCCCAGGGGCGAGAGAGGGTGTTTAATGCAGCATCGGTCGAGTGGATAGAACCACTTTCTCTGACAATACCCATTCCAGTGGGAGATTTGTCGAGATCGGGTGTGCCGTTTGTGCCGGTGTTTGCATGTTTCATGATTGGACGGCTCTCACTTTTGGCTTCTGACATGGTCATTCTATTATCCGTTAATAATAGACTCCATCAGGCTATTGGGCAACGGTCTTCTAAGGTTCTTCGGATTTTTTGAGGGTCAGCAAAGAGGCCAGAAAGACATTTTGTCCGCGTTGGGCCCGGCTGAGATTGGGAGTTTGCACGGGTTTTGCTTCCTGGAGTACGGGTGGGAGGGGAGGTGTGGGGATTACAGGAGGAGCTTTACGTTCCTGTAGCAATTGTGCCACCACACGCGCTCGACTGATCCCTGTGGCTTCAACCACTTTGTCAAGTTGCGTGAGTTCTTCATCCGTCAGCCAAATTTCTACCCGTTTCATCCCTTCCATGCGCCGTTTGCGATAGGCCATGACGCGGGTGGAAGGGGAATCATGAATTTTTTTCTGCGCCATATTGTTCTCCGTGCCTGTTGGGCCAGCACTTGATATGATGAAATCCAACTAAGGATCCTAACAAAATCGGATCGGAATCACCACCTTTAGCAGAAGGCACACGACCCAATGACACAGCAAACAAGTCCCAACGCCGTCTGGCAGGCTGTCAACGTCTCCCGTCAGGATCGAGAGAAGATGAATGGCCACCGGGGAATCATCCTTTGGTTTACCGGACTCTCTGGATCGGGCAAGTCTACCCTGATTCACGAGTTGGAGAAAATATTTTTTGCCGCCAACCGTCACACCTATGCCCTAGATGGCGATAATGTCCGCCATGGGTTGTGTGGTGATCTGGGATTTTCCAATGAGGATCGGGTGGAGAATATCCGTCGCATCGGAGAGGTGGCTAAACTCATGCTGGATGCGGGTTTGATAGTGTTATGCGGATTCATCTCACCGTTTGGGGCTGACCGTCAGCGGGTGAGGGGGTTGGTTGGTGCGGATGATTTTGTGGAGGTTTATTGTCGTTGTTCCCTGGAGGTGTGTGAGGACCGCGATGTCAAGGGTCTCTACCGCAAGGCTAGGGCCGGGGTGATCCCGGAATTCACCGGCATCACCTCTCCTTATGAAGTCCCAGAGTCCCCAGAATTGATTCTGGATACTGGGACCGAATCCATTGATGCGTGTGTGCAACAGGTGTTGGCATTGTTGGCCAACCGGCTTTAGGTTGACAACCTCACTGCCCTGGGACAATGTATTTATAAATGGTTCGCTTTACTGGCATATCGGGATTGGTTTTCAACATCTCTTTGAGTGTCAAAAGATTTTCCGGGTTGCTTTTGCCACTCTTGCCCAGTATGTCCACCATGATGATCTGCTCTGCTGGATGCGTAACAGCCAACGCATTACTATTGGCCCATTTCAACCCATCCTGATTTAAAGTCAAATCGCCAATGGTCTTCAAGGCAACGGTCTTGACCTTGGTGGAAGACTCATTGCCATAATGTTGAATGAGGGCGTTCATAATCGCGGGATCATCCATGCGTCGCATCGCCGTATAGGCACTTGCGCGGACCCTCTCATCTTCGGCGGTGAAAAACGGCTCTACCTTGGGAGCCAGTTGTTTGTCGCCATAATTGCCAATGGCCACCAAAGTCTCCAATTGCGCATCGGCGGATTGAACCTGTCCTAATTGCGTCTCCAGCAAGATGCCAACTTTGGTTTTGGTCTCTTCATTCAACTTCTCCCCTTGTCCCAAATCGCCAATCGCCAGCATGGCCATGGATTTCATCTGTCTGGTTTTGGCACCATCCGTGGAAGAGGTGTCCTGCTTGTAGAAGTTGAACAGCTCATCGACCAAAAAAGGTTGGGGGTGTTCAAAGCCGTGAACCGTCATCAAGGCACGCATCCGCGTTACCTCGGAACGGGATGAATTGCTGATGGCCGTCACAACCGCCTTTTGGGCCTCACTGTGACCGGATTCGGCCAGCAGACGCCACAAGGTGAGTTGCATCTCCTGGTTCAAACGTTCACGATGGCTATCCCGATCCAAAATGTCGATGAGTTCTACAGAGGCCTGAGGGTGACGGCGCAAATAGTTGATCATGAATTTTGCAGCCAACATTTCGTCATTGTTCTCTTTGGTTTGGGACATTTGCTTGAACAAATCCACCGCCCCATCCAGAGGCAAACCCGCCGCCATTTGATCCAAAACAGAATCCGTCTCATAATACCGGATGGATAAATAACGGTCTGACTGCAATCGCTCGGTGAATTGTGCAAACAATTCAGGAAACAGTCCCGTGGTGTTCTTTTCCAGCAGGTTTAAAGTGGTTTCGCTCTCTGCGTTCGACCATTCGTAAGAACCGGAAAGTGTGGCCGTTTTTTCTTTGTATTCCAGGGAGGTCAGCCACGGACCTTTCATGGCCATGGTGATCTTTCCTGAAGAATTGCGCACGCGAACCGTGGAGTTGGCAATGGCGGAATTGTCATTGGCAAAGGTTCCTGAGTAGGTGTGCTTTTCCTTGCCAATAACCACGCGATTCTCTTTGACAGCCAAGGTTTCGATATGATAGTTGGCCTGATAACGTCCCACCATATCTGTCTCGGTGGCACTCCAAGCGGTTTGCCCCTCTTTGGGAAGGGTGATCTGTAGACCCAGCAACAGATTTTTTACCAATTTCTGGGCATTGACGGGAACACCACGGGTGAATTCAAAGTGATCGAATATCCCCTGACTGGTCATGGTGAATGTGAATGGTTCACCAAGGGGGGGCGTGTAGAGGCTCTTTTCCTGATTGATTTTGTGTTCCAGGTGTTGGATCAGCCCTGCCACATTCCAGATACCCGGTTCACGGGGATAAAATTTGAGAGACAACTCACCCAGAAAGCTAGACTCCACCGGCACCAGCACCCCCTGGCCAGAAGATGGCGTTGGGACGCTACCTCCAGACAGGTTGGGTTGCATGAACGAAAAATCGATGGCCGCCTTGGAGTGGGTATTAAACCGCCAGACCGCAACCTGACCATCCTTTGGACTGAACCGCAATAAAACAGCCGGTTCAGGGACGATTTCCTCCAGGGAGGCCTTGTCCGAATGGGACGCGCCTCCTTTTGTGGGAGAGGTGGCAACTGGAGCCTGACTGGCTGGTTTGAGCCACCAGAACAGCACAAAAGCCGCCACCACAAGGAACAGCAATCCATAGAGCCAGTTTTTCTTCATGGCGTGGCGACCGAAACTCCTGAAAGAGCCCAAGTGGGCGTGCCGCTTAGTGTCGCATCGTGCTTGCCCGTTTGATCCGTCAGGGTGGTGCCAGATTCTTCATCAAATCGGTAATAGACCTCCAAGCCCGTTTCCGATCCAGAGATGATCTTGGATTTGTAGGCACTGATTTCACTGGCCGTTCTGGCCACACTCCAAATGCGCAACTCATCGAGTTGACCTTTGAAACGTTTGTCAAAATTGTCTATGCCAATCAGAAGATCCGTGCCGACTGTGGTATTCAGGGTCGTACTCGTCTGAGTAAAGAAGCTGGTCTCTAGAACACCATCCACATAAATTTTGGCATCGGTGATATTCGGTGTACCATCATTTTCAAAGGAAACCGCCACATGATGCCAAGCCCCATTGTTTACCGCAGTATTGCCAGTTTTTTTCCCGACGTTAATATTAACCTGAACGCCGCCATTGGTGTCAAGATTGATGGCCCATTTGTTACCTATGGTATTGGTTCCCCAATAAATCAATCCTCCTGAGGTTGCCGTCGTATTGATCCAGAATTCAACTGTTCGTGCAGAACTACCGGTAATTCCAGTATAACCAGTCACCTTTGCCGAGTCGGTCGTGCCATTTAATACCAAGGCGTTACCCGCACTGTAAATCGAGGCCCCAGAAAGAGTCCAGGAAAGGTCACCACTCATCGTGGCATCACGCTTTTTACTGGTCTGATCCACCAGAGTACTGCCTGTCCCCTCATCAAAACGGTAATAGGCTTCTAAACCGGTTTCCGTGCCAGCCAACGTCTTATAGCGGTAGGCAATGAGATCACTTTGAGTTCTGGCCACACTCCAAATGCGCAGTTCATCCATTTGGCCACTGTAATGTCGGTCAAAATTGTCATTGCCAATCATAACATTTGAAAGAGCTACCGTATTGACGGTTCCGCTCTCTTTGAAGTAGAAACTGGTCTCCAAGATGCCATCCACATAGATTTTGGCATCGCTTATGTCCGGCGTACCGTCATTTTCAAAAGTGACTGCAATATGATGCCAGTTGCCATTGTTTACAGCGGTTGATCCCGTCATTCTGCCTGTACCTGCCGTTACCTGCACGCCTCCATTGGTGTCAATGCTGATGCCCCATTTTTTACCCGTGGCATCGGTTCCCCAGTAAACCAATGCTTTCGAAGATGCATTGACCGTTGTCGTTTTGATCCAAAGCTCCACTGTTCTTGCAGAAGTACCGGTAATGCCCGTGTAGCCAGTCACTGAGGCCTGATCTGTTGAACCATTCAAAACCCATGAACTGCCAGCGGAAGATACCAGATTGCTGTTGCTCCAGGTCAGATCAAAGTTGGTCGCGCCAGCTTTGCCATAGAATTCAATCTTGACATCATGATACCCCTGAGTCATGGGCCAGTTTGTGGTGAGTTTCTTGCCCGCAGCACCATTCCAGCCGTTGATCGCCTCAATTCCGTCTAAGTACAAGATGGCCCCAGATGTGGCAGTCAGTGAGAAAGTGTAGGCGTTTTCATCAAAATAGTACATGCCACTTCCTCTGGCACTGAAATCTGTACCGGTCGTTATGCCCGATGGAACAAGGTTAGTAAGACCGCTAAGAGTGGTCATGGTAGCACTGGTTTTGCTACCATCGGTCGTATTGACCGGGGTGCCAGTAAAAGTGGTTGAACCACTGTAATAGTTGGTATACATCTTTTCAGGTTCGACCAGAGTCCAGCCTACAAACACATCGGCATCACCGGTATTTTCGGCATACTCAACCTTGATGGTGTGAACCGCCGCATCGACAATGGCCACGTTGTGATAGGTTTTGGTGTCGGAGACCGTGTTCCATTGGTCTACCACCAGACGGTTGTCCACCCAGAGACGCACTTTATCGTCCGCCTTTACAGTGAACATATAAACGCAAGTATCATTGACCTCAGAGGTACTCGCATTGGCATTGACGGTGCCATCGGAGTTGTAGGCGTCAATGCCATTGCAGGAGGTACTCGTGCTGGTGAAATCAAAGCTACCAACCCAGCGCACACCAAACGAGTCCTTGCCATTGTTGTTGGCGGAATCGAGTGCGGTATCGATGGGTTGCATGGAATAGGTGGGGGACGAGCTGCTCCAGTTGAAGTTGATGGCTGTTGTGTAGTCCCCTACCTTGATCGCCGCATCCTTGCGGATCAGGATGGGGTCAATCGCTGTGCTGTTTGCATCGGTGTTTGCAGTGCTGGAGGCTTCCATATCCGTTGCAGTACGGTAGTAGTACCCGGTCAGTTCGCCATTTTTTTGCGCACTCCAGGTCAATTGACTGGATCGAGGATTGGTCAGTTTGCGCGAGCTATAATCATCGTAGAGCTTCGCATAAACGGCGATGGAATGATACCCCTTGGTCATGGCGATTGAGGTTAAAAAGGAGGTGGAACTGTTGTGCGACCACCCGCCTGAATAGACCACGCCATCGATGGTAATGGTCATCCCAGGGTTGGTATAGGCGATGAAGTCATAGGTCGTATCGGTGTCAAAGTAGAAGTATCCCTCATATCGCATGTACTCATAACTCGGAGTGCCCAGAGATTTGATGTCGGCATTGATGTCATCGACAATGTCAATGGTGGTCTCGGTCGTCAATCCACCATTGGTGGCCCCTGTGATGATTCCAGTTTTTAGCCATTTACTCACGGGCAAGTAGGTCAAGGAAATCTCAGGCGTGACGGAAATGGTCGATCCATCCGATTTCTTGCGACTGGTTTCATGAAAATAATTGAGCCAGAGGGTGTGTGTGCCAGAGTTCAACTCGACTGGGGAGGAGAGGACGGTCTCAACTTCGGTTTGGATGAAGGGGACGGTGGTTTTACTTCTGCTATATGTGTCGATGATTTGCACGTTATCGACGCCCAATAGCACCCGATCATCGCTTTTGAGCTTAAAGATCCAACTGGTATTCTTCGTGGCGGAAAATTTCTTTTCCCAACTGACAGCAAATTTACTGGGGTCCACCATCTTGGTGACATCTGTACTGGCTTCTCCAGAGGGGGAGGCCGAACCCCAAGTGTGGTCGATGGTTTGCTCATAGTCTCTCCAGACCACAGGGGGATTCATATCTGTGTTGTTGTAGTAGGTGGCTGTGAAGCCGGTATAGTTCGATGGTGTCCAGTAGAAGTCAATGTCTGCCGATGTCGGGGTTTTGCTGCTCGTATCCTTGGTGTACTTGACATCCACCTCATAGAGTGCGTCCGAGGTGAGCGTCATGGTGGTGGATTTGTCGATGGCCGAAAAGCGATCATCAAAGGTGAAATAGGCGTACAAACCAGAGGTGGTCGAAGAGAGACGGCTGTTCATATTGGCGGAAATTTCGGATTGTGTGCGCACCTTATTCCACAGGCGCAGCTCATCCATCCGGCCATCCATCGAGCGCGTCTGTGTATAGGGGCGGCCAATGAAGACGCCGCTGGCGGTTTTGCCGTTGTCAAATGAGTAGGACATGGACTTTGTGGCTTTTAGAACCCCATTCACATAGAGGTTGAAAACGGATGTTCCTGAATTGTTGGTGCTATAGGTGGCGGCAATGTGATACCAAGTATTTGTAGTCAATGCGGTACTGCTCTCTACCCGAGCATCATCACTTCCACCCTTCTGGTAAATAAAGAACGGTTTGCCACCTGTGATGCCCGTGTGAATCTCCATGGTGCTGTCGGCGTGACCAAAGCCATCGGAACCAGATCGGTCTCCAGCATAAAAGAAGACTCGATCTCCAAGGTTGTCCAATTTGACCCAATGTTCGATGGTTCCACTGGTGACCGCGCTGAAGGGGGTCTTCAGAGATGAACTTAAATCTACATAATCGTTGTCACCATCCAGAACCAAACTACCTTTGATCAAACTATTGGTGCTGATGGTGGTTGCAGACAGCGTATCTGTAGCGGTGTCAATAGAGGCCCCATTGGTCAAGTTACCGGTATAGCTGTTTACGTTATCCAAGATCTGCGTCGAACTGTAGGTCGGCAATTTTCCCATGGATTGACCGTTGACTGTGGCTGTGACACTGTCATCGGTGGTCAGATGAAAAACGTAAGTCCCGGCATCAAAGTCAAAGTTTCCCTTCCACTCGAGTGAAGAGGGGGGGCTGGTTGAAGAATAATCGATGTTGGCCGCAAGAGAAAGAGTGCCATCGGTGTTGACGACATAACGATTTCTGGGACCAAATATTTTGATCCTGGGATCTTTCAGATTCTTGGTCCATTTAACGCCACTCCATTCAAAGATGGAAACCTCCTTTCGGAATTTGATCTTGATAAAACCAGCTTTCATGGAAAATTCAGCAAAGGCATAAAATTCACCATCCAGGGTACGAATCACCAGAGGTGTCTCATACTTGATAACCGCTACAGGGAGTGTCTTGTTTAACAGAAAACTGGATTTTAAGTAAAGGTCAAGCTCCAGTATCGTTAAGCTCATTCCGACTCCAGCAATGGCGGTAATTTTTACACCGCCCTGCTTGGAAGAGAGTCCAACTCCCGCCTCGGCAAACCCCTTCACTGAGAAGAATGGACCAAAGTATGAACTGACCATTTGATCGTTGTTGATTGTAAGCGATCCGTGCAGACCGATTGAGCCCACGACTCCCGCTTTGACGACCACGGGAATACCACCGATGAAATACTGCTTCTCCATCTCCATCAATTTTTTTGAGAGGATATAGTTTTCGTTACCATTCCAGTCCAAAGAAGACCAGAGTTCCTCGGTCTTTGTGGCCGTTTTCCCTTTGCAGGTACCGGTCGTGAAAAAGTCGTTGAGCGCGTTAACGGTTAGCTCAGTGGCTTTGCCGAGGTCAATCCCTCCTTGAAAGATGGTCCAATAAGATGTACCCAGAATTTTGATGTCAACATTCATATCGCTGCAATACGGATTTTCACCATTAAACTGGGCCCCGACATCCAGGCTGAGCATGCTTTTTTTAATGCCAAACAAGGTGATATCAAAGCTGCTGCCACCATCGGCTTCAGCGTTGTACGGCACATCATTTGAGATATCTCCGTAGTCAAGACCGCCATTTAGAGAGTAGGAGATGGCAACGACGTCGTTGCCATTGGATACCGTCGTGTTCCCCAAGCTGACAAAATTGGTGCGACTGCTTGCGCTGCTGCTGCCGCTATCATAGAAGCGGACATTTTGGGGCTTGGAAACACTTTTGCCGACCAGGAAAATGACCGGGATGGTTTTGACATTGTCCGCACGATTGTTTTCCCACTCGGCCACCCGGCTTTCTGGGTCCAGACGAACCACCAGACTGGCCTCGGTATCCTGGGTCAGATTGGCTAGGGAATCATAGGCCTCACCATTCAAATAAAGCTCATAGGTATGCCCTTTTTGTGACTGCTTGAAGAGCGAAGCGCAACGTTCCTTGCCTTGGTCTTGGATACAATTCACCTCATAGGTTTTGGCAGATTGCAGCTTCGGTCGTCCCTGATTATCTGAAAGACGAATGCTTAAAGGAAAGGTCTTCCCAGAGATTTGCAGCTCTGCCGTAACATTGACCGCTGAGGTGGTGTCCTGGGCCATGGATTCCACTTCCATGTTCAAGGAAAGATCCGCTGCGAAGGGGGGGGAGGTTCCATCATCCAGACGACTTTCCGGCAGTACAAAGCTGTTGTTGCCCAATGTTGCGGAAAGAATGCGCAAGTTGGGTTTGTCTGGCGTGCCAATGATCACACTGGCTGGAGCCACCAAGACGTTATCGGACAGGTCAGCGGAACTTTCACTTTGCAGGGCATCATCTGCGCCTGTGTAGTCGTAGCGGCCTATGCTGAAAACTGCGGCATAAGTACCGTTTGCCACCTCGTTTGGAATTAGGAAGGCATGTTCCACCTGTGCCGAAAGGAATTTGGAGTCGGTATACTTAATGGTGGTCGAGGTGTGTTTATCCTGGGTTTGAGTCACCGTCGTGTTGGAGAGCTTCTGTCCGAGGCTGGGAATGTTCAGCGCGGTCAGGGTATAATCTGGGGTGAAGTTGGTCGGATCAATTTTCAGATCGCTTACGCTTCCAGTTGGCAGTTTGACAAGAAAAAGTTTGACAATGCTGTTGTATTTGGGCTCCTCGCTGGTCACATTGAAACGCACGGTGCTGGCCATACCGGCCTGCATGGTATCTTCCACCCAGACATCGGTGAATTTCAGATTGCCAGCCTCAAAGGCTGGAACATACGTGTCATCACCGACACCATCGACAACAACCTGAGAATCGGACGTCGCTGCGGTATAAGAGACCGGAACCGCCAACCCCTTGGCGATGACCATGGAGAATTTCCCTTGCTCATCCGTGTCTGCCGTGGCCACGACATTGCCCGACATATCCAGAGCGGAAACCGTCGTTTTTCCGGTCACCTTGCCGTTGGTGTAAAGTGCCTGACCGTTTTGCGTATAGGTATCGGTCACGGAATAAACGGTATTGTCCTTGGTATCGCGCTTGTACAGATAAAGATCGTAACCACCCTCACCCCCAGGCCGCTTGGAGTGAAACAGAATGTGCTGGGCATGGCGGGTCAGTGCGGGGGCCGCATCTTCAAAATCGCTATTCAAAGAGGGCAGGAAAATGAACTGCTTGGTACTTAACTCGTACAGGAAGACGTCATAACCCACATGCTGCAAATCCGGGTTGTCGCGGTTGCTGTAAAAGGCCAGATAATCGCCATCTGGGGTCAAATAGGGGCGAGAGTCGGTAAACTCCGAAGCAAAAGAGGCAGACATCGGGACCGAGGCATTGCTGCTGCGCTCATACAACACAATATTTTTTCTGCCTTGTTGCGTGGTTTCGCGTTCAAAGGCATACAGCAGGTTATCCTTGCCACCAATAGAGGGGGCCAACTCACTTTTGGAGGTCGTAATCTTGCGTGATGAGGTATCCACAAACTGCTTGTTGACAAGATCATATACCAGAATATCGGCATTGGCCCCTGAAACAGGATCGGATCGCCTTTGGAAAATCAGACGTGAACCATCGCTGTTGAGTTTGGGATTAGACTCCTCTAGTGAGGTCGCCAGATCAGGAAAACTCATGAAGGCTTTGTTTTGGAGATCATATACCCGGATATCCAGCATGGTCTCTTTGGTGCCAAGGGATGCAAAGGCAATATAACGGCCATCCCCACTGATGCTGGGTCTGGTGTCATCACTGTTTGTATTGAGTCCAGGATACGTAACCAGTCCCACTCCAACGCGGTAAACGTAGATATCATAGCCCTCCATCCCATCGGGGCGGTTGCTTTGAAAGACAATGGTTTGGCCATCGTTGCTGATGTCGCCATACATGTCATCGCCGATACCGTTCAATCCAGGCAGTTTGACGAAATGGTGGTCTTCATCGACAATCGATTTGGATGGCGTGACCGCATCCTCATGCCGAACCAGGAACAGCTCGCCAAATGGTCCGCCATTCAGATAGCTGACCAAGTCAAATCCAAGAATATATTGGCTCCAGTAATCCAAGCCTAGAACCATACGGTAGGATTTTTTGCTAAGATCGGCCACATCGATTTTGACGACCGGTACGTTGTCGGCAATTTTCAGGATGTTGTCCGAGCCAAACATCACCAGTGAGACCGAGACCCGGTTGATAGTACCCCAGGATCCGGCTGTTTTGTCATAGCCTAAGGCAACGGCCACCTCTGTATCCATTTGGATACGATCCTTGACCAAGGTGGCTGGCAAAAGTTTGCTCATTTTTGCAATGTTTCCAGGCTCTGTCCCTGTGTAATGGGCAGAAACCTGTTGCGAACCACTGGCAAAGGAATCCGCATAAAACGGAATCTCCATGCTGAGTGTACTTGTTTTTGGTTCAGACCCCATCTTGCCAGCGACACTCGTATAATAGGCCTTGTGTTTGGAAATGCCGCCAATTTTTGGCATCTGGCCCAGACTCATCCCTGACGCACCATTGGCATTGATGCTAATTTCAATCATATTGATTTCTGGCAAGAAAACCCGAATCGGAATGTCGGCGGTCAAGGGGATATTTTGACCACTCCCTCCTGGAGGAGATTGGTTCGTACCCGTGTCTGTGGGTGTCTGTCCAGTTCCAGTTGGCGGCGGAGTTGTGGTACCCGTTCCAGCTGGAGGCGGGGGAGGAGGTGGCGGATTCACGCCAAGGCGGGGCTTGTCGATACCACTGGAGGCAATACTATTGCCTGACGTTGATCCAGAGGACTCACTGCCATTATCGATACCAAAAATACCCTTGGCATCAATCAGGTCAAGTTGCAGGGCCGTCGCGCAATCTTGACGTTTGGCAACAATGACATTGAAACTTTTTGACCGGTGGTTGCCAACAGTAATTTCGGTTTTGGCGATGGTTCCAGAGACTTTCCCCAATCCAAGCGAGAATTGAACCGGTTGTTGATTTTGTGCAGGCACAACCCCTGGTGGCAAAGAATCGGCAAACAGCACCACAGCACTTAACGAGTTATCGACCAAAAGATCATACTTTTGACCAGCCATGGAGACAGGGAGCATGTACAAGCCAGCTGAGGATGCTTTCAGTGGCATGAATTCATGTTGTGTTGTGGAGGCTGTTGCGGCGGGTGTTTCCGTTGCGGCCAGATTGTATTGATAGATGTCGCTGCCTCCTTCACCACCCGGTCGCCGCGATTGGAAGAGCAATTTGTGGCCTGAATCGGTAAACCGTGGATAGATTTCATCCATGTCGGAGTTGAGACCCGGATATTTTTTGGTGATTCCTGATTTCAAGTCAACCAGATAGATATCCCGATCAAACAGACCGGCATTGGGATCTTTTCGGTTGCTGTGCAGAGCCAGAGTCTGACCATCGGCACTCAAAGCGGGTGAGAGTTCATCTCTGGTGGTATTGACGCCGCGCACCCCTTCCGAAAGAGTCACGGTTTTCTTTTGTTGCAGGTCATAAAGGGCGATGTTGCGTTGAACGGTGGGCTTATCCCCACCCGTGGTGGCTGCGACCGTATAGGCTAGGAAAAGTCCATCGGCGCGAATATCTGGGGAGAGTTCATCCTTGGCACTGTTGACGCCCGTTAAGTCAACAAATTGTGCGGTGGTTCGGTCATACAAGTAGATGTCGCTGCCGCCTGATCCACCCGTGCGTTGCGAGGTGAAAGCGATGTAGCGTCCATCTTGGCTGATGGATGGCCAAGCGTCGTCGGCAGTAGAGTTGATGAGGGAGGTATCCACCAACTCTTTTTTTTCTAGGTCGTAGAGAAAGATATCCTGATCTGTCGCGCCAGACTTCAGTGAGGTGGACTGAAAAACCAGGAAATGACCATCACCAGAAATTCTCGGATGCAGATCATGACCCGTATGGTTGAGATTGGGCAAATCCACCAGACCGCTCGTAGAACTCCAAAGATAGACATCCATGCCGCCCTTGCCGCCTGGACGGTCTGATTGGAACGCAATTAAGGATCCGGTTTCGTTCGCCGAGGGGTATTCATCATTGCCAAAGGAGTTTAATCCCGGCAATTGGATAAACCCATGTCCCATGGTCGGTACGGTTTTTTCCAAGGCATCGGTCATGTCCAGTCGGCGCAATAGGCTGATGGTGGCATCTGGGCCATCGTTCATCACCGAACGGAAATCATAGCCAACCACATATTCTTGCCAACGATTAATCCCCAAAACTGCCTTGAAAGAGACACCCAGCGAGCTGTAAGGGGCGACGCTTGCTTCCCAAATCTTGAATTTCGGCAGAATGGGGGCCGTACCGTTGAGACCGACCAAGTTGATGTCAATTTCTTCGTTGTCAGCCTGTCGCCAAGTTTTGTTGGATGAATCATAACCCAGTGCTTCAGCGACACTGGTATCTAAGACGAGTTTGCTGACCGCGCCGCTGTCGAGCAGAATATCGAGATCACCCGTGTTGATTTCACCCAAGCTGCTTTTGGCCTGAAACGGCATTTGAATATCAGAATACTCTTTTTTGCCAGAGGAGTCGTAAGGGTTGCTGATGGCTGAAGCTTTGGCGCGGAAGACATATTGGGATTTGGCCCGGTCAAGAATGGGCATTTTGCCAAAGGTGATGGTAGCCGCACCCGTCGGGGGTAGATTGAACTCCATCATGTCTACCTGGGGGGTCAACCGGTTGAAAGTGGCGTCCAATTGGTTGTTTCCCTGACTGAGATCCACCCCACGGGTACGCCGGAAACCGATGATGCCATCCGCTCCTTTGGCGGTTAATGAAGGATCGCTACCAGAGTCTGGATTTTGAATGATCATGATGTGCATACTGTCGGTAGCATACTGACCGATGCGTACCGGTGCGGTAGCCAAAACACCACTGCGAATGCCGCTAGAATAGGATTTTTGAATCGCTGTTGTACTCTGGACGATTTCAGTGTTGCCTTCTTTGATTTTGTCTTGAAACAGCAGCAGAGAGTCGGAACCGGTATCTACCAGCAGGTTGAATACCTGTTTGCCCACTTTGACTGGCAGAAGATACTGATTGGCTCCCGAACGTTTCAGTTGGAAGGTGGAAGAGTCGGTTTGTATCGTCTCATCGGCCATTGGCGTCACAACTTGTTGTGACAAGGTGTTTTTAGTCAGAGCAATCTGCACACTGGCAGTTTTTGATGTATGAGTGCCATCGCTCACCGTATAGGTGAAAGAGTCAGATGTCTCTCCAATTGTGGTCGGGTTGTAAGTGTAGAATCCGGTCGCTGGATCCTGTAATACCAGAGTGCCGTGTGCGGGCTGATCGATGATGGTATAGGTCAACCGGGTGCCACTTGGGGCAAACCCTTCTAACTTGCCAGCGGATGATGCGCCGCTCACCACAGTCACTGTACGATTCAATGCCAACGGGTCGGAGGCGTCCGATGCTGAGGCTGCGATGTTGACAGTCACCTTGGCAGGATTGGAAACCAAATCTTCAGCAGTGACCATGAAGATAAAGGTGTCCACTCCAGTTTCATCACCCTTCGGGGTGTAAGTGAAGGCCCCAGTGGAGGTATTGGTAATCTCCACTTTGCCCTTCTTTGCAGCCCCATCACCGGATTGTAGGAGAAAGGTTAGGGGATTGCCGTGATGGTCCCAACCGGGAAGAACGCCTGAAACAGGGGAGTCTTTTATGGTTTTGACAACTAAAGGTTCAGCTTTTGGGGGTGGTTTGAGTGCTTGTTTGATTTGAGTGGCAGAATATTGTTTTTTGCTAATATTGGTCAATTCAGTTTTGACCTGATCGGACAGGTTGACCACTTGTTGACTGGCTTTCTCGCCAACCACCAGATTATCTAAAGAGGTGGCCAATGAATTAAAAGTAGCACTGCCTGATGATTCAGCCAAAGAATTAGCCGACCAAGCAAAGGCACTGGCTTGATCTTTAAGGTTTTTGGAGATTTTGGTATCGGCGAGATTATTGAGAGCCGTAGTGACGTTCACATCGGCGCGAACGGCAGTGATGGAGGCAGACAAGGCGGTTTTAACAGCATCTGCACTCATTTTGTCGCCATTATTTTTAGTAACTTGCAAGGTGTTGGATACGACCTCGACCAAAACAGCGGTAGTTTGCACCGCCGTGGTGGCCATCAACGTGCTGGCATCCATACCGGTCGGCAGGGCGGCACTCACGGATGAGTTGTTTTTAAGACCATCCATTTTGCCATCGGAGATATCTTCAGCAAGATACTCCAACACTTTTCCCTGGTTCTCTTTGGAGTTATTTGTACCAACGATTCTGCGCACGGTTTCGCCCATGGCCTCTGAGGCCTTAGCGATTGCGGAGATATTGGCATTGGTAACCGGGGAGGTGACTGGATTGATGGTTGCGTCGTCGCCATCGATACCAAAGCCGAAGTTTTTCAAAACCACGCTTTTGGCCGATTCCATATCAGCGGCGGAGGCCTTGGAGAGATCACCACCCGCCTTGGATTTGGTGGCATGGGTGATCAGTGTGGTAATGGGTGAAACGTTGGCTGTGCTTTGCGAGGTCTCTATGACCAGTGATGACATCTCCATGGTCATGGTTTGACCGGTCACCAAGTCTGTTCCACCACTGGCTGTAATTTGTACTGGAAGCGAGACGGTGTCTGGAATAGATAAGGTATATTTGGCGTTGGCATCACTGGTAGCCGTGGCCACGACAGCACCTGATGAGTCGCGAGCGGTGACGGTAGAGTCTTTAACGGCCCCTTCAATGACCGCACCAGAGATGGTTTTGGTCGTTGCGACAGAACCTCCTCCTCCGCCTCCGCATCCTGTTGATACAATTAGTAAACCCAAAACTCCAAGGACAAGAAAAAAATTTGCACATTTGATTTTCATATTTAAAACGCCCCCGATTAAATTATTACATGTATATTTTAAAATAGTGTATTCTGTATTTGTAAGTCAAGATTTGATTTTGATTTTTTGCAAAATTTTTTTGACCTTGATGTGGCTGCCAGCATGATGTTATGTTGTTGTCTAGGCGGATTTATGGGTTAACCAATGGGTTAATAGTCAAAGAGGATGAGTGTTTTGCTTCTCTTCGACATGGAGATTTGATAGAATCGTAAGCTCCAATCTGATTGCAGGAGAGTGCGATGGAAAAGAAGACGAGGAAACGTTACTGAAACTGTCAGAATCTCCCAGTCACGCTGAACCAACACAGTGCCAGAGAATTGGTGCTGGACTGGGCAGAATTGCACAAGGATGAGTTGCTGTGTAACTGGGAACTGTGCCGTCAACACAACCTTCCAATTGCTATTGAACCGCTACGTTAGGAGATCATTAATGTATTGGAATGTCGTAGAAGCCAAGGTATTAGATCATCTCGAATTTGCCGTGACTTTCGCGGATGGTCTTTCTGGACAGGTGCGCCTGTTGCCGTCTCACTTGTATGGTGTTTTCGAGGTACTCAAAAAAAATGCCAAGGCCCGTCAAAACAAAAGAAAACACGATGAAGACGAAGATGATTCCGATGGCGAGGAAG
>JADFYY010000130.1 GCA_015232825.1 Magnetococcales bacterium
TTCCCCTCCCCTGAATTGCCATTAAAACTCTTGCAAATAACCAATACTTTTCACACAATATAACGATTAACTATTTGTTTTTAAATATTTTGATACCCATAAAAACAAAAAATCAAATGGTTACAAACCAAATAAACAGTATTTGATAATATTAGAATATAATTAAATAGATATACACAAATATTAAATTTATAGGGTTGACAGACAGGCACAACGGATTTAAACCATTTACCCAACAAGATAATGTCACGTTTATTAACAGTGTGAGTACAGAACAACAAACTCAAAAGCGGAGGTCACACATGGGGGTTATCCGAAACATTCTGGCAGTCGTGGGATTGGTAGTACTGTTGGGCAGCGGGTATGGCTATGCCAAAATGGCTCCAACCTTAAAACAAATGGATCCAGGCTATCTCCCGATGTACATGGATTTTGCCAGCAGACTCTTAGAGACCATGGATCCTGGTGTCGCCATGACTTGGGCAGTCCCGGTGGAAAACCCAGATTTAACGCCAGCCGACATCAAGGACTCTTTGAAAAGTTTGGCATCAGCCCATAATTTTCTGTTCGTAGGCGAAGCCCCTTTTTACAAACAGGTGGAGGCCATGACCGGCCAACCCTACCGTCACATTGAATTTCTCTCCTTCTGCGATGCCAGAGTGGGAAAAATGATGGCAGATTATCAGGATGCCTATACGGCATTCATGCCCTGCCGAATCGCGCTCGTCCGAGATGTAAAAGGCAAATTATGGCTCTATTCCATGAACCTGGACATGATGATCCACGGAGGCAAACAGCTTCCACCTGAGCTAAGAAAGGAGGCACTTCGAGTTCGCGATGTCATTAAAACCCTGATGGCTGGTGCTGCCAAGGGGGAATTTTAGGTAGTCGAGAGCAAATGATTGACCCTATCATAACCGGTACTAAACGGAGGGAAACATGCAACGAAAAAAAATTCATATGTTGATACTTGCAGGTGGTCTGTTGGGTGGACTGGCATTTTCAACGCTCTCCCAAGCAGCAGATCCACCAGCAGCGGCTCCAGCCGCATCCGCCGCAGATGCTGAAAAAGCAGCTAAAGAGGCCGCAATAAAAGCAGCCATTGCAGCACCCCCAGCCGATGCAGCCATGCTCGCCAATACCTGTGCAGGCTGTCATGGCACGAACGGCGTATCGGGTGGACCTGCCATGCCGTCCATTGCTGGCATGCCTGCCCCCTATCTGAAAACCATCATGGCAGATTTCAAGAGCGGCAAACGTCCCTCTACCATCATGGGACGGATCGCCAAAGGGTATACCGAAGAGGAGACCGCTCTCATTTCAGATTTTCTCTCCAAGACAAAATGGGTGGCAGTCACCAGCCATCCCAACTCCCAGATGGCGACCAAAGTAGATGCTGCCAAAGCCAAAAAGGGCAAAAAGCTGGTGAGTGATCAAAAATGTGGCAAATGCCACGAAGATGACGGCCTCACCCAGGACGAAGATACCCCGCGCATGGCCGGACAATGGGTGGATTATCTCATTATTAAAATGCATGACTTGTCAAATAAACATCTGAAAATTCCGCAACCGGAAAAAATGCAGAAAGCCATTGAAAAGCTGACGGTGCAGGAATTGGAAGATATCGCCCATTTCTACGCTAGCCAGCGATAAGCGGGGCTAAAGGAGGCCATGACTATGTCGAATTTTACACGTAGAAGTTTTGTCAAATTGACGGGTGGCGTTGCCGCATTGGGTCTGGTTTCAATGCCGAGCGTCTCAGCCTTTGCTGCGGCCAAAAAGCGCGTGGTGGTAATTGGTGGTGGCTATGGCGGATCAATTGCAGCCAAATACATTCGCATGGGAGACCCCAATATTCAAGTCACCCTGATTGAACAAAATAAAGACTATTATTCAGGCCCACTCTCCAACTGGGTAATCACAGGTTTACGCAAACTTGAAGTGCAGAAATGGGGCTACGAAGGACTCAAAAAGCATGGGGTGGAAGTGGTCATTGATCAAGTGAACGCCATTGACCCAGCAGCCAAAACCGTGGGTACAGTCGGCGGCAAGAAGTTCGAGTATGACCGTCTGATCGTCTCCCCTGGCGTTGGCTTTAAGAGCATCGAAGGGTATGACGCCGAAGCCGAAAAGGCAATGCCGCACGCCTGGAACGCTGGAGAACAGACCACCTCGCTGGCCAAAAAACTGCAAGAATTGAAAGATGGCGATCCCTTTATTCTGGTGGCCCCACCGGATCCTTACCGTTGCCCGCCTGGCCCCTATGAACGGGCCAGCTTGGTTGCCGACTACCTGAAGAAAAACAAACCCAAATCCAAGGTGATCATTCTGGATCCCAAGGACAAGTTCTCCAAAATGCCGCTCTTTACCGGTGGCTGGAAGCAACTGTACGGCTACGAAACCCCGAACAGCCTGATTGAATGGATTCCAGGGGCACAAGGTGGCAAGGTGACCCGTGTGGACGCGAAAGCCATGACGGTCTATACCGAAATGGCCGAATTCAAAAGCTCCTGCATCAACATCATCCCGCCGAACAAGGCCGGGGCCATTGCCGAAAAGGCTGGCCTGACCGATGACAAGGGATTCTGCCCGGTCAACCTTGAAACCTTTGAATCCACCAAACACCCTGGGATTCATGTCATCGGTGACGCCTCTGCAGCACCCGGCTTGCCCAAGTCTGGCTATGCAGCCAACTCCGAAGCCAAGGTGTGTGCCGCTGCGGTGGTAAATATTCTCAATGGTCGTCCGGTAGGCATTCCATCCTATGTCAACACCTGCTACAGTTTGATCAGCCCAGATTATGGCATCTCCGTGGCCGGGGTCTACAAACTCAACGCAGGCAAAATTGTTGAAGTCAGTGGTGGCGTCTCTCCAGGAACCGCCGAAGATACTGTTCGTAAACAGGAAGCCGTATACAATGAAAGCTGGTACCAAAGCATCATGGCCGACACCTTTGGCTGATGCCCTCAAGTTGATCCTTTGATGCAGACAAAAGCGGGGCATCATGCCCCGCTTTTATTTATGATGGATCATTCACTCCAAAGTTGAGCTTGACATGATGGACGGCCATCCCAAAGACAAAATTCTTCTGGTTGACAATGATTCCAATGACATCATGCTGTTGCATGAGTTATTCGCTGAAGAGTATGAGGTCGCTACGGCCACAAACGGACAAGACGCCTTGGTTCAGGCCAACCTGTTTCGTCCAGACATCATCCTGATAGAGGTGCAAATTCCCCAAATCGATGGGTTTGAGGTGTGTCGGCGTCTCAAAGCCAACAAAGAAACCCAACATATTGATATCATTTTTATTACCTTACAAACAGAAGCCCATGAAGTGACTCATGGCATGACATTGGGAGCATTGGACTATTTTTCCAAACCACTCAATTTACCGATCATCAAAGCACGCATTCACAGTCACATGGAACGAATTCGCGTACAGAGACGATTGGCCGTGGAAATGGTACGAGATCTCAAGGCAATCCAGTCCCGTTTGGCCATCAGTGCCTTACTAGAGACCTCTCTGGAACCGTTGTCTCTGGATAAACAACTCGCGATTGCCTTGGATATCATTCTGACCATTCCCTGGCTGGCAGTGGAGTACAAAGGATCCATTCACCTGTATAATGCCAAGACCGGTTTTCTGGAGCTGTACGCTCATCGCAATCTGGATCCCAAGCTGTTGACTATCTGCGCAAAGATTGGATTCGGTCATTGTTTATGCGGTATGGCGGCCAAACTTCGTGAAATCGTCTTCAAAAGCGACCTGGATGAAGACCACACGGTCACTTTTGATGGCATGAAACCGCATGGCCATTATTGCACCCCTATTCTTTACCAAAATTCACTGCTGGGGGTACTTAATCTTTATGTCGCCAGTGGACACGTCCGTTCACCCGATGAAGAGGCTCTACTGGCCACGCTGGCCAATACCTTGGCAGGCATCATTCGTCACCGCAAAACTGAAAAATCGCTGGAAGAGGAACGATTATTTATCGAGACCATCTTGGAGACCACTTCGGCTTTGGTGGTGGTTCTGGATACGACCGGGCACATGATACGCATCAATTCGGCCTGCGAGATGTTGACTGGATATACCTCCCAACATGTTAACGGAAAACTTTTCTGGGATACCTCCTGGACAGAAAGTAAAGAGGTGGAGAAGGTTCAAGAGATCTTGCTGCAAGCCGCGTCAAACCCGGCTACCATTGCATTTGAAAGCCAATGGATCTCCAAAACGCAAGGAACCCGTCACATCTCCTGGAACCTCTCTGTTCTGCTCAATGCACAGGGCGATTTAATCAATTTCATTGCCACAGGCATTGATGTTACCGAACGACATCTGGCGGAAAAAACTCTGGAACGCCTAGCCCATCATGACGCCTTGACAGGACTACCCAATCGACGTCTGTTTGGTGTATTTTTGCAACAGGCTGTGGCACGCTGCCAGCGGCATAACTGTGGGCTGGCGGTTATGTTCATGGATCTGGATCGTTTCAAGGCCGTCAACGATGGATACGGACATGACGTGGGGGATCTGTTGTTGACCGAGGCCGCACGTCGCATCCATGACTGTCTGCGGGAGAACGATGTCGTGGCCCGTCTGGGTGGGGATGAATTTACCATCATTCTCAGCGACACGACACGCCAAACCAAAATCATTGGTTTGGTGGCCCAAAGAATCATCGACAGCCTCCGGGTTCCGTTTCACCTACTGGAACACACCTGCCAAATCGGAGCCAGCATCGGCATCAGCGTTTTCCCAGATGACGCCGACAATCCAGATCAATTATTAAAAATGGCTGACACCGCCCTGTATGCGGTCAAAAAGGGTGGACGCAATCATTTTCTGATGTATCATCCGAGTATGGATGCGGAGGGAGGCAAGACATGAAAGTAGGAACGATTTTATCGCTTATCATGATAGGCATGCTTGTTTTCCTGGCAGGAATCGGTATTATGCGTTTCCTGGGTGATGCGGACGTGGGAAAATTGCTGGCGGAAAACAATTGCGGCGTTTGCCATGACATGACCGCACGCCAAAAACATGGCAAGGGACCGTACTTGTGGGAGATCTATAACCGCCCCGCTGGGGTGGTAGATTTTCCTTTCAGTCCTGGTTTTAAAAAATTGACCACTGAAACACCGTTTCTTTGGGATGAAGACCATCTGGACCGCTGGTTGATCGATCCAGTAGCATTCATCCCACAGAACAAAATGGTACAACACACCAAAGATCACCCCCTTTCATTTGACGGTATCAAAAGTGCCGCCAATCGCAAGGATCTTATTGTCTATTTGAAAACGCTACGATAAATGAGTACTGAAAAGAAGTTGTTTTGACAATTGGCCACGGGCCTATTGTCGATCTTTCCTTCAACGCGGAGAACAAAAAACATGTTTGCAAACCTGATCAATTGGCTTAGTCGTCCAAGTTCAAGGGCCGTTGGCCTCATTCTATCCGTTGGCTTTGTGGCGGGAGCCATCTTTTTCATCGTGTTTCATTTTACCATGAATGCCACGAACAGCATGTCCATTTGTATTTCATGCCATGAAATGGACGGCGTCTACGCAGAATACAAAGAGAGCAAGCACTATCTTAGCAAATCCGGTGTACGGGCCTCTTGTGCGGATTGTCACGTTCCTCACGGCAAGACCTTCCCAGACTGGATCGATAAATTCTTAGCCAAACTGGAGATCGGTAGCAAAGATATTTATCATCACTTCATTGGCACTTATCCTGACAAGCCTGCTTTTGAAAAGGCCCGTTGGCATCTGGCGCAGAACGTTTTGGAGAACATGAAAAAACGGGACTCCAAAGAGTGCCGTGCCTGTCATTCACTAGAAGCCATGCTGTTAAGTGAACAAGACAAATCTGGAGCCAAAAAGCACAAGAGTGCCATGGAAAAGGGCGACAAGACCTGTATTGACTGTCATACTGGTATAGCGCACAAAATGCCAGAAGAGCCGGAAACAGCGACCAAAAACGAAAAATGAGCTTTAACATAAAACACCCACTTACGTTGCGGATTTGGAGGCATGAATCAATGGGCATAACAGACAACACCCTCACACGCAGATCTTTCCTTGGTGCTGTTGGGGCCACGGGGGCGGCTTGTGTGGCAGCCAATTTTATTGGCTTTCCATCCTTGGCAGACGCAGCCGATGCGGCGGCTCCTGCGGCCAATATCGATGAAATCATTTCCAAGGATATGGGTCCAGGTGCCATAGCCATGGAAAAGGTCAAAATCGACACCCCACCCAAGGCAGAAAACGGAGCCTTGATACGGATGCCGATTTCAGTGGACCATCCCATGGAAGAGAAGAACTACATCTCATCGCTGGCGATTTATGTGGATAACAATCCAAAGCCCTTGGTGGGTCGTTTTGAATTCACGCCTGCCTCTGGCAAGGCCGAGGTTGAATTGCGGATTAAGATGGCGAAAGCCTCTCAAGTCCGAGCCATTGCCAAGAGCAACACCGGCAAACTGTATGGTGCAGTCATGACCATCGAAGTGGCTGAAGGCGGCTGTGCTGGTTAAGTTTTATACGAACAATCATTCCTAACGTTAACGGTTGGAGACGATTATGGCGGATATTGGAGAGCCCAGAGTACGCGGACCGGAAAAACCCCTCAAAAAGGGTGAACTCGCACTCATTAAGACCCTCATCAAGCACCCCATGGAGAGTGGGTTGCGGAAAGACAAAGAGACCGGGAATGTAATACCGGCCCATTTCATTGAAGAAGTATCGGCAGAATTTGGCGGAGTCTCCGTCATGAAGGCCACATGGAGCGGTGCGATTTCCAAGAATCCGTTCTTTTCGTTTTATGTCAAAGCCGACAAGAGCGGTCCATTGACCGTGACGTGGAAAGACAACAAAGGCGAGAAGTGGACCGAAAAAGCGGAAATCAAGGTCGAATAGTCGGCTGATTGCATCACGGACTTTAAAAAAACGCCCCTGACCCAAGGGGCGTTTTTTTAAACCGCACAAAATCGAAAAAATCACTTGGAGTCAATATCATGGCATCTGGAGTTCCAGAAAGCGGTTTGAAATTTTCCGAAATTGAGGAAACAGCTGAAGAGTTTGCCAGAACTTATCAATTTAATCCACAGAGAGATGACATTCGCGAATTGGTTGAAAAGTTAAATGGTCAATTTAAACTCACCTCAGATCCCATGTATCAAGACGGTGGGTCCATGCGTGCATGGAGGGCTGGACATTTTATTATCTATTTATCGCCATTTACAGGCGTGTTACGAGATAATTTCACCATTGCCCATGAGTTGGGTCATTTAAATTTGCATGTACCTAAATATTTTGAGCAAAACCCAACTTGCGAAGAAGTGCGCGTCAATCGTTTTGGGAACGATAAACCAGAACTACAGGCTAATCGGTTTGCTGCCGCGCTGTTAATGCCAAATAAAGCTTTCACCTCAATCGGCCAGCAAACAGAATGGAATATTCCAGCACTGTCAGCATGGTTCAGTGTCTCCCAGTCTGCCGCTCAATATCGTGCTGATTTTTTGAGGCGTTAAAATATGGATGCGCAAGACGACCTGAAAGATAAAGGCTTACGATTATTTCTTTCCGTTGATATTTCAGGATCAACAAAATTTAAAACCATCGCATGGTGAACGTAGGCAGCGATCCCTTTAATCCCGTAGGTGAGTAGCTCTCGAAGAGAACGGATATCTGGGTTTTCGGTGGAAAGAACGCCAACCGACTCACTCTCTGCTTTTGCAAGAAAAGCGTTCTCACTATCAGCATACCAGGAGAGCGACTCATGTTTTTGTTGTTGATCAAAATCGCCATATTTATCACGAA
>JADFYY010000131.1 GCA_015232825.1 Magnetococcales bacterium
TTTGGATCCGGTCACCGGTTGTTTTGCGGTGGATGCCACGGTTCGGACTCTTCACGAAACCGGTCGGAGCTGGGGCGAGCCTCTGGCTATGACGTCTGACGTGGAGGTCCACGTTGCGCAACGGTGGGGGAGCTATCCTCTGTAGAAATCACAGATGAAAAATTTGATGGTGCCCTACGTTAATCTTAATCTAACCGGTCAAGATTAAAATGGGCACCATCCCTCATGATTTACTGAAGTTCTGGTAATTTCCGCAACTCTGCAGCCCGCTCTGGGGGATAACCCAAGGCGTTAAAGTCGAGTATGCCGTTTTTGGCATGACACTCCTTGCAACCGCGACCCTGTTTTTGAATGCCATGGTTGATCATCAGTGAACCCATTTGCCGCATCCAGTGAGCCTCAACATTTTTCAACTCACCTTTATCGCTGACCGGATAGGTCGGATTCCAGTTGTCCACCCCCAAGTAGCGCATAAATTCATCCATCATGTAGGCCTTGAATGGTGCTTGATACATACGCTTAATGATGGGGTGCTGCACGGCCTTGAGTACGGAGGCTCGCGGGTTACCGGACTCGTAATAGGTCGGATAGTCGAAAGGCAGGATCATCGCACCAAATGGTCCTTGGTTGCCCATATCCTCATACATAAGGGCGTTGAACACCTTGAAAGGATAGATCTTGCTTTGCCCTTGCGCCATGATGGGACGAATTTTCTCATTGATCATCTTTTGACGTTTGGCGAGCATCTCCGGTGACAGAGCCGAAAGGGGATCGGTCGCCTCCCGTACATAACGCTCGACATCCAGATCAGGATACGTTTTTTGCAACTCCGTGGCCGCTTGACGAATGGCCTCAATGGCTTTGGGATCCTCGATTTTAACCAGTTGGCGCATCAAAGGATTATACGAGCCATCTCCCACCGGATTGTCACCCAAGGCATTGGCCATAAAGGAGCCGTTGCCATTAAACCATAGGAAGGTGAAACCACGTCCAGCCTCCCCGCTTTGATAGACATCCTTGAAAACATATGCCCCTTCCTCAGCATTCCAAACCGGATGGATCCAATCTCGTAGTACGGTGTTGTCATCCCGTAGTTTTTTAATGTGACAGGCCTCACAAGAGACACGAGCCACATGACCGTTGAGCAGGGCACGCTCCTCCAGATCTTTGACATGGGGAGCTGCTGTGTGGCAGGTTTCACAGGCGACCTTGGTGTTAGGCAAATCATTGGCCACCAAGTCTACCCCTTGCGTGCCACGCGGAATTTTGTGGCCCTGGGGCTTGTGACAGTCTGTGCAAACCATGCCAGCGGCGGCGTGGACATCGTGTTCTGGCTGGATCGAGTTGCCACGCTTGGCACCCGGATGCAGCAATCTTTTATTTTTATGACCCAGATTATCTGGGGCGGCCCCGACTGGTAACTCTTTCTCCAGATCCCCGCCCATGTTGTGTTGATGGCAGAACAAACAGGTTTTGTTGGTCGGAGGGCCAACCGTAAGGGCAGCCTTCATGGAGCGGTCCTGATTCCAACGTTTGCCCTGCAAATCTTCCAAGACATAGCGTTCGTTCATGTCGTAGGTTGGGCTGTGACAAATGAGACAATCAATACCAGCCTTGGCACTCTCTGGGGCATCGTGGAAGGGGAGCATTTTCTCTGTGGCTGGATGATAGCCGCCGCCGATGTGACATTGGCCACACCCCTCGCTACGAATCTCCTCCGCGCCATTGGCATGTTCTGGTTTGGTCTTGACCAGATCCGCCCAACCAGTCCAGGTAAAGGAGCCGGGAACACCACAGGCCCGGTCGATCTTGCCTACTGGAATAGACCGATTCCCGGCACTATTGACCTGACGGCCATCAAAGCCAAACGTGGAGAAGCCAGACGCCGTGCTTTGAAACTTAAAGTGAACGGAATCCACCACATCGGCCATGGTATTGACCTCACGAACTTTTCCGAGTTCGTCAGTCGTATGGATGGTGGCATGGCAAGTCAGACAGGTCTCTGGACCCTTGTATTGACGGATTCCCGCCTTGCGGAAGTATTGGATGTGGGGATAGGGTGCGCCCTTGGCAAAGGAGCCGGTCTTCATCAGCATATTGACCTTCAATCGCCGGACAAAAGGAACCTCTTCCTCAGCGGTTTGGGCTAAGGCGCGCTGATTGCGGTAGTCATAGGTGAGTTGATCGGCCAGGGATTTGAACTCATATTCGCTTAATTCAACACTGTTGGCATAGGTCAGCGGCCCATTGGTCACCCCAATATAGTGTTCCAGAAATCCCGGATAGAGCCCGCGTACCACGCCGATACCCACGCCAACAGACAAGATAAGAGCGACTCGTCTGACGTGCCGTGATTGAAAAAACTCATAGGCGTTCATGATTTTTCCTCCGTCAAGGTTGCACCAAAAAGCATCTTTTTGAATTCACCAAATACCGTCTCTCCGGCTGTCGCCAGATAGATATGTCCGATCATGAAAGCGGTGAGAAAGACCCCGATTACATAGTGAAGCACCCCAGAGATCATCAGGCCATCCATTCCTAGAACCTGTTCCGGTATCCAGTCATGAAAGAAAAAAGCCAACCCTGAGAGGATCAACAAGGGGATCGCACCGAACATCACCCCCCAATAGGTCACCTGTTGTAGCGGATTGAATTTGGCGTCGCGAGTGGCCGGAAAGGGATGGTGCGCACCGCGAAAGATGCCGACTCCGTAAAATAGGGCTTGAGTGAGCAACCGCCTGAACAGTCCGGTCAGACGCAGACGATAATGGATGCCGTTTGTGCCACGCAGATTGCCGAACACAAAAATTAGCCAACCACATACCAACACGATGCCAAAAAAATTGTGCAGCAGGCGAGCGGTATTAAACGGAATCAGATACGCGCCGGGTGTCGCGAAATGCATGCTGAAGCCCGTGGCGATTAAAATCAGGAAGGAGAGCGCGTTGCTCCAGTGCCAGACGCGAATCCAGGTGGGATAGAGTTCAATGGTGGTTTTCATGAGGGTCTCTCCTTGTGAACAACCAGCGTGCCAAACCGTGTCCAGTAACTCCCAAAAAGGTCATGACGATCAGGGCAATGCCTCCCCAATCCAACCAGGGATGACGAGTCAGGCCAATGACGTAGGCGTTGTTCATGACCGACGAATTTGTCAATGTTCCACTCCGTTTCTCCTCGCGCAGGCGATGACGATAGAGTTTAGCCACCAGCAGGGAGTTCTGACTGTGACAGGCTTCGCAAGCCCGCACGGCATCGTTTCGACCGAGGATAAAGTGACTGCGATTGCTCTTTGGACCGGTATGACACTCGACACAACGCACATTGTCCCAGTGTCGCTCCGCCTCTGGCAACCAAGCATGGGTCGCGACCAGGGGGGAAAATTTTCGGCCCGTCTTGCTATAAATTTCGTTTGGGGTATCGTGACAACGACGACAGACCCCGTTATCGCGCGCCACCACCGTCGTTAATTCTTCATTGGGCTGTTTGGACAAGGAGCGGAAATCGTGAGGATCATGACAGGAAAAACAGGTAAAGCTGTCTGGTAACGTCTGAAAATGGACGCTACGCTCAAAACTGCGCTCAATAGATTCAAATAATTCATGAGGAAAATCAATATTTTCTTTATGACAATTCAGACACTCCAATCGTTCAAGACGCGCCTCCTTGAAGTGTGGATAAACCTCGAAACCCGCACCATGACACGAGCGACACCCCAACTTTTTGTGATCGGAACGGGCCATGGCATCGGGGTCGATGGAGAGGTTGCGTACCCCTCCAGTCTTTGAGTCCAGATAGGCGAGGGTTTTCATGCTGTGACAACGCATGCAGCCAGCCTCTTGTCCTGACTCGGCTTGCACGGTTGTTGTGCTTAAGAAAGCGAGTGTGGCAAGAAGCAGAGGCAGATGGCGACGCATGGAAGTGTTCATGACTAAAATGCTGCCTGGAAGTTGGCCGGGGAGCAAGTGTCCTGATACAGCTCCCCGGACTTGGATCGATTGAATACGTTTCACACCTGCCAGCCTTGATGCCTATCCCCATTGTTCAGGCTTTATTGCTGGGATCAAGCAGTTTGCTCAGGGCGGCATTCGAGCGAACCCGGAGATAGTCCTTGGCCATTTTTCCGCTTGCATCCACCATGTCGGTTTTGATGCCGCGCTCCAAGAGCAGCTTGGCGGTATCCAGATAGTTGTAGCGAGCGGCAAACATCAAGGCAGAAGAGCCTTCATAGTTGACTGCGTTGATATCCGCACCGTGTTCAAGCAGAGTCTTGACAATGCCAAAGTACCCTTTTTCTGCTGCGACCAACAGGGCCGTGCAACCACACTCATGCCGATAGGTCTGGCTGGCACCATGATCGAGCAAAGTGGCGACGATGGTTTCATGTCCAGACTCAGCCGCGATCATCAGCGGGGAGTAACCCTGTTTGTTTTGTACATTGGGCGTGGCCCCGGCAGTCAGCAGGGCGGTCACCACCGTATCAAAACCCCGTTTGGCTGCGATGATCATCGGGGTGTCTCCCCGTTTGTCCACGGCATTGACATCCGCGCCACGTTCGATAAGAAGTTTGGTCATGTCGGTGAAACCGTATTGGACCGGACCAAAAATCGCTGTTTGCTGAGACTTGTTTGGAATATTGATTTTGGCACCAGCCTCCAGCAACATTTGCACGATGGTCATATCATTCCACCGGGCGGCCAAGCTCAAGGGGGTGAACCCAGAAGGATCAACGGCGTTGACATCCGCACCGGCATCCAGAAGCATACGTACCACATTGGCGTGTCCATTGTCTGCGGCCCAAGCCAGTGGGGTAATTTGCAGTTTGCCATGACTCTCGACACTGACGCCCCGGTCCAGTAACATCCGCACAGTCGCAACGTCCCCATCCATGGCGGCCACTGCCAGGGAGTTATCCACTTTGGGGGCTTCCGGGCCGTTGTTACCCATCATAACCATCATCGACGCAATTGCCATCGTTGTGATTGTCAATCCAGCTTTACGGGTCGTGTTCATGGTGGTTCTCCTTTAATTGCACGTCAGTTTTGTTTATCCACAAACAGGATTTTGTTGATCCTTAGGTGGCGTATTGGTCTTTGTCTATACTATCGCATAGCCTATGCCACCTAGCGGATACCCCCTTCAATCTTGTGTCACTCCATAGCACAGTTAGAGCAATATATTGATGCTATTCATAAAATATCGTATATGTCCGGCAATTATGGCAAGGTCGATAGAGGATGTGACTCTTTCATCCAAAGATGACACACTTTTTTTGGTCTGGATGGGACATTCCATATGTTCCTGTGGGACAAAATGAGACATACTGTTCCAAACATTCACTTTGACAGAGTTGTGACCCAAATGACGACACGACAGACCCGACAGCCTCCACCCCAGTATCCTTACTCTGTTTTATTGGTCGGCGTTGGGACCAAACTGGGCAACCGTCTGAATGCGGCCTTGGCGAAGGTCACCGCCTTGAAGCGCGCAACCACGCCAGAAACAATGGAAATCGCGCTCAAACGGGAGCCCGTTGGCCTGATCATCATCGAAGTACCCGTTGACAAAGTCATCGAGGAGTACGCCTTACCCTTCACTCGCACGGGACATGGTGTCCCACTGCTGGCCATCGACACCAAGGAGAGTGTCACGCTGCTGCAACCTGGAACTTTGCGTCACGAAAGTGATCGTTCTCGTTTTTCTTGGCCCGAACTACCTGATTTGGTTGCCTCTCTGCTTCATCTATCCACATGGCGTTTGGATGCTGCTTTGCAAAGAGAAACGTTGAATGCCGTGACCAACAGCATTCAGGAGGGGGTGATTGTGGTGGATCGCCAGATGATTCTGCACAGTATCAACCCGGCGGCGTTAAACGCCTGCAAATTTGAAGGTACGGCCTTGGGTTGCTCGCTCCTTTCTCAAAAAGGGGGGTGTGTGCCCAATGTTGCCGCTCTTTTGAAACGGGTCATTGGCACCATGAAGGCGGAGTTGAATGTTCATTTTCGTTGTCCCACCGGTCCTGGTGATGACAAAACCGAGATTCATGTCAACGCCACTCCCCTCATCGACTACTTGGGTCACTGTCATGGTGCGGTGGCGGTGATCTTGGATCGATCCAGAGTGACCGCCATCCCGGAGGTAATCCACAAACGGTGTACTTTTCATCATCTGATCGGGGTAAGTGGACCGATGCAGGAGATCTATGAGATGGTTGAATCCTTGGCCAACATGGATACCACCACCCTGATCACGGGCGAATCTGGCGTTGGAAAGGAGCTGGTGGCTTCGGCTTTGCACTTCAAGGGTCGCCGTGCCCATGGCCCCATGGTCAAGGTCAACTGTTCTGCACTTCAAGAGACTCTGCTGGAGAGCGAACTGTTTGGTCATGTAAAAGGGGCCTTCACTGGTGCGGTCCGAGATCGGCCTGGTCGCTTTGAGGTGGCGGCGGGAGGAACCATTTTTCTTGATGAAATTGGGGATATCAGTCTCTCCATGCAGACTCGTCTGTTGCGCGTTTTGCAGGAGAGGGAGTTGGAGCGTGTGGGAGACTCACGCACCATCAAGGTGGATGTGCGGGTGGTGGCGGCCACCAACAAGGATCTGACCGCACAGATTCGTCTGGGCCGCTTTCGTGAGGATCTCTATTTTCGTCTCAATGTGGTGGAAATTCATGTACCGCCACTACGCAAACGGCTTGATGATATCCCATTGCTGATCAATCATTTCATTCAGAAATTCAATCACAAATACCAAAAAAGCATTGTTGGGGTTCATGAGGGGGTACTGGAAATGTTTTTACAGTATCCTTGGCCAGGCAACATCCGTGAACTAGAAAACGCCATTGAACATGCTTTTGTGGTATGCACTCAAACCCTGATCCGCATCAAGCACTTGCCCAAGAGTTTGGTTTCCAAACGGCCTTGTGCCGATCCGATCCAGCTTGATGAGAGTTGTGAAATCGATACAATCCCTCCTTTAGTTCAGGAACTCCCCCAAGATTCGCCCCAATCGGAAAAGGATGTCATCCTCCTCGCTCTAAAGGAGACCCAATGGAAAAAGAAGAAAACGGCTAAAGTGTTGGGTATAAGCCGCAGTACCCTTTACCGGAAAATGGAAAAGTTGGATATAAAATCCTGACTAGGGTGCCAAACAAGATCAAATTTTACCAGATTGAAGATTCGTAATGTTGGATGAAGATTTTGTTTTACCTTTTTTTAGAAATGTGCTTTAATCAAAAAACGTTGGGCCAGTGGGGGTGAAACGGCTTCGACGGGGCAATGAAAGGATCAAGAGGCGACTCGGAATGGATCCGCCGTAATGGACCACAGCGTTTAGACGCCAACGACGAGCATTACGCTCCAGTTCGCGCTGCGGCTTAAACCGTAGCAGAACGGGGTCTGGATCCGGACCCGGCAACAGAAAACCGTAAGGTTAGGATCAACCCGGAAAAGCGAAGGCCGGTTTAAATCCAAGGTCGCCCAGTACTCCGAGGATACGGAGGTCCCAAGGCTAGCTGGCCTGCAACAGCCAAGGGTCAAAACGGCTAGCAGATGGTCGTAATTCTTCTTGTCTGACTAAGTGTTTCGGACGCGGGTTCAACTCCCGCCACCTCCACCAATTTTTTTGACGAAGGTTTTCTCTATATTTTAGCCGTCCATCGTGGCGGTTTTTGTTGGCGAAAAAGTGCAATATTTTCAATAGTTAGCAGACATGGTTCGAAATTGAACTTGGTTGGGGCTTGGAGAGACGGGAGTTGAAATGGGGGTTTTTATTCTCTCTCTGGCAACATTCTCCAAACGAGTCGGACTCACC
>JADFYY010000132.1 GCA_015232825.1 Magnetococcales bacterium
CAAGTTGCATTTGAGGATTTTGGATCATTCGCATTTTTAACGCTCCAAGAAAATTTTCCAATAAAAAGCACATGGAAGATTGCAGGTTTTTCCCTGGCAAAAACCGATCACAAGAAGAACTTCAATCGATTTTGAGTCTGCAACATGGCTTGTATTGCCTGCATTATACAAACTTCGACCATCAAAATCAAGCGCAAATGATTGTTCTTCATATATTTTTCTATTTTCTGTCAGGCACTATCTAATAACCAGCAACTGTTCCACCAATCCAGCACACTCTACGTTGCCAAGTTACGAAGTCTCGGATTTGAAACAAAAATCATTCCCCTACATCAAATCTCTCACAATCCTTTCTCCCATCTGGTGATTTGCGGATTTCTTCGTTGAAGAGAGTTCCAAACTCTCTCTTGGAGCAATTCTTGCTAGAGAAGCGACAAAGAGAGCTTTGTCAATCACCTTTTCTATCAAGGATCGTCCCATGAACATTACCAACAGCCTCATGAACGGCGTCAACAACATGAACAACACAAGGGCGCAACTGGCGAGCAAACAAATCGTCCAAAATGTACAGAGCGTATCGGCGAGTACTTTGCAAACCCTCAACCAACAAAATTCTGTTTCCAATCATATGGTAACCAAGGCATTCAGCGTCAATTTCTCATTGATCGCCTTGCAAAAGAACGCGGCCCAATCCTCCTGATCCATACCCGGATGCGTGATGAGTCAAAAAACGATCAACAGCTTGAAACGGGCTACCCCCTTAGCGTAGCTCGTTTCAAGCAATCCATCACCCCTCCCCCACTTACAACCGCCTTAAAATTTTCTCTTGAAGTTTCAAAGGTCCGCCCATAGGATTGATTGTCCATTTCATCAATCCACATTGCGGCACTGCCTTCAAAACTAGGCAAGGAGAAACCATGGCCTCACCCAAGCTGCCACCGAAACTCACAGAATGGAAACAGTTTATCAAATCAGGAGATCGAATCTTCATCGGTTCCAATGCAGCCTGTCCCCATGCACTGACAGATGACCTTGTCAAAAATGCCTCCCATTTTCGGGATCTGGAGATGATCCATATCCTCATTCTGGGTCCACACCCCTGGACAGAGGCCAAATATGGCAGAACATTCAATGTCAATTCGCTGTTTCTGGGACCAGGCACCCGCAATGCCGTCTCAGCGGGCATTGCCGACTATACGCCTTGTTTCTTGTCGGAAATCCCATCTCTGTTCACCGATGGCATACTCCCTTTGGATGTCGCCTTGATCCAGGTTTCTCCCCCAGATCAATACGGCTACTGCTCCCTTGGACCCTCTGTGGACATCGTCTCCTCAGCTTGGAAGTCCGCTCGAACTGTCATCGCCCAGATCAACCCCTCTGTCCCAAGAACCTTCGGGCAAAGTTTTATCCACATCAGTGCCATCCACGCCTACATTGAAGAAGATCGTCCGATCCCGATTCTTCCCCCACCGCAACTCGATGACGTAGCGGTGCGCATTGGTCAATACGTTGCCCAATTGATTGAAGATGGCAGCACCTTGCAAATGGGCATCGGACGCATCCCGGACGCTGTTTTGAGAAATCTCACCCACCACAAAAACTTAGGCATCCATACCGAGATGTTCTCAGACGGCGTCATTGAACTGATCCGTTCAGGCGTCATCAATAACCTGCACAAGAGCCTACACCCTGGAAAAATCATTGCATCCTTTTGCATGGGCACCAAAAAATTGTATGACTTTGTTCACGAAAATCCACATGTTGAATTTCATCCATCCGAATACGTCAACAAACCCACCGTCATTGCCAAAAACAAAAACATGGTTGCCATCAACAGTGCCATTGAGGTGGATCTATCTGGACAGGTGGTTTCGGATTCCGTTGGACGCCGCTTCTACAGTGGCATTGGTGGACAAGTCGATTTCATCCGTGGATCGGCCATGAGCCTTGGAGGTCGCCCCATCATTGCCCTCCCCTCGACCGCCAAAAACGGCACCATTTCCAAAATTGTCCCATTTCTGACCGAAGGTTCCGGGGTGGTCACCTCCCGTGGCGACGTCCATTATGTGGTGACCGAAAACGGTATTGCCACCTTGCGTGGAAAAAGCATTCGCGAAAGGGCGTTGGAGCTTATCAAGGTGGCCCATCCAGACTTTCGGGACACCTTGCTCGCCCAAGTCAGAACGCAACACTGGGTGCCAGGATACCAAATCGCCCGTCCAAGCCGCGTCGAAGAGCTAGGAGACCCCCAGGCTGTCAAGCTACGTCTAAAAAACAACGTCTACTTCATGCGTCCCCTACATGCCGCTGACGAACGCTCGTTTCAGGAATTTTTCTACTCTCACAACGACGAAACCATGTTACAACGCTACCGCTATCGTCCAGATGGTATGTCAAGACAAAAGGCGTGCAACATGGTCAACGTGGATCAAAGCCGTGACTTGGCTTTAGCCATCGTCCGCAAAAAAGGTCCACATGAAACCATCCTGGCTGTGGGCCACTATTTCTTGTTGGACTCAAGCAATAGCGCGGATGCCTCGTTTGTGGTACGCGAAAGCAATCGGGCCAAAGGCATGGCAGGAACCCTGCTTACGACCCTGATCGATATTGCCCGTAAAAGAAAATTGGAACAAATGATCTGCATGGTCCGACTGGATAACAAACCCATGCGCAAATTGCTGGAAAAATTCGCCTTCCAGCGACAGACCTCAGATGACCCCATGGAACTGAAGATGGTGCTGCAACTACAACCAAAAAATAGTCAAGAGTAACTAGAAAGCGGCTATTCTGCGGCCATAAACAAAAAAGGCCGCAGAAACGCTTCAATGGCAAGGATGCATGGTAACACATCGAAATTCACTTACATAATTTGAAAAGTTCCCACCAGCCCAACAGTGTGATATAGTCAAACTGGGAGACAAATCTCGCTCTTCGCAAAAAAATTTCGATTGCGTTGCGAGTGTGTCTAGAGGGGGAAGAGTCCACTGTGAATCACCATATCGAATTGCCACTCTTACGCATGCCCATTCGCCAGCGTCTGTCCTATCGACAAGCCCGGACAGCCGTTCTCTTAGGGTTATGCATGGGCCTGCTCCTAGGATTGGGACAGGTGACATTTGACCTATTCAAAGAGCGGAAGCGCATCCAATCCAACATCACCCAAATGCTGGAAATCATCCAAGAATCCGCCGCGCAAGCGACCTTTCATCAAGATTCCATCCAGGCCGAAAGGGTGTTGTCAGGCATGTTCAACTGCCAAGCCATTCACCATGCCCATCTGCAGACCGAAACAGGCCTTTCATTTCTCAACAAACACAGACCAGAAATTAATTCGGGTTTTTCAAAATGGCTCTCTTCTCAACTTCTAGGAGAAGATAATTCATTTACAATTCCTTTAAACTTCAACGGACAACCTGCTGGGAAACTTTCAATCTCGGTAGATCCCTATACGGCAGCCAATGATTTCATATTGCGTGCTGGTTTCACCTTGTTAGGGAGTCTGCTCCAAGCCATCCTGCTGGCCACGATCCTGACCGTTGCTTTTCACCGTATTCTGACCCGTCCCATTTTACTTTTAGGGCGTCAACTGGCTCAAATAGACCCCTCCGCACCCACGCTCCATCCCATCACTGTGCCGACCAACAATCAAAATGATGAACTAGGCCTGCTGGCCAGTTTAATCAATCAAACCCTGGAGGCCTTTGAATCCACCCTGCACATCCACAAAAAGATGGAAATCGAGCTGAAACGCACCCAATTCAGTATGGATCATGCAGCCGACATGATCTGTTGGATCGAACCCTCTGGCCGATTCATCTACGTCAACGAGGCGATGTGCAAAGCCGTGGGTTATTCCAAGGATGAACTTCTTGGCATGAGTGGATTTGACATCCACGCCAATTTCACCATGGAACAATGGAAAGACCACTGGAACGACCTCAAAACAGAACCTACCAAAAGTATAGAAACTTTTGTTAAAACTAAAAATGGAACCATCCTGCCTCTAGAGGTCCATAGCACGCTGTTGAATATCGATGGACAAGAGATCCACTGCAACTTTGCACGAGACATCCGCTTACGCAAAACCGCAGAAATCGCCATCAAACGGGCCAACAAAATTTTACTGACCTTAAGTCATGGCAATGAAGCCATGATCAAAACCACATCGGAAGCTGAACTGTTGGAGAGAATTTGCCAATTGATCGTCCAGGATGGGGACTACCGCATGGTTTGGGTGGGATTTGCCACTTTTGACGCGCAAAAACGGATCATTCCCATTGCCCAGCATGGATTTGATGACGGCTATTTAAATACCATGATCATCACATGGGATGACACCCCAACCGGATGCGGTCCCTCAGGAACCGCCTTTAAAACCCGTCAGCCTGCCATCTCGCGTGTCATTCAAACCGATCCGAAATTCACTCCATGGCGTCAGGAAGCCACACGACGCGGCTTTGCCTCTTCCCTGGCACTGCCATTGCCCAATGGCGACCAATTGCCATTGGGAACACTCAATATCTACAGTGGCTATCCTGATGCCTTTGACAAAGAAGAGATCCAGCTTTTAGAGAATCTAGCCAACAATTTGGCCTTTGGCATTCTCAAGTTCCGGGAAGCTGAAGAGCGACGTCGCGCTCAAAAAGCAATTCTACGTAACGCCCGACTGGCCTCTTTGGGCGTGTTATCCGCCAGTATGGCCCACGAAATCAACAACCCCAATAACGCCATCCAGTTCAATATCCCGCTTCTTGCGACGATCTGGGAAGATGCCCTGCCCATTCTGCAACAGGTTCACAAGCAGTCCGGTCCCTTTTATCTGGGGGATATGCCCATGGCAGAGGTTATGGACGTGGTTCCTCAATTATTAAATGGGATACGTACCAGTTCGCAGAAAATCCAAACCATCATCGGCGGGTTAAAACACATGGCGCGCCAAGATAAGGGTAATTTGACCCAGAAAATCAATATCCATGAACCGATCCAATCGGCCCTCATGATTCTGCAAAACCAGATTCGCGAATCAACCGATCATTGCATTCTGGTGCCAGCTTCTCTGCCGCTCAGCGTCCGGGGGAATGCCCAACAACTGGAACAGGCTTTTATCAATATCATTCAAAACGCGCTGCACTCTTTGTCAAACCGACAGCAAGGGATCCATATCTCCACCTCCATAAACGAAGAGAAGAGCCACGTAGAGATCCAATTCCGCGATCAGGGATGCGGTATCGCACCAGAGCATATAGAAAAATTGACAAATCCCTTCTTTTCCACCAAGACTGAATCAGGCGGGATGGGATTGGGGCTTTCCATTACCAAAACCATCCTCGAAAACCATGCTGGCGAATTATTATTTGTCTCTGAGCTTATGCACGGAACCACAGTAACCGTCCGCTTACCTCTTGACACCGATTCCTCTTGCGGAGACTAAACATGTCCACACCAATCAGGAAGAATGCCCCAATCGTACTGGTGGATGACGAAGAAACCGTCTTGTTCAGCTCCAAAATTGTGTTAAAAACAGCCGACGTCTCGCCAGTGGTTACCATGAGCGATGGTCGTCAGCTTATGGCCTTTTTAGAGGAAAACAGTGCTGCAGTTGTGGTTCTGGATCTGGTCATGCCCCATCCTTCTGGAGCGGAACTGCTTCCCAAGATCAAAGAACGATTTCCAGAGATTCCGGTCATTGTTATGACCGCCAACCAGGAGGTCACCATTGCTGTGCAGTGCATGAAGGACGGGGCTTTTGATTATCTGGTTAAACCAGCGGAAAACAGCCGTTTCATCTCCTGCGTCAAACGGGCCATAGAGGTACGCTCGTTGCGCCGGGAGGTTGGCACTTTGAAGCATTATCTTTTAGAAGACTCTTTGCAACACACCGAAGCCTTTACCGCCATTCTCACCAACAGTCGGAAAATGCGTGCGGTTTTTCAGTACATTGAGGCCATAGCTCCCTCTTCCGAACCGGTATTGATCATTGGCGAAACCGGCTCAGGAAAAGAACTCCTTGCCCAGGCGATTCACAATGTGAGCCACCGCAACGGGCCTTTGGTTGCCTTAAACGTGGCCGGGCTCGATGACAACATGTTTTCCGACACTCTTTTCGGCCATCGCAAGGGGGCTTTTACTGGGGCCAATGAAAACCGGGAAGGATTGATTGCAGCGGCGGCTGGAGGATCTTTATTTCTGGATGAAATTGGCGACCTCAAGGAGTCCTCGCAGGTCAAATTGCTACGCTTGTTGCAGGAGCGCAAGTATTATCCATTAGGGGCCGATGGTTACATGAAAACCGATGCCCGTATCATTTGCGCCACCAACCGTGACCTCAAGGCAATGATGGCGGAGAAAACCTTTCGCTCCGATCTTTTTTTCCGTTTGTCCTCTCACCAAGTGCGCATTCCCCCTTTACGGGAACGCAAAGAAGATATCCCCTTGTTGACCGCACAATTCCTGGAAGAAGCGGCCAAAAACCTGAAAAAAACGCCTCCCATTCCACCAGCAGAACTTTTTCACCTACTAAACACCTATGACTTTCCGGGCAACATCCGCGAATTGCGCGCCATCACCTTTGATGCCGTTGCGCGGCATCAATCGGGCATTCTCTCACTAGAACGTTTCCGGGACAGTGTTTACAGCAATGACCCAGAAAAAGATTCTGTACCCCCCTTTACGCAAGAAAACCCATTCAAACGACTCAGCGGCAAGTTACCGACCTTGCGAGAAGCCGAAACACTCCTGCTAGAAGAAGCCTTGGAACGGTCGCAAGGCAACAAAAGCGTGGCTGCAAACCTGCTTGGGGTCTCACGTCAAACCCTCAACTACCGTTTGCAACAATTAAAAGGCCGACCGGCCCCCACACTCTAGTCCACCCGGCACCAAGAGATGCATTTTTTACAATTGTCACAAATTGTAAAAAAATTCGCCACCCATTTTCAACATATTGATAATTATATATATTTACATGGTATATATACCAATATATCCCACAGATCCATAAAATGTGCAAAATTTTTTTCACCCACCCATCCAGCAACATTTTTTCAAGTTGAATTTTATCTTATTGATTATATTGCATAAATAACGAGAAAAAAAAGTGGCACAAATCATGATATAGTCAATATTAGGATATGCACAAAAAGAGACAGGGATGTCTCAAAATTTTGGTAGCAAGAATTCGAACTGACCAAGAATGGATCAGTCGATAACAAACCGGATGCAGCAAATCGCATCCCCAAACCAAGGGCCAGACCTACCCCCCCCCTCAGGTCGGCCCTTGGTTTCTTATATTTTTATTTATAGAATTCAAGGATGGGACGCAGGTTTTGCCACGTCCCGAACCAAGGGCTCGACCTCCTCTCCCCTGAATGTCGGCCCTTGGTCTTAATTTTTCATTCAAGACCACGCAATAAAGCCCACTTTTAGCAAACAGCAAGGGGATCAATGGATTGAGTCCATCATCTCAAGTAACGTGTCAACCAAATTTCAGATACAATTCCCCTCTTGCCTTGCACTTCAGGGGTTGACCATTGACGTTATCACGTTTACAATAGCCTCCTTATTTCATGGCGGGGTAGCTCAGTTGGTCAGAGCTGCGGATTCATAATCCGTGTGTCGGGGGTTCAAGTCCCCCCCTCGCTACCAAGTTTATCAAGCACTTACGGCCACTCTAAAGGTGGCCGTTTTTGTTCCAGTAATCACACAGTAATCAT
>JADFYY010000133.1 GCA_015232825.1 Magnetococcales bacterium
TGGCCAAGGCAAAGGCGATCCATAAGGGAATACTGGTGGCGGCATCGGCGAAGTTGTGGATGGTATCTGCCAACAGGGCCACCGAGCCGGAATAAAGTACCACCACGACTTGCATTAAGGCCGTGATCCCTAGTCCAACTAAGGAGATTTTGAGTACCCGAATCCCTTTCTCGCTGGACTCCATGATGGAATCCACCTTGTCAGTCACATCGTGGGAATGCGCAAAAGTTCCCTTCAACCAGCCTAACAGACCGCCTCCGCCGTGATCGTGTCCATGGTCGTCTCCATGCCCATGATCCCCGTGACTGTGGGCATCCGCATGATGACCGACTTCCCCGTGAGTATGCCCCTCCTCGGTGAAAGGCGTGACCAGCAATTGCCGCCCGTCTTCCCGTTGGATGTCCAGACGCGCCTCGAATTCATGTGGTTCCGGGATCTCTTTGGTTGATTCCAGGAACTCCCCCTCCTGGCGAAAGTAAAAGATTTGCTCAACTCCGTTTGGGCGCACAGTGGTTAGAGTGATCTCCTCAGCGGTTAGGGTACGGGCCGCCTGACTCTGGTTGTCCTGGAAATAGAGCCGAAAATGGGGCGGAACCCCGGTTTCAAAGACGCTGATCTCCACCAGACCATCGGCGTGGGCGATTACGGGTCCACCGTGAACACCATGCTCTACATCGCCATGCGCATGGTCATGATCGTGACCTTCCTCGGTGAAAAGGGTGGCCAACTGCTGGCGTCTCCCATCCAGCTCCACTCGTGCCAAAAACTCATGAGGTTCTGGAATATTGGTGCAGGAGTCCAGGAATTCACCCTTACCTTGAAATCGGAACCGCTGACGGATATCCCCTGGACGTTCTGTTTCCATGGTCACAGAGTCGGCGGCGGGCGGGGCAACGGGTTGCATCGCCTCGTCAAAGAAATAAAGTCGGAAATGCGGTGGAACATCGGTCTCGAAAACGCTGATCTCCACATATCCCGTAGCATGCGGCAGAAGAGGGCCACCCTGTTGTCCATGAGAGGGGATTGACAAAACTGGCATAGATTGGACCTCCTTTTTGTGGTATGATCCGCAATGCGGAAAGTGAATGATCTATAAATATTTGGCCATGGCTTTCAAAGATTTTACCTGTCCAATGACATCACGCATAGCCATGCCCTCTTGGATATCCAGGCAATTTTCGATGTGGTCGGTTACGTACTGGCGTTTGGCGGCCACCATGGCACTGGTAACAGCCTGGAGTTGCTGGGCCACCTTCTCGCACTCCTCCTCGGCCTCGATCATGGCGATCACCTTGGTCAGATGACCGGAGGCGCGCTTCAGGCGCGTGATAATTTCAGAATGGCAGGCGTGTTTGTTCATGGGTCAATATCCTATCCTGGGGGATTGGTTCTTGTCAACATCCTGCATGCACGTTTACGATAGAAAGAAAACCGGATCCTAAAAAATACTGGCAGTGCTGACAGAAATAGTATAAATTTATTTTAGCTTAATGGCAGGATCATAGCGAACGAAAATTATCAAAAATTCCATATCAAATTAATACACAACAATTGTGCTAAACTAAAAAAGACCGTTGGAGAAAAACGTGCATTCTTCCTGGCTGCATCAACCGATCAAAACACCCTGCGCATCAACCGCCAAAGCTGCTCATGATCAATTTTCCAATTTATCTGGCCCTCCAGGCGCACTGGGCGTATTGGCGGAAATCGCCGAACGAATGGCGGCCATGCAAAAACGATTGGATCCATCGGCTGATCCTTGTCAGCTCACCCTGTTTGCCGCTGACCACGGAATTTCGGCTGCTGGTATCTCAGGCATGTTGCCGCAGCAATCGTCTGCTTTTGTCCGCAACTGTTTAAATGGCACGAGTGCCAGTGCTGTCATGTGCCAGTCGTTGGGTATCCGTTACGAGGTGGTGGATGTTGGATTGATTCATGATCTTGGTCCTTTGCCCGGACTCATTCGTAACCGTGCTGGCCACGGTACAGCGGATTTCAGACAAACCTCTGCCATGAGCGAGCATCAATTAGCCACGGCCTTGAACGCAGGCCGAAGTGCCGTAGAGCGAGCCGTCGAGGCTGGTGTACGCATTTTCATCGGCGGTGAACTTGGATCTGGCAAAACCACTTCTGCTGGTGCCTTGGCTTGTGCTTTGCTCGGTATGCCCCCTGAAACCGTGGCCGGTCCGGGTTCTGGCATTAATGCAGAACTCATGACCCTCAAAGCGACGGCCATTCAGGACGCCGTGAACCATCATCAACGTTTCTTCTCCATGCCATTAGACGTATTGCGCCGACTGGGTGGTTTTGAGATTGCTGCCTTATGTGGGGCTTATGTGGCCTGTGGGCAACTTGGCATCGTGGCGATTGTGGATGGATTTTGTGCTTCCGTTGCCGCATTGCTAGCCATAACCATCCATCCGCCTCTCAAACCCTGGCTGTTTTTTGGTCATCGATCTGCCGAACCGGGGCAATATGCCATTTTCCGCAGTTTGGAAGTCCAACCACTCCTCAACTTAGACATGCGGTTAGGAGAAGGTACAGGAGCCTTGGCCGCCCTGCCCTTATTGCGTACCGCCTGCGCACTCATGCAAACAAGGCCAGCATGATCCCTCCAGATTATAAAAACAAACCCGAAGAGACCAGCATCACCATCGACTTATTACGTCATGGTGCGCCGGTGGGGGGGGTCAAATATCGGGGTGCGCTGGATGATCCCCTGGCCCCAGAAGGATGGGAGGCCATGTGGGCAACGGTTGAGAATCAAGGGCCATGGGATCGGATCCTGACCTCTCCTTTGCTGCGTTGCGCCGAATTCGCCAAAGCCTTGGGACAACGACTGAATGTGACCCCGGCCATCGAACCTCGCTTGCGGGAGATGAGTTTTGGTCAATGGGAAGGACGCACCTCTGCCGAAATCCTGGCAACAGATGGCGACCATCTCACCCGTTTTTGGAAAGATCCCCTCGCCAACCCACCACCCGGCGGGGATAATCTTGGGGATGTGCAGAGTCGTTTGCAAACCGTGTGGGATGAAATTCTCTTGGATTCCAACTCACAAAACATCCTCATTGTCGCCCATGGTGGCGTGATTCGGGTTTTGCTTAGTCTGGTACTGCTTACCCCTCTCAATCATCTCTCCCGCATCACCGTACCTTATGCTTCGTTGGCCAGAATCCGGGTGGACCGCATCGGTGAGGTGATTCTGCCAAGATTGATTTTTTGTGGCATGACCTCTGAAAATTTGGCGTAGATCATGGACTGACCCATGGATTGAGAATCGGAACACCGGTTGGCTCAAAATCGGCCACGTTTCTTCCGCAACTCTGATATGACGTTAGTATCAACTAGGTACATCAAAAAAAATCCTCCGGTTGCGCAACGTCGCGGAATTGCGGAATTTCGAATTCAATGTCCTCAATGCCTGACATTGCCAAAAGATCGGCGATCTTTGTTCGCTTGCCGGTAATTCTTTTATACTCGTCGAAAGTTAGTAACACATACGCAGGTCTGCCATGATCCGTAATGAATACCGGACCATTCAGTACTATTCTGTCAAAATTCAAAGCAATAGATTTCATGACGAACATCCCGGACCAGACAACCGACTTTTCCCGCCAGAGTGCGGTTGAACACGAATCTGGGTGCGAATTCGCTCTTTGAGGGCGTGAACATGCGAAATCACCCCAATCAACTTGCCGTCCCGCCGCAACTCGGCTAGCATGGCCAATGCGGTCTCCAAGGCCTCTTCATCCAGCGTACCAAATCCTTCATCCAGAAACAATGAATCCACCCGCACCGTTTTGCTGGTCATGTTGGACAACCCCAATGCCAGCGCAAGACTCACAATAAACGTTTCACCACCAGACAAATTCTTGGTGGAACGCTTCTCCCCCGCTTGATACTGATCAAGAATATTGATATTCAAAGGTTCTTTGTCATCACGAACCATCCAATATCGATCCGTCATCCATTTTAACTGCTGGTTGGCGTTTTTTAATACCCGCTCAAAGGTCAACCCTTGCACAAAATTACGATACTTTTGCCCGTCCGCAGATCCAATCAGGTCATGTAACAACTCCCACCTCTGACACTCACGCTTTTGAACCTCAAGATTACGCAGATTCCCCAGTTGGGTCTGTTTCAAATCATCATTGGATTTCAACTGTTGACGAATTTCACCAATCTTCCACTGCAGGTCTCTCTGTTTGGTCTCACAGGTGTTCAAGACCCCTTTCAACGACTCTCGTGGTTGATCGGTGACGCGCTTTTGTTGCTCGTTTTCTAACAGACCGATCTTTTCATTTTCTTTGGTGCGCAATTCAATCTCTTCGTTGGATAACTGTTTTTCAATGCTTGTCAATGAGTTACGTTCGTTCTCTTGCAAGCACGACGCCATAAAATCCTTTTCATCCTCAAACCCGCTCTCGCGGATTCCACGCAAAAATGTTGACTCTTCTTGATCAAGCGACCCCCTTCTCTCAGCCATGGAACGCACCAAATCCACCAGCCTGCTTTCCAGTTTGCTCAGTTCGATTCTGGCGGACTCCCAACGCGCATTGGCACTATGGACCTCCTTTTCCATCACTTCGACCTCTATCGCCAATCGAGTCTCTTCAACATCTGGATTTTTGTCACCAAACTGTTCAAATCGTTGTTTTTTTAATAAATCCAGATCCTGCTGAAGCATAACGAGAAATTGATTTTTTATTTTAATATCATCATCCTGTTTATTAATCAAACCGGCCCGATGCTCTATGTTGATCTTGTGTTTGGATATTTCCGTCTCTAAGGTGATCTTTTGATGGTTGAGCGCGACCCATTGATCCCGTTTTTTGGTCAATTCGACACGAATTTTATCCAGAATCGTTGGGGATGGCGCAACTACACCATAAACAACTAGCTCTTGCTCCAGTTCAGTCAATAATTCAGCACATTTTTTTTGAAGTTCAGCAATCTCTTGCTCTTCACGCAGCCTTTTTTGGGCTGTCACCTCTTTTTGCATGGCCGCATCTGCTCTCTCTAGTTCGGTCTTGACAACCGATTCCTTGATCTTCTCAAGAGCATCCCGATTGATCCCAATCTCCTTTTCCAACACATCCACAGCAAGCACAGGAGTATTGACAGATTCATCCATCTCTTCATCCGAATAGAGCTGCAAACGCGCAACAACCTGTTCCAGTGCCGCAGTTACTTTCCCTTGCGCAATGTGCAAAGCGTTCACCGTGTCATTGACTCGCTTCAATTCATCCCGAACGCGCTTCAACTCAGTCGCGATTTCATCGGATACTGGCACAACAACAGTCCCCATGGTGAACGGATGCTCTGTGGAACCGCACAATGGACAAGCAAGACCATCCTGAAGTTGAGTTCTGGCTTTATCATAACTCTGAATCACCTTGACGGTGGCAAGGTGTGATTCAAGCGTGTCCCGCTCTTGCGTCAGAGAAACCAGTTTTGTCTCTTGGCCAAGAAGCTGTTCACTATTTATTGTCTTTTCGGTCTCCAGGATATTCCGTCTGATTATCAAAGCCTTTTTTAGGGCAATTTCCTGATCGGCCAAACTCTTGTGTGTAATTGCAAGCTTTTCTTTCCATTGCGTCCATGCCGCATCCCGTTCTTGCCAAAGCCGGGTGAAACGCTCCAATTGTCCTTGAGTCGCACCAACGACCGCCACCTTGGCAATTGATTGGGCATGATACCCCTTCAACACATCCATACGTGAGCAAATCCCGGTCAAATGCTCAACCAGTCCTGCATCCATTTGAACGGCACTTAAGGTTTTCACCACCTCGGCAAGAGTACCCCTTTGATCAGCCAACACCTTGCACTCTTTTTCCTGCTCAATTCGGGCGGCATCGAACTGTTTTTTCAACACCCCAAGCTCTCTATCGGCCTCCCGGATCGGCCCCATTTTTTCTCGAATCCCGACATCCAACTCACGAGCCTGACGAATGACAACGGCACTCATTTTTTGTTCGACCTTTTTTTGCTCAAGCAGAGTCTTGGCCAAATTCATGGACTCCTCGGCCTGTCGAACCCTCTCCTTGGCCTCTGGCACACGCTTCACACAGGCATCTTGTTGAATCTGCTCAGCCCCTTGGGCCTGACGCAACATCTTCAATTTGGCATGTGAAGCGGTCCATTCCTGGGCCTTGTTCGCCCGCAAGAGCCGCTCGCGCCTAGGAGCAAACGCCTCCCATTTTTGCTGCCAAGCCAGTTTGCCTTCCTGGATGAACTGAATCTCACTTTCCAGGCCTGCGAGCCTGTTCAACCATGCTAGGGCTTGTTCAGTTTGCCGACTGCGATTGATCAACGCCTCATCGAGCAGAATTCCATAAACCAGATTTCGACTCAGTTCCCACTCCTTCTCCTCTTCGAGCAGTTGAATGGTTTCACAAGCTTCCTCCAGAGACTCCCGTTTCTTTTGCTCCACTCCTCGGCGTTCATGGACCCGCTTTGAAATCTGGCTATAAACTTCTGTTCCAGTGATCTGCTCCAAGATTTCCGCCCGGTCTCCAGGATTGGCTTGCAAAAATGAAGCAAATTTCCCCTGGGCAAGCAGCATGGAGCGGGAGAAACGGTCAAAATCCATCCCCGTGACCGATTCCACGTATTTAGCAACAGCGGTTATTTTGCTTTCAAGAATCGTATTGGTATCCGCATCGACAATTTCATGAGAGGGTTGTTGCAACGCCCCGCTAGCCTTGTCACGCGCTCGACGCTGACTCCAGGTGCAACAGTAATGACCGATATGGCTCTTGAATGTCACCTGGGCAAAACAGTCACCGGTCTGACGCGACATAATTTCATTGTCACTTTTGCTGATTTTATCAAGTCTGGGTGTCCTTCCAAACAAAGCCAGACAGATGGCATCAAAAATCGTGGTTTTACCTGCCCCTGTTGGACCTGTGATCAGAAAAATCCCGTCCGAAACAAAGGCAGGATGGGTGAGATCAATTGTCCATTCGCCGACCAGAGAATTCAAATTTTTGAAACGCACCTGTTGAATCTGCATGGCTCTTTGTCCCTATTCGGCGCGTAAATCGTCATCATGGAACGACTGGATAATTTCCTCATAGGCTCTTGTCAATTCAACTCTCTGCGCATCGGAGAAAGTGGATGCGGCAAGACGTCGCTTGAAGACATCCCACTCATTCATCTCTTCGAGGGTTTCATCGGCGTGAGTCGGGTTGAGATGATGGTTTAAAATCCATTCATCTTTCACACACAGGAGTTTCAATGCAGAGAGTGCCACCTCGCTCTCTAAGCGGTCCCGTAAGTCACCAATCCGCTCATCGCCAACAAGGGTGACCTCCAGCCAAATTTCTGTTTTGAGTTTTTTAAGCTCACGAATCCTAAATGAAATCTCTTGCCAGTTTCCCTTGATGCGTTCCAATTTTTGAAAAACCGGCACCGGAAGCAAATTGACCGAAACTCTCCCCTCATCGAATTCGACCATGCAAAGTGATTTTGTCTTTCCAGCCTCCCCAAATCCAACCGGCAAGGGGGAACCGCTGTAGCGTCTGGTTTCCTCTTTGCCAAGCTTCTGAGGCACATGAAGATGACCCAAAGCCACGTAATCCAGATCATCGGCAAAAATATCGGTTGATACCGAGTTCAAAGAGCCAACATAAAGTCTTCTCACCCCATCACCTTCCAGCATGGTTTGGC
>JADFYY010000134.1:0-2800 GCA_015232825.1 Magnetococcales bacterium
GCGGATCCACGCCAGGAGGAGGCGGCATCATGCCGTCAGGCCCTGGCATGGGAGGCATACCCGGCGGATACATTCCAGGAGGAGGAGGCATCATGCCATCCGGCGGTGGAGGAGGCATGTACTCACCACCCATAGGAGGCGGCGGTGGAGGAGGCATGTACTCACCACCCATAGGAGGCGGCGGTGGAGGCGGCATATCCATACCCGGAGGCGGTGGAGGCGGCATATCCATACCCGGAGGCGGTGGAGGCGGCATATCCATACCCGGAGGCGGTGGAGGCGGCGGCATATATCCGCCATCTGGCGGCGGTGGTGGCATGTCTGTCGCGATTGAGCCTAATTCCCCACCAATCATCGCAGGAGCAATGCGGTCTTCTAATTGCTCAACTTTGTGCGATTCAACTTTTTTCTTTTTCTTGTCTGACATGATTTTTCTCCAAGTTTATTGAGTTAAGTTCAATGCAAGCCGGAAACGTTAGATGATTCCATTTGTTAATCAAATGGGCATGAAAAGAAGAGCAGCATGTAAACCTCCGATGTTAACATAATCGAGGAATAGGTGGGCTGAATTTGGGGAAGGCAGATTGGATAACGATCCCCCCAGATCGTTTAGAGGCAGGTCAGAGGTATGAAGAGGAAAAAAAGTTCAGCATGAGTCACTCCTTCAAGGTTGGTGTGGCTGCCAGTATTGCTCTGTCATCGTTGCTGAATTTGACTTGAGATGAATCCTAGTAAAAAAGCATAAAAAATGGCAAGGAAAAAATGATTCATGGCCAAAATAAATTCATTGTTTATCGTTTAGAAAATAAATTGGATTCCAACACCCGTATCGGTGACGCGGACAATCTGACAGGGGATGGTCACTTTTTCCCCATGAAGATCCTCCAGGAAATTCCCGTGCATCCCAATCAGATCGGGGGTGTATTGCGTGATGTCCATGGCAAGAAAAAAGCCTTCGGCATTCAAGTTTTTGGCAGATCCCATCAGAATGGTGCCATTGTCCATCTGTAAGGTGATCTCTTTGTCATAAGGGGAACGGATCATCCTCCGCCATGTCGTCTCTTCTTCGGGTTTGCTCATGGTTGTTTGGTCTCCATCTCCTCTGCACCTTTGCCAATCGCCAGATCCAATGCGGCCATGGCGGTTAGATAGGCGGCCAGTGCGGAAGTGTGATTGTTGCGGGTGCTGGTTAATAAATCCATGGCATCCAGTACGTCTGTGGCAGAACCGAGTTGTTCTTGATAACGGATCTGGTTGACACGGTAGTTCTCTTCGGATTGATTCAAACTCTTTTTGAGTACCTCAACGCGCAAGGCAGACTCCTTGGCTGTAAGAAAGGCCTTACGGGTTTCCAGTAGAACCGATTGTATCTGGTCATCATAGGTGAGCTGACTCTTGTAAGTGGCTGCCTTGGCTGCAGCCACCTCCTGCGAGGTTTGACCCCAGTTCCAGGCCGTCCAGTTCATGGTGAGAACCGCTGTCAGGGTGGCGTCGTTTTCATGATAATTCATCTCTGGGGTTGCCACGGCATAGGTTCCGGTAAAATTCACCGAGGGCAGGGTGGTGGAAGCGGTGGAGACTTCATTGAGTTTGCCGACTTGAATGTCCAAACGAGCCTTTTTCAGGTCGGTGCGATGGGTCTGTGCGTGGGCATAGGCATTTTCTAGCGTCCATTCCAGGGGTATCCAGGTCAATGCACCTTGGGCATCCAGAGGATGATCCAATGGTCGGCGCATCAACCGGTTGAGTTCTGCGCGGGCCAGTTCAACCTGATTCCGCGCACCAATGAGATTTTGTTCCCCTTGGGCCACCTTTACTCCAGCTTGTAAAATCTCATTGCGCCAGATGCGACCTTCCCGGAAAAAGGCTTGGGCATTTTTCTCATGTTGATGCAACCGATCCATGGCCGCCTCGGCCTCTTTGAGTAGTTGGTTTTTTTCCAACAAAGAGTACCAAGCCGCCTTGACATCCTTGATCAGAGTGCGGGCTGTGTGGACAAGATCCAGTTGGGCCTGCTCCCGTTGCGCATCCGCCGATTGCCAACCGCTTACCAGTGCCCCACCTCGATAGATCGGTTGCGTCAGGGTCAAGGAGGTGTTAAAGGTTTCGGCTTTGGAACCATATAACGTCGTGTTGCGCAAGATGTCCGTTCGACTGGAACTGACGGCAACCGTGGGCAGCATCTTGCGAAACGAGGCGGTTGCAGAGGCCTCCTTGCCCTGCAATTGGACCTCTTTGGAGATCAATCCCAGGTTATCTCGCAAGGCAATGGCCAGCGTGGTATCCAGGGTCAAGGTCTCCTCACCCGATTGCAAGGTCATGACAGGGGTATTCATCTCCTCTGCATCAAACAGGTTGGCGGATAGCAATCCTGGATTGGCACAGGTGAATGCCAGAAAAGTCAACCAGAAAGCCGGTCGTGTCATGGTTTCGCTCCTTTGCCGTTCCACGGACCCAGGGTGACGTAGCGTCCCGCCATCATCTGACCTGGATCTGGGGTGACGCTCCAAATGACCCGCTGCAGACCGCTGGCCGCATCCACCAGAGGCAGAATGGTCCGCACCTTGGCTGTGCCAGATTTTTGATTATTAATAAAAATTTCTGTTTCTGCTCCCATCTTCAAGCCAGCTAAAGAGTCGGGCGGGAGATCAATGCTGACTTCCAGTTGGGTTAGATCCACCAGTTCCAAAGCTGGAGCCCCGGCCCCGATCCACTCCCCAAGATGGGCGGTCACCCGTGTCACCACCCCGTCAAAGGGGGCAAACAGCTTGGTCCCTTCCATGGCCAGACGGGCTGAGGT
>JADFYY010000134.1:2899-7596 GCA_015232825.1 Magnetococcales bacterium
GTGGGCGGTCACCCGTGTCACCACCCCGTCAAAGGGGGCAAACAGCTTGGTCCCTTCCATGGCCAGACGGGCTGAGGTCACTTCGGAGTTGGATTGATCCACCGCGATCTTTCCTTGCGTGATGCCATAGTTGCCCTCTTCTAACGCCATGTCAGAAAGAATTTTCTCTTTGTGCAGACGCTTATTTTTTTCCTGGGCATGGACGGCCTGTTCTAGTTTGAGTTTGGCTCCGGCTAAGGAGGCATTGGCCTTGGCGAGGCTCTCTTTGGCTGAGGCATCGTTGATGCGGACCAGCAACTCCCCTTTTTTCACCACTGCGCCTTCCATGGGCAGAGCCATGATGGCTCCAGATTGGGTGAGGCTCAATTTGGATTGACGCACGGGCAATACCACGCCACGCGCATTGAGGGATTGATCCCCAACGCCTTCTTGCGCAAGGGATGGGTCAAGGCTGATACCAAACAAAGCGCAGAGCAGGATAAACATCCCGATTTTCATGAATGGCTTCTCCTTTTTAATTAAATCCATAGGTCTGTGCGCAAGGTGGCGCGAATGGGGCGCAAAAGGTGTGCCCATAAGGGAGCGCGTTCCCCTTCAATTTTGACTTCCCCGTTCAGGCCAGAAGGGGGCGGACGGATTCCCTCTGGGATGCTTATCTCCAGGCGAACCTGAAACAGACGGTTTGGTCCCTCTTGTTTGGTCACTGGGGTGACAGTTTGCACGGTTGCGGAAAAAATGGTCTCTGGTGCCCCGGCTATGCGTACTCTGGCAAAGTCACCCTCGTGGACCATGGAGAGATCTGATTGCTCCAAAATGACGTTGATGCGTCGTTTGTGCATGGGAACCAGTGTGAGGACCGTCTCGCCACGCGCAAAATAACGACCGGTGAGGGTCAAGGGCGGTGGTCCGTCCACCTGCCACTTGCCAATTGGAATCGGAGCGGAGAGTTGACCGAGACGCTTTTTTAATCCACCAATCTGTTCGCGCAAGCTGTTAGACTCAATATCAACATGTTGGATCTTGGCGCGATTTCCCTGACTCATGGCGGCATTGCGATCAATCGTCATCCCTTCTAGGCGTGCTTGCAAACGGCTCAACTCCAGTTCCATCTCTGGGGATTGCAGGGAGAATAAGGGCTCGCCAGCTTGGCCGCTTAAAGTACGATCATTTCGGTAGGCCACATGGGTCGCAAAGCCGCTCTCTGGGGCGTGAATCGCGAAAGTTTCGGCATCCACCTTTCCGGCTGTCAGAATGATCACCTTCGGTTGCCACAAAAACAGGGCCAACAGAAAGATCAATCCCAGGCTTGCCGAGGCGGCCCGTCTGGTTGGTGAGGAAAAAAGCGTTTTCATGATCCACTCCTTCATGGTGGTTAGCCATGTTCCCGTCATCATCTTGACGAGCTTGAACAACAGCACCATAAAAAAAATGACCCCCCAGAAGCCGTAAGTATCGGCAAGGGCACCATAACCCATCAAGGCCAAACCGGACATCATGATCGTGAGATAGACCACAATCAGGAGGCCGTAATTAAAATAGATCCGTCTCTCCCGACTGTCTGGCGTGAACGGGGGGGTGACGTTTAAGTGAAGCAGGTTCTTCTTGAGGCTGTAGGAGAACCAGTCAATGGCATTCTGACGCAGGTTTGGGATCTCCAGATAATCGCTTAATATATAATAGCCATCAAATTTCATCAGTGGGTTGAGGTTGAGAAACAACGAAGAGGCCGTGGCCACAGTCACAAGAATGAAAGAGATGCGCCCGATCAAGGTCTCGACATCGGTCAGAGTCCAGATGAAGACCGCAAAGGCACACAAAACCAACTCAATCCACACCCCGGCTAAGGCGACATAGAGTTTGTGGCGGTTGTTCTCAAACAGCCAAGCATCGTTGACATTGGCGTACAGACAGGGCTGAAAGGCCAACAGCAAAAATCCCATATCATCCACATCCCCGCCAAAGTGTCTGCAGGTGAGCCCATGGCCCATTTCATGGAAGGCAATGGCCCCCAGAGTGACCATCCAGATGCTGAGGGCATTCCAGCCACCCTGCTTGGCAAAAAAGAAGACCCGTTCAAAATCCGTGCTGAATCGGTCAAATTGCAGGATCACCATGAACAATGCCACGCCAATCAGCAGCAGAGAGGCGTAGACCCCTTGCGTGGTCCAGAGCCATTGGATTTTGTGCAGAATGCGGTCAAAAAAGGCACTGGGATCATGTAAATGAAACCGCATATTCATCAAGGATCCCTTGGCTTGCAGGAATCGTCCTTTGCGGGTCTCCTTGAGCTTTTCTATCAGTGCGGCCCGTTCTTCTTCTTTGCTGCGTTGCAAAAGGCGGAAATTTTTGGCAGAAGCAATCAGTTCCATCAAAGCTTCCAGGTCGTATTCATACTCTTCGCTGGCTTCGTCAAAGGCACGGATTAGAACATCCGGCTCTTTTTTGCCGTCAAAGAGGGTAAGCATCAGGTGTTGCGATTCACTGAAACGGTAATAGGTCTGCTTGTCCGGTTCTTTGATGACGTAGGTCACTTCGCCACGCTGGACCAGCTTGCGGATTTTGAGTTCCGTGCGTAATGGAGCCGGGGCGGTCAAAGGATTACCTCCCCCCAAACCAAAACGACCAGACATTAACCACACGACGCCAAAAGCGCGTCATGGTCGAGACCTCTGGGGTGCTGATAGAAGCCCGACCTGTCATGCCGGGACGCAAGGGGATGTCCTTTTCGATTACCTTGATTTCAGCTATGAATCCTTCGGGTTGCGCGGTGCTGGCCACCCCTTTTTCCAAGGCCTCCAACGGTACGGCATAGGCCCGGCCTACATGGACCACTTCGCCCATGAACCCTTTGCCTGGGCGGGATTTCAGCACACCATGCACCTTTTGTCCGGCCTGAACATCCATGACATCGGGTTCTGGGATGTTGACGACAACGGTAAAGTTCTCAGGATCGGCCACCCGCAAAAGCTCGTTGCCCAAGGCAAACTCACGCCCCACCAACTCTTCGGGCTTGGCGGTTAAGATCACCCCGTCGATGGGGGCGCGAACGTCGATCTTTTCCATGTCCAGTCTGGCTTGATCCAGGGCGGCTTTGGCGGCGATTCGTTCGATGAACGCCCGACCCATGGCTGTCGCATCAGAAATGGCCTTGGCCTCGACAATCTGTCTTTCTAGAATGGCCAGCCTGGATTCTGCTTCTACCAGTCGCAAGCGAATGGGGAGATCATCCACCTTGGCCAGAATATCTCCAGCCTTGACCCGATCCCCTTCCTTGACCAGGGTTTGTTGGATGCGTCCAGCCACGCGCAGATAGACCCCTTGACCAAAACGGGATTCCACCAAACAGTCGCCAGAAACCGAACGAAATACCGGCAGAACATGAAGGCCCAACATGAGAGTTGCCGAAACCCCGGCCAGCAGGGTCCATTTGCGCCATCCTGCCGCCCATTTTTTGCCGGTTTCGCCGATACTGCCCAAGGCGTCGGCAAAGGGAATGCGATTGAACAGACTGGCATTGCGCAATGCCACCGTGACTTGTGTGGCCAGAATGGTGATCATGTCCGACTTGGAGCCAGCGGCGAAATTTTTGATTTCGCTCTCCATCCACAACACACCAAGCACCCCTTCGCCATCTGCCAGAGGAGAGGCCCAGGCCGCGACCGCCCCCCTTTTTTTTAGATATCCGGTCCAGGCGTTTGCTTGGCCTTGCTGTTGGGCCTCCCAGGCTGGCGCGTCTGGGATATAGGTCAGTTTTTTGGATTGGCGTACCTGTTCCAGCATGGACAACAGGGTGATTTGCCACTCAGCCTCTGGTTCAACCTTAACTTCGCCGGAAATGGCGGCCAGAAACAGTTTTCCTTTGCTCTCATCCACCAGTGCCACCGATGCCATAGAAATCTCTACCAAATCCCCGGCTAGGCTGACCGCCAGATGCAGTACTTGATCCATGTCCACGGTGGAGCTGATTTGCCGGGAGACCTCCATCAAGGTGTTCATCTCCTTGACGCGGCTTTCGGTTTCGAGCAATCGGGCGTTGCGCACCGCGATGGAGGCCGAGAGGGCAATGTCTTCTGCCAGTCGTTGGTCTTCCTCGGTAAACCGTTTTTGAAAACCGGATCGTTTGTTGATGATCTGAATGGCCCCGAAGGCCGCCCCTCGGTCTGTCAGGGGAACGCAGATCATGGATTCGGTTTTGAAGTTGGATTTTTGGTCCACCTGGGCATCAAAGCGACTATCTGCTGCGCAGTTGAGTACCACGTCTGGTTTGTTGTTGGCGATCACCTGCCCAACGATCCCTTTTTTGAGCGGAAGACGTAGACCCAGAATGCGGGTCTTGGCTGGACCTTCGGCTTGGTGACAGATGTTGGTCCCAGATCTTTCGTCGGTGAGCCAGAGTGAGCCAGCTTCGGCATCCATGGTGGCAAGAATCTTTTCAAAGATGGATGCCATCACCTTTTTAAGACCCCCGGTACTCTGGACAAATTCCCGAGTCAGATTTCGCGAAAAACGCAAATAGCGCACTTCCCGTTGTAGGTCTGCGACCTGTACTGTGGCCTCTGGTGTGGATGGGGAAAATGCGGGTGGGGTGGACGGTGGCAAATCCATTGGAATCCCTCAATTCCTTAATGTAAAGTGGGTAGAAAATCGATTGTGCAACAATCAATATTACTCTATCGGAATTGAGGCATAAAAGGTGA
>JADFYY010000135.1 GCA_015232825.1 Magnetococcales bacterium
CCTGCCCCATTGCCCCACTTATGGAGTCGATAACGACGAAACCGAATCCCCACGTGGCCGGGTTTCCATTGTCCTAGCCCTGGCATCCAATACTTTGAGCAAAGCAGAGGCCAGCGAAGCCCTCTCTCGTTGCCTTCTCTGTCGCGCCTGTCACGCAAGCTGTCCGGCAGGCGTCCGACCCGCCAAACTGGTCCAACTGGTCCGACAACAGACTCCCATCCCCCCAACTCCCATCAGTCGAATGGTCCATTGGATCACCAACAGCCACCGCCTAACCGCCCTAGCCGCTTATGGGTTAGCCTTATATCAATCCAGCGGTCTGCAACAGTGGCTACGAGAAAAAGATCGACTAGAGACCTTCATGCCAGCCTTAGCCAAATTGGAATCCCTGCTGCCTGAAGCACGTCCCAAGGATCCCATACCCGACTTTCCGGCAGAGACCTCTACCGACAAACCCCGCGTGGCACTGCTCTGTAGTTGCATGGCCCGCCTGTTTCATCCACGCACGGGACCGGCCACCGCCAATCTTCTGGCTCTTACTGGTGCCAATGTGACGGTTTGGCAAGGGTTTGGTTGTTGCGGCGCACCCTTTCGCGAATCCGGCAACCGTCCAGCCTTTTTGCGCCAAGCCAAACGCACTCTAGATGCCTTTTTGGCCGCAGGTTCTGTCGATACCGTACTGTGTGACAGCGCACTATGCGCCGTTACTGTGCGCAGTTACGCGCGCGCTTTGGCCAATGATCCAGACTATGCCGCTCCAGCCAAGGAACTGGCCGCCAAAACCGAGGATCTCACCGTTTATTTAACCAAACACCTTCTGAGCCAACCCGTCACCTTTGGTCCCATGAATTTTATACGCATGACCTATCAGGATCATTGCCAAACCCGATTCGGTTTAGGTATCATTAAAGAGCCAAGGAAATTAGTGGACGCACTACCCGTCGAACATCTGGAGCAAACCAGCGTTTCATGCTGTGGTGCGGGAGGGGAATACATGCTTCGTTATCCCCAACGTAGCCAAGCCATTCGGGCCGCAAAGATTGAGGCTCTCATCGCAAGCGGAGTAGATTGTGTCGCAGCCAGCAATCCCGGCTGCCTATTGCACTTGGAAGCCGGTTTGCGTCACACCGGCTCTAAAATTCAAGTACGACATTTGGCTGAATTGCTTTGGACATCCTTAAATTCGTCAACGGCATCAACAAGAAAGTGAGAAAAAAAACATGAAAAAGAGATCATTGATCACATGGTTTTCCATTCTGTTACTGGCGGGATTTACCATGATCACCCTTCTGCCAGATGAAGCTGAGGCACAACGGTTTGGTGGTGGCAGCTCTGTGGGATCCAGAGGTTCGCGTAGTTTTTCAACTCCGCGCCAAGCCACACCCCGTGCGGATGCGCCCCAATCCACCGCCCGTTCAACCACGCCAGCACCAACGGCCACACAGGCCCCAGCGGGAGGATTTGCCTCGCGGTTTGGTTCTGGTCTTTTAGGGGGGATCGGTGGTTTCATGCTTGGTGGATTGCTGGGTTCCATGCTTTTCGGATCAGGAGGAGGCGGCGGCGGTTTCGGTCTTTTGGAAATCCTTTTGCTTGGTGGTATCCTTTGGTTTTTGTGGAGCCGCTTTAAGGGTTCAAAATCTCCGCAACCAATGCCAGACAATAGCCACAACTGGAAGCCAGTTTCCCTTGAAAAACCTCTCCCAGAAACAGGTTTTAACAACACGACACAATACCAGGGAACCGAGCTACCTAAGACCTTTTCCATGGGATCTTCTGCAAAAGCCGATACAATCAACGAAGTGGATCAAGGTTTGGCAAACATCCGCAGTATGGATCCTAACTTCAACGAAACTCAGTTCCTGAATGGGGCCAAAGCGGCTTATCAACAGATTCAGGGGGCTTGGAGCGACTGGAGCGTTGACCGTCTTCGTCCTCTGCTCACGGATCGCATGTGGTCTTTGATCGAAACACAGGCTAGGCAGCGTCAGGCTGCTGGTCGCCGGGATATCGTGGAGAAAATTCGCTTTCAGACCACCGAAATTACCGAGGCGTGGCAGGAGTCTGGCGATGACTGGCTTACCGTTCACTTTTTGGTAGAAATGGTGGAATACGAAACCGATGTAACGGGCAATCTCATGCATGGCAACCCCAATGCCACGGTTATGGCAGAGGAGTATTGGACCTTTACCCGCCCGGTTGGCTCGTCCAACCCGAACTGGTATCTTTCTGCCATTCAACAACCTGACGAGGTGGCCAAAAGCGTTCTGTGAGCCCAACAGCACTCAATCCATTCCGGTTTCAATGGCCGCGAACACTACTGGCGATCCTGTTTTTCATGATCGCGGGGTGTTCGTCGGCCCCTGAAGTAACGGTTACGGATGAAAACAGCCTGAAGCCGGTTGCTTGGTCTCAAGTAGCCAACGTTTTGCAGCAGGATGCTGAATTGGCCTCCTGGGCCACGGCTTTGGAGGCCAGCGTTGGTTATTATGAAAAACTTCAACCAGACGCGCAGGTACGATTTGGTCCGCAGATTTATACTGCAGCGGAAATGGTAGCCGCTTGCAAAGATCTGGCAGAAGCGGCCAAATCCATGGAGCCCATTCCCTTTAGGGATCATCTAAAGAAAAACTATTGGCTTTTTCAATCCGTTGGCAGCAATCAACAAGGTGATGTCATGGTTACGGCCTACTATGAACCCTTGTTGCGAGGTTCTCTTATTCAGTCCAAAACCTACGCCTACCCGATCTACCGACGTCCACCCAATTTGGTGGAGGCTGAATTATCGGCATGGTCACCGGATTATGGTGACAAGCGGATTGTTGGTCGCATTGAAAAGGGTTTGTTGCGGCCCTATTTTGACCGCAAAAGCATTGATCAGGATCTTGTTTTAAAAGGGAAAAAACTAGAAATTGTCTGGGTGAACGACCCGATTGATCTTTTTCTTTTGCACATTCAGGGATCTGGCAGGATTATGCTGCCGAGTGGTTCCACGATGCGTGTAGGCTATGCGGCCTCCAATGGGCATCCCTATCAATCCATTGGCAGTCTGCTCATCAAGGAAAACCAGATTAGCAGTGAAAACATGAACTTACCCGCTTTGCGTCAGTGGTTGAGAGACAATCCCAAGCAACGAGATCGGGTGCTATTTTCCAACCCTTCGTATGTTTTTTTCCGCAAAATCGAAGAGGGGCCATTTGGCAACATTGCGGTTCCTCTCACTGGCGAACGTTCCATGGCTACCGATGCCAACATTTTCCCAAAAGGCGCACCTGGAATGATCTATGTAACCATGCCTGAATTTGCTGAGGATGGTACGGTTACCAATTGGCGTGCGCAACTCCGTTTTACGGTCAATCAGGACACGGGAGGGGCCATTCTAGGTCCGGGACGAGTTGATTATTTCATGGGATTCGGGGAGCAGGCCTTAAGAACTGCGGGGTTGATGAAACAAACGGGTTCATCCTTATATTTTATCGCGCCCAGCCGTGCAGAGGAACCGACTGGATTTTTTCATTGGCTTGGCAAGCTGTTTCACTGACTTAAAGATCATGACATGTGGAATGGATTCAAAATCGCGATTGCACTGATATTAGGGTTTCCTTTTATCGTCATTATATTCCCAATTTGGATGCTCTACAGTTGGAGTGAACGACGTGCGGGGCGTCCGACCCCGTATGCGCCTTGGGAGATATGGAATCATGCCAAATCCGTCCGCAAATCAACCAAAAGGTTGGTGGTTACGACAATGGCAGAGACAGAGACAGAAGCCAGATGGACGGCTCCAACTGCGACAGAAACCCCTTTTCCGGCGTTGTCACCTGGGGGTGTAGCTCTAGTCACGGGTGGTGGACGACGATTAGGTAAAACCATTTGCAAGGATCTTGCGCAATTGGGATTTCGTGTCGGGGTGGTTTATCATAGAAGCCAAAGAAGTGCGGAAGAGAGTGCGGCAGAGATTAATCAAGCGGGGGGCGATGCCCATCCCATTTTTTTGAATCTGGCTGATCCGACGCAAATTGAAGATTTTCTGAATGAGTCTGAATATTTACTTGGAAAGGTTCCTGATCTTTTGATCCATAATGCGGCGTTATTTCAGCCTACCCCGATGGAAGATGGCTCTTGGGATGAAATGACCAGCATGATTCAAGTTAATTTGCAAGGACCATTATGGCTCTCTTTGCAGACTGCGCAACGCATGGCTCGCCACCGGGGAGGACAGATCATCACCATTTGTGACATCTGGGGTGAACGACCTTTAAAAGGCTATACAGCTTACAGTGCCACCAAGGCGGGATTGATCATGACAACCCGTTCTTTAGCCAGGGAGTTAGCTCCAGCGGTACGGGTAAATGCCATTGCCCCTGGTGCCATTCTTCCTCCAGATGAAACCACAGGCCAGCGGGCTGCAGCCTATCACCAACTTCTTGCGCACACTCCCCTAGCAGGTCAGGCCGACCCATCTGCGGTGACCCATGCGATTCGTTATCTTTTGGCTGCGCACTATGTTACCGGTGAAATCCTGCATGTGGATGGGGGGCGTCAATTATTATAATCATCATTTAATGAAGAGCCTTTTTGAAAATGGATTCATATTCCGCCTCTCGCGCTTGAATGGCCTCCTTCACCGTCATGCCTCTTTTCAAAGAATCCGTCATAACCTGAGACGGACTCACTCCCTTCCTCGTGGTAGCCGCCAGAATATCTAGGCTGGAAGGAACTTTTCTCAACTCATCAACAAGCGTTTTTCTTTCTTCTGTGGATGCTTCATCAAGGAGTGTCCCTGGTGAATCAATAGAACCGATTGAATCCTTAATATTTTTTGAATTTTTTTCGGCCTTTTCCAAATCAATCCCCATTTCTCTCACAGCCTCATCATTGCGCACCTTGACCTTTTCAGCCCTGCGCCTGATCACCTGTTCCAAAGGGCTACCCGTTTTCACCTCCTCAGACACCCCCTTCGAAAACCTGTTCACAGCCTCATCAATCCCCATGATAACCTCCAATTGCTGTTTTTCAGAGGGCTTCCCCAACAAAGACACATCCTGTACCGACAGCGACTCCCTCTCTTTCAAAAGTAACTGAACCGCCCCCTTTTTCTCAGCCGGAATCAACGATTCAATCTGTCCGGCCACATCTTTTGCCAACTTTTCCTCATTTTCATCATAATCCAATTTTTTATCAACAACCTTTTCCAACTCCTCATACAACTTCTTCTCAGCATGAATCACAACATCCTGTATCGCATCAGGAAAACGACTCAGCTCATTCATCGCAACCTCACGAGAACGACTCCCCCCCTGATCCACCAGTGATTGCGCCACATTTTGCATCAACTGCTGCCGAGCTAAAGGAGAGATCTTACGCACCATTGTCTGCGGATAAATCGCTTTTAATTTCTCACGAGTCGCCAAACGAACCGCCGTATTGCGATGACTAAAAAGACTTTCATTTTTTTTAACCGAATATAAACCTTTCCCATCTTTCATCGAAACTATCAGCTCTTTTTGCATCGTGATAATCTCAACCTTAAATTTTTTATCAAACCCAACTCCCAAACGCACCACCCCCTCCGTACCTCTCACCCCCAAATCCGCCAAAGGCGTTTCCACCTTAAACGGATGCCCCTTAAGTTGCGCTAGCTTGCCTGAAGTAAACCTTAAAATCCCTTTTGCAAAAACAATCACGCCCTTTCCACCCTCCTCCTTAGGCGTATATCGATACTCCTGAATCACGGCTTCACTCTCCGCCCCCATCGCGATGACGGCCTCATCACGCATTTTCATCACAAGACGCGCATCCTTTCCAGTAATGACTTTGTCCCCTTGAAATAAAGGAGTGTTATCAGACAAATATCTAATATTATCTTTTGTGCCAGCAAAAGCATACCCCTTAAATTGCGCGACAATACCCACCATTTCACGCTGGTTCTGTTCACTTTTTATTTTATTCTCAAGGGGAGCCTTATCCAAACCAGACAGCAGATATCCACCGACCGACACAGCTCCCGTCAGAACCAGAATCACCCTCCACCTTTTCCGCCAAAAAAATTTACCCATAGATCACATTTATTGGTTCTTTTTTTGAAATTTTTCCATCCACTCACAAGAAATATTTCGAGCCTTTTCAATTTGAGACAAACTCATTTTTTTAGCAACCATGAAAAGATTTTCATCCGCCTCTTCACTACCACTCGCTAAAGCAAACTTCAACCAAGCATAAGCATGAACATAATCCTGCGGGACTCCATAACCATTCTCATACATACGACCAAGAGCGAGCTGTGCATTCACACTCCCCTGTTCGGCGGCCTTACGATACCAGACCACGGCCTGTTCATCATTTTTTAAGACGCCCAACCCACTCTCATACCTCAAACCGAGATCGAACTGAGCGAGGACAAACCCCTGTTCAGCGGACTTACGATACCATTCAAAGGCCTGTTCATTATCTTTGGCAACGCCGCGACCACTTTCATACAGGGTGCCGAGACTATACTGTGCCTTAGGATTCTCCTGTTCAGCCGCTTTACGATACCAGTCAGCCGCTTTTTTTTCATCTTTTGGAACACCACTATGGCCGACTTCAAACAAGATGCCCAAAATCAACTGAGCTTGAGCAAACCCCTGTTCAGCGGCTTTGCGATACCATTCAACAGCCTGTTCATCGTCCTTTGGAACACCACGACCATTCTCATACATCAAGCCGAGATCAACCTGCGCTTGAGCGAACCCCTGTTCAGCGGCTTTACGATACCATTCAACGGCCTGTTCGTCATCTTTAGGAACACCACGCCCAAGCATAGACAAAAGGCCCAGAATCAATTGGGCCTGGGTCGATCCCTGTTCAGCGGCTTCGCGATACCAAAAAACCGCCTGTTCGTTATCCTTTGGAACACCAAGGCCATTGGCATACATCAAGCCGAGATCAACCTGTGCTTGTGCAAGCCCCTGTTCGGCGGCTTTACGATACCAATCAAACGCCAGTTCATCGTTTTTTGGGACACCATTTCCATTCTCATACATACGCCCCAGACAAGACTGCGCCTTGGCATTCCCCTGTTCAGCGGCTTGACGATACCACTCCACCGCCTGTTCATCGTCTTTGGGAATCCCATACCCCAGCTCAAACATGGCCCCAAGCATAAGCTGCGCCTTAGCATTCCCCTGTTCAGCGGCTTTACGACACCAAGCAACAGCCTGATCATCATCCTTGGGAACACCCAACCCATTGGCATACAGAAAACCAAGACTCAACTGCGCCTGTGCAGCCCCTTGCTCAGCAGCCTTGCGAACCTCCGCAACATCCGCATCGAAATCAAATTTCAATAATTTAATGTACAATGGAGCCAATAATATGGCACCGGCTATTATAATCAATCTTTTATTTCTTTTGGTCATTATTATTGACGGCATGCTAGAAAGCGCACAAAAGCAAAATCAAAGGCAAAACCCTGGGAGATGAATCTCCCAGACCCTCTCTTTTTTGTTAATAATT
>JADFYY010000136.1 GCA_015232825.1 Magnetococcales bacterium
ATCTCCCCTCTGTTTCGCTTTCGGCCAGGGCCACACGCAGTTGGGGAGAAGAGGCGATTGCTTCGGTGGACTCTCTGAATCGCTATGGGGTGGATTTGGGTCTTACTGTGCCGATTTATGCTGGAGGTTTGACCGATTCTCAAGTTGTCGAGGCGCGGGCGCGTAAGGAGGCCCAGAGTGCCGAAGTGGATCGTTTGAAACGGTTGGCCATGCGGGAGGTGGAGTCGGCATTTTTGGATTTGCAAAGTGCCCATGCCGCAGATATGGCCTTGAAGACCGCTTTGAGTGCAGCCAATGAAGCCTTGGATGGCGTGGAACGGGAGTTTAGTGTAGGCACCCGTTCGGCCCTGGATCTGCTGGATGCCCAGAATGAGGCTTTTTCCGTTCAGACCGAATTGGCCAAAAGTCGTTTTGCTATTGCCTTGTCCCAGTTTCGTTTGTTGTCTGCCATGGGGATGTTGACGCTGGATGCGCTGAAGATTGCTGTTTTGCAGGATATGGAGTCCAAGGAAAAAGATTCGTTGCCATTATCGGTTTCTCACAGGAGATAAGTGAATGCGTGATCAGGTACAAGCCGTGTTGGATGAGATTCGTCCCATGTTGCAACGGGATGGCGGGGATGTGGAACTGGTGGATGTCACCACTGACAATGTGGTACAGGTTCGCCTGAAGGGGGCTTGCGGAACTTGCCCTGGTGCCATTATGACCCTCAAGGGAGGGATTGAGCGGATTATGAAGGAACGGATTCCGCAAGTGGTCTCTGTGGAGAGTGTCCGCTGATAGAGCCTTTTCGATATCTCCCTTCTCCCCACGTTGATGCCCGTCCTATTGGGGTTCAGGTAGATATGCTGGTGGTGCATGCCATCAGTCTGCCTCCTGGTGCTTTTGGTGGACCGTTTGTCGATGCGTTGTTTTTGGGTCAATTGAATCCCGATGCGCACCCGTATTTCCGCGAAATTGCTGGAATGCGGGTTTCCGCTCATTTTTTTATTGATCGCGGCGGTTCTCTGACTCAATATGTCCCGGTGGCCATGCGGGCTTGGCATGCGGGACAAAGTGTTTGGGAAGGGCGGACGGCGTGCAATGATTTTTCTGTGGGGGTTGAACTCGAAGGGGTTGAAGCGGGTCAGTTTACGGATGCCCAGTATGAACAATTGGCCGTACTGACCGCCACCCTGATGGCGGCTTTGCCTGCGTTGACTCTGGAGCGGGTTGTGGGTCATCAGGATATCGCTCCTGGTCGCAAGTGGGATCCGGGTTCTGGTTTTGACTGGGAACGTTTTCGTGCGTTGGTGCGTCGAACGCGGCCTGAGTTGGCAATTGCTTTGGTTTGGGAATGAATCATGGTCAAACGGTTGCATATTATTGGTATTTGCGGAACGGCCATGGCCGGGATTGCCGCTTTGGCGCAGGATGCGGGATGGCAGGTGAGTGGATCCGACGCTGGGATCTATCCTCCCATGAGCGATTTTCTTTTGGCACGCAACATTCCGATTGCCGAGGGGTTTCGGGCTGAAAATTTGATTCCTTTGCCTGATTTGGTTGTGGTAGGCAATGCCATCTCAAGGGGGAATCCTGAGCTAGAGGCTCTGATGGATCAGGGAATTCCTTATATCTCTGGGCCGGAATGGTTATTTAAAAACGTTTTGGAAGGACGTCATGCCGTAGTGGTGACTGGAACGCATGGGAAAACCACGACCACGAGCATTGCGGCGCGTGTTTGGGAGGAGGCGGGTTGGGGACCGGGATTTTTGATTGGCGGCATTCCTTTGGATTTTGGGGTGGGGGCTCGTTCTCCACAAGGTCCATGGGTGATGGTGGAGGGTGATGAATACGATTCGGCCTTTTTTGACAAACGGCCAAAATTTCTTCATTATCGGCCTCAAACCTTGATTTTGCACAATCTGGAGTTTGACCATGCCGATATCTATCCAGATCTGGAGGCCATTCGTGTTCAGTTTCGGTTGTTGTTGCGCACGGTTCCTGCTTCTGGGCTTTTGGTGGCCAATGGGGATGATGAGGAGATTGCGGCAGTGCTGCCGTATGCCCATTCGCGTATTGTGCGTTATGGGTTGAACTCAGAGTATCCTTTTTCAGCCCGTCTTGAACAAGAAGATGGCCATATCTGGACCTTGTTGAAGGCTGGGCGTCCGTTATTTTCCGTGGCTTGGGGAATGACTGGGCGGCATAATGTGATGAATGGTTTGGCTGTAGCGGCGGCGGCCTTGTCTCATGGCATGGATCCGTTGCGGGTGCGGGATGGGTTGGTGGGATTCCAGGGGGTTGCTCGGCGGTTGCAACTACGCTTTGAAATTCAGGGCATAGCCGTTTATGATGATTTTGCCCATCACCCCACGGCCATTGCCACCACTTTGCAAGGGGTTCGTGCGGCTGTGGGTGATGCGCGGGTGTGGGTGATTTTGGAGCCTCGTTCCAATACCATGCGTCGGCGGGTTCATCAGGATCGTTTGGGGTCTGCTTTGACTGCGGCGGATCGGGTGGTGTTGGTCAGACCTGGTGCAAAAGGGTTGGCTTCTCACGAACTGTTGGATGTGGAGGCTGTGGTTGCTCAAATTAATTTGGAGCGACCTTTGCCGGGTGGGGATTCAAGGGCGGTTGTGGTGGCCAATGCGGTGGAAACGGTGGCTTATCTCAAGGACCGGGTGCGTCCAGGGGATCGTTTACTGGTTATGAGCAATGGGGGATTTGATGGCATTCATGAGCGTTTGCGGGTCATGTTGTCTTGAGTGGGGGGTGATATGAAACAGGAAGGGAGTTTGGCTGGCAAATTTTTGATTGCTATGCCCACTCTGACGGATCCCAATTTTGAGCGTGCGGTTTTGTTAGTTTGTTCTCATACTAGGGAAGGGGCGTTGGGGTTGGTGATCAATCAACTCCATTCAACCTCCATGCGTGAGATTGTGCAACAATTGGACATGACGTGGCAGCGAAAGGATTGTTTGCCCCAAGTGTTTCAAGGTGGGCCGGTGGCGTTGGATCGTGGATTTATTTTGTTTGAGCAACTTTTTAATTGTACGGGTTGTTTGCAGGTGGAAGAGGGGCTTTATTTAGGAACCAATCCTGAGATTTTGCGTCGTTTGTTGTCTGATGAAACGAGTGGACGTTTTATGCTCGCCTTGGGTTATTCCGGTTGGGCCAGTGGTCAACTAGAGGCGGAATTGCGTTCTAATATTTGGTTGGTGAGTGCGGCCAATCGTCAAATTTTGTTTGATGCTCCGGCTGATAAGCGTTGGAATGCGGCCATTGGTAGCATGGGTATTGATTGGGTTCAGTTGGTTGATGTGGGAAATTCGATTAATTAATCGACAACAGACGGTTTTTATTTGTGTATGGCTCCATGATCTCTCCTTCTTTGCCGCAATTTCAGGCCTTGGCCTCCCAGGGAAACCTGATTCCCGTCTATCGGGAACTCACGGCAGACCTAGATACCCCAGTTTCCGCCTTTCTTAAGGTGGCCTCTGAACAGCCCTACGCCTTTTTGTTGGAATCCGTGCAAGGAGGCGCGAAATGGGGCCGCTATAGTATGATCGGTCTGGAACCCTTTGCACTCTTCACCGTACAGGATCGACAGGTGGAGATTCATCATACCCAAGACAACACAACCCAAATTCTGCACGATTGCAACCCCATGCAGGCCTTAAAACAGTTCATGAGCCGCTTCAAAATCGTCGAGGTGCCAGAACTACCCCGATTCCATGGCGGGGCCGTGGGCTATTTTGCCTATGATATGGTCCGCTGCTTTGAACAAATCCCAAATAAAAACCCCCATGCACTGGGAACGCCCGATGCCCAATTCATGCTCACGGATTTAACCCTCATTTTTGATAATCAATTGGCCAAACTCAAAGTGGTGGTCAACGTTTTCGTCAATGAGAATGATTCTCTGGAAACGCTCTATCAACAAGCCGTGACACGAATCAATGCCGTAGCCAAACGACTGCAAGGGCCTTATCCCCAAATGCCCGTCTCTCCAACAGACAGCAAAGAACCCAATTTCAATCAAGAAACCTCCAAAGAGGCGTTCGAGGCCGCAGTCAAAAAAGCTAAAGAGTATATCCTAGCCGGTGATATCTTTCAGGTGGTATTGTCTCATCGCCTCTCTATTGATTTTCCCTATCCCCCCATTGCCCTCTACCGCGCCTTGCGGGCAACCAATCCCTCCCCGTATCTCTATTTTGTCCGTCTGGGAGAGATGACCATCGTCGGCTCCAGCCCAGAAATCCTGGTACGTCAAGAGGGCGAAACCGCCACAGTACGTCCCATCGCCGGAACCCGACGACGCGGCGCGAACGCAACCGAAGATCTGGCCTTAGAACAAGAACTTCTGGCCGATCCCAAAGAGCTTGCCGAACACATCATGTTGGTGGACTTAGGACGCAATGACCTGGGAAGGGTGGCGGTAACCGGGAGCGTCAAGGTGACAGAACGGTTTGTTATTGAACGCTATTCCCATGTAATGCACATCGTTTCTAACGTGGAGGCGCAACTCAAGCCAGGTCTGGATGTGTTTGATCTGGTGGCCGCAACCTTTCCCGCTGGAACCGTCAGCGGTGCCCCAAAAATCCGCGCTATGGAGATCATCGACGAATTGGAAATCTCCCGTCGCGGACCCTATGCGGGAGCCGTGGGGTATATCTCCTTTTCTGGCAATATGGATATGGCCATCACCTTGCGTACTGCTGTCATCCAAAAAGGGCGTCTTTACGTGCAAGCTGGCGCGGGAATTGTGGCCGATTCCCAACCCGAACGGGAATATGAAGAGACCTTGGAGAAAGCCCGTGCCGTGTTGCGGGCAGTGGATTGGGTTCGGCGTGGTCTGGAATGAGGCTTGATATGCTCCTGTTGATCGATAATTATGATTCGTTTACTTATAATCTCGCCCAATATTTTGGTGAATTGGGGGCGGATGTCCATGTCTATCGCAACGACGCCCTTACCGTGGACGAAATTGAAACCATGCAACCAGATCGGCTGGTCATCTCGCCGGGTCCAGGAACCCCAGATCAGGCAGGCATCACCTTAGAACTGATTCAACGCCTAGCCGGAAAATTTCCCATTCTGGGGGTCTGCTTGGGACATCAAGCCATTGGACAGGTCTTCGGTGGTCGTGTGGTACGCGCCCCATCCTTAATGCATGGCAAAACCTCCTTGATTCATCATACTGGGATTGGGGTCTTTGCGAATCTACCGCAACCGTTTCAAGCCACCCGGTATCACTCATTGGTTGTTGCCGCCGAAACCATTCCAGACTCACTACAGGTGACCGCCTGGACCGAAGAGGGTCTGGTTATGGGATTGCGTCATAAAACTTTGTCGGTGGAAGGGGTGCAGTTTCATCCTGAATCCATTTTGACCGAATCCGGGCATGATTTATTGGCCAATTTTCTGCGTGAGGAAAACCGCATCCATGGAGATTAAAGAGATTCTTGGCCGTCTGGTCACAGGGGGCTCCCTGGATCAGGAAGAGGCCCGTCAGGTGATGACCATGATCATGTCGGGTGAGGTGACCGATGCCCAGATTGGTGGCTACTTAACCGCCATGCGCATGAAAAATCCAAGTGTGGAGGAGATCGCGGGTTCTGCCCAGGCCATGCGGGAGAAGGCGTTGCGGGTGCGGGCCAGCGGCGTGGTGGTGGATACCTGCGGCACGGGCGGTGATGGCAAAGGAACATTCAATATTTCCACCACAGCGGCTTTTGTTGTGGCCGGTTGCGGGGTGACGGTGGCCAAACATGGCAACCGATCCATCTCTTCCAAAAGCGGTTCGGCGGATTTATTGCTGGCCTTGGGGGTCAAGATTGATCTGGAAGTGGCGGTCGTAGAGCAGTGCATGGCAGAGGTGGGAGTGGGATTTTTATTCGCCCCGCGTCACCATGGGGCCATGCGGCATGCCATGGGGCCGCGCAAGGAGTTGGGTTATCACACCCTTTTCAATCTTTTGGGACCGTTGACCAATCCAGCCGGGGCGTTGCGGCAGTTGATCGGGGTGTTTGATGGCCGTTGGGTGGAACCCATGGCCCACACCTTGAAACGTTTGGGCTCGCAACGCGCCATGGTGGTCCACGGTTTTGACGGACTGGATGAAATCACCACCACGGGACCGACCTTTGTGGCGGAATTGACCGCCGAAGGGGAGGTGATCACCTATCCGATAGAGCCAGAACAGTTCGGACTCTCCCGCTCTCACCCAGACGCTCTGCTTGGAGGAGATGCTGAATATAATGCTGAAATGACGAAGCGTATTCTGGGCGGGGAGTTGGGGCCGGGTCGGGATATTGTATTGATCAACGCTGGGGCGGCCCTTTATGTGGCGGGTGTGGCCAGTGAGATTGGTGCAGGCGTGGAGATGGCGGCCAAGGCTGTGGATGAAGGGAAGGCCATGGAGCGGCTGCAAAGTTTGATTCGGGTTTCCAATTCAAGGTTGGATGGCTGACGTGGCGACCATTTTAGAGCAAATCATGGCACGCAAGAAAGAGGAGGTGGTTGAGTCTCGTCGTCGTCTATCCGAGGCCCGTTTGTTGGAGGCCTGTGTTGGAATGGCTCCGGCCCGTGGGTTTGCAAAGGCCTTGAGCAAGCAGGTGCAAGAGCGGAATATGGCGGTGATTGCTGAAGTCAAACAGGGGTCACCCTCTAGGGGACGCATTGTGCCAGAGGGAGTTGAGTTTGATCCAGCCACCATTGCCGAGGGTTATGCTGGGCATGGTGCGACTTGTATTTCGTGTCTGACGGATCGGGATTTTTTTTTCGGGGATGGGGCTTATGTGGCCAAGATTCGAGAAAAAATCACGTTGCCGGTGTTGCGAAAGGATTTTTTATATGATCCGTATCAGGTGGTGGAGTCCCGTTTTTTGGGAGCGGATGCGATTTTGTTGATCATGGCGGTTTTGGAGCGATCACGAGCCAAAGAGTTGGAGGCCGCAGCCTTTGAGTTGGGGTTGGATGTCTTGGTAGAGGTTCACAACGAAACAGAATTGGAGGCTGCCCATGACCTTCGTACCCCGTTGATGGGGATTAACAACCGGGATCTCAAGAGTTTTGTGACGGATTTAAACGTCACCTTGCGCCTTTCGAGATATGTGGAAGCCAATCGCATGGTGGTGGCGGAAAGCGGGATTCGGCATGCGGATGATTTGCGTCAATTGATGGATCATGGGGTGTTTTCGGTCTTGATCGGCGAGTCTTTTATGAAAGAGGCGGATCCTGGGGTTGCGCTTGGGAGGATGCTGGCGGGGGTGTGAGGGGGGATTTTTCGGGTGGAGTTTCATATTTTTAAAAATATTGCTTGACAAATTTTTGATGATGAATTTTAATGAAGTCATCGAGCAAGCACTAAGTCATGCGTCAGATCTGCTTAAAATGCCGTTCGATGATGGCGATAAGCGAGCTGCTATGGTGCGCACAAG
>JADFYY010000137.1 GCA_015232825.1 Magnetococcales bacterium
CAGCGAGATTAATAATATTGAGAGTATCGCAAGAATATCCATCAGTGGAAATGGGTAAAGGCCTTTTTTATAAAGGGATTCACGGTGGAATCCAGTCTAAATAGGGGCGAATTGGTTATCTACTCCGCACGAAACACGCTAAAAAAAATTTTCCATCCCACGAACTTCGCGTATCATAGCCGATTGGCAACCATTATAGAAAAGGTTTCTCAATCGACATGGCATTAATCGGAACACGCAATGTAAAAGTGACGTTCGGCGGACCCACGATCCTGGATGATGTCGGGTTTTTCATGGATCGAGGAGAGCGGGTCTGTCTGGTCGGGCGGAATGGATCGGGCAAGTCTACGCTCATCCGTTTATTGGCCGGGAGATTTGCCCCGGATGAAGGGGAGGTGGTGCGCTCCAAAGGGGTCACCATCGCCAGTTTGGAACAGGAAGTCCCTGGCACTCTCTCTGGTACGGTCTACGAGGTCGCCACCCGTGAAATGGGTTTGGTGGGAGCTACCCTGTTGCGTTATCATCAGGACAACACCTTAACCGATGCCATGGACGCAGATCACGCCTGGGAGATCCATACTCGGCTGGAAACCATCCTCAACCTGTTGGGGTTGGAACCGGACCTTCCCTTTGCCGCCCTCTCCGGTGGGCTGAAACGTCGGACGCTTCTGGCGCGGGCCTTGGCTGCCCAACCCGATGTTCTGTTGTTGGATGAACCCACCAACCATCTGGATGTGGCCACCATCGAACAGTTGGAAGGGTTTCTCAAAGGGTATCGGGGAGCTTTGCTTTTTATCACCCATGATCGCATGTTTTTATCCAATCTGGCCACTCGAATCTTGGAACTCGATCGTGGCCGCCTGACCGATTGGCCGGGCGATTTCAAGACCTATCAACTCCGCAAAGAGGCGGCCCTTGAATCCGAAGCCACCAGCAATGCCCTGTTTGACAAACGGTTGGCTCAAGAGGAGACCTGGATTCGTCAAGGCATTAAGGCGCGTCGTACCCGCAACGAAGGCCGGGTGCGTGCCTTGGAGAGAATGCGTGTCGAACGTCAGGCCCGCCGTGAACTCGAAGGCCGGGTCAAGATGCGGGCGGAATTGGCGGAACGGTCTGGCAAGCTGGTGGTGGTGGCTGAGGATGTCTCCTATCGGTACGACGGCATCCCTTTTATTCAAAAATTCTCCACCGTCATTCAACGGGGGGATAAGGTCGGGATTATTGGCCCTAACGGGTGTGGTAAAACCACCCTGTTGAATCTACTGCTTGGCAATCTGACCCCTCACACCGGGACCATCCATCTAGGCACCAATCTGGAAGTGGCCTATTTCGATCAGCTGCGGGCTGGACTAGAAGAGGAGAAAACTGTGGCTGATAATGTCGCCAATGGCCGGGTCAACGTGACCTTTGGTGGACAAAGTCGTCACATCATCAGCTATTTGCAGGATTTTCTTTTTGCCCCAGATCGGGCGCGCTCACCCGTGAGAATCCTGTCAGGCGGTGAACGCAATCGTCTGCTTTTGGCCAAATTGTTTTTAAATCCCGCCAATATCTTAGTCATGGACGAACCTACCAACGATCTGGACGCCGAAACCCTGGATCTTTTGGAAGAGTTGCTGGCTCAATACTCTGGGACGTTGCTTTTAGTCAGCCACGACCGCTCCTTTTTGAACAATGTGGTCACCAGTTCACTGGTGTTTGAGGGGGGCGGTGGTCAAATCCGGGAGTATCCAGGTGGGTATGACGATTGGTTGGCACAACGTTCCCCACCGCCTGTGGTTGAATCTCGGACTCCGGTGGTTAAAAAGGAGAGTGCCAAGCCGGTCGCGCCTTCCAAAAAACCGGCTGGACGGTTGTCATTCAAGGAACGTCAGGAGCTAGAGCAACTGCCAGTTCGCATTGAGGCCTTGGAGGCCGAACAACAAAAATATCATGAGGCCATGGCTGGAGCGAACTATTTTCGTCAGGATCCCGGTCGCATCCAGGCGGACCAGTCGCGTTTGGCCAAGCTGGAACAAGAGTTGGCTTTAGTCTATCAACGGTGGGATTATCTAGATACCTTGGAAAAGGGAACCTCTTTAAAGTGAAGATCACCCTGGTCACCACCAGTCGGGCCGATTATGGGCTGCTTTATCCATTGATTCTGCAATTGAGGCAGCAAGCCGGTTTTGATACGCGCCTTGTGGCCACAGGTGGTCACCTCTCTTTAGCCCAAGGGGAGACCATTCGCTTTATCCATGAGGATGGCTTGCCAGTCACGCCCGTTGGTGAGCCTTTAGTAGGGGATGGGGAACAGGCCGTCTGTCAGGCCATTGCTGCGAATTTGGCGGCTTTTTCATGGCACTTTCAACAGCATCGTCCTGACCTTTTGGTGGTGCTGGGGGATCGTTATGAACTCTGGTCTGTCTGCATCGCGGCCACGGTGTTAAAGATTCCAATTGCCCACCTTCATGGGGGGGAGACCACGGTTGGGGCCATCGATGAGGTGATTCGTCACTCTGTGACCAAAATGGCCACGTTTCATTTTGCCTCGATCCCACTTTATGCCCACACCATCTTGCAAATGGGTGAAAATCCCGCTCATGTCCATGTGGTGGGCGCGTTGGGTATTGATAATATTTTGAATATGCCGCGCATGGAGACGGGTGAACTCTCTGCCTATACTGGCGTGGATTTCTCCTCTGGCCGTGTGGCCTTGATGACCTATCACCCGGTGACGCTCGATGACCATGCCGAGGCCGGTCGTCAGGTCGAAGAGGTTCTGGCCGCTTTGCGTCAGACCGATCTTTTTACGCTCATCACCAACCCCAATGCGGATGCCGGGGGAGAGGCGATTGAGCGGGTTTTGGTTTCCACCTGTCAGCTTTACCCGGATCGGTTTCGTTTGGTCAAAAGTCTGGGGCAACGGGCCTATTTGAGTGCCATGGAGCAGGCCAGAGTGATGATTGGCAACTCGTCGAGTGGGATCATTGAAAGTGCCTCTTTTCATCTGCCGGTGGTCAATATTGGCGACCGGCAGGGCGGACGTTTTAAACCGGGCAATATCATCGATTGTTCTTGTACTAAGGAGGCCATTCTTGTGGCCTTGGAGCGTGCTTTATCCCCGGATTTCATCTGCGTGATGGAGAATCCCTATGGGGATGGCCATGCCGCCGAAAGAATTGCTGCCATTCTTGCATCGTTGGATTTGTCTGATCCATCGAGTCTTTTGAAAAAACGGTTTCATCATTGGTCAACAACGGACGGTATGCCACCATGAATCGATTTTCTCCTCAAGCCAAGCCATCGCCCATTGTGATTATTGCCGAGGCCGGGGTTAACCATAATGGTCAACTTGCTCTTGCCCGGCAGTTGGTGGAGGCCGCTGCCGAGGCTGGGGCGGATGCCGTCAAATTTCAGACCTTTCGTACCGAGCAACTGGTCAGCCGACAGGCCCCCAAGGCGGCCTATCAACGGGCTCGAACCGACCCGAACGCCTCCCAGTTCGATATGATCCAGCAATTGGAGTTGGATCATGAGAATCACGCCATACTGCGGGATCATTGCCGAAAATGTGGTATTGCCTTTCTTTCCACCCCTTTTGACGCGCTGAGTCTGGATTTTCTGGTCAATGACATGCATCTGGAGGTTTTGAAAATCTCTTCTGGTGAGGTGACGAATGGTCCTTTTTTGGTGCGTGTTGGGGCGACCCAGTGTCGGATTATTTTGTCTACCGGGATGTCCACGTTAGGCGAGGTTGAAGAGGCGTTGGGGGCGTTGGCTTTTGGGTTGCTTCAGGTAGAGGATTCTCCTTCGCGGGCGGGATTCGCGGCGGCGTTTGCTTCCCCAAAGGGGCAGGAGGCCTTGGCGCGACAGGTTACTTTGTTGCATTGCACAACAGAGTATCCGACGGCGTTTGCCGATGTCAATTTGCGCGCCATGGATACCTTGCGACAGGCTTTTGGATTGCCTGTTGGCTTTTCCGATCATACCGCAGGCATTGTTATTCCCATTGCCGCTGCGGCTCGTGGGGCGGTGGTGATTGAAAAGCACTTCACCTTGGATCGTAGTCTGCCTGGACCGGATCATCAGGCCTCTTTGGAGCCGGATGAGTTGACCCGCATGGTGGAGGCCATTCGTCAGGTAGAGATCGCTTTGGGTCATGGCTGTAAGATTCCGGTGGAGGCGGAGCTTGCCAATCGTGTGGTGGCTCGCAAGAGTTTGATTGCTACGGCTCCGATTGATAAAGGAGAGCGGTTTACGGTGGACAATTTGGGTGTCAAGCGGCCTGGATCCGGTATCTCTCCCATGGAGTATTGGAACTGGCTTGGACGGGTGGCTGGGCGCGGGTATCTTTTGGATGAATGTATGGATCGGGAAGATTTGTCATGATCAACGGGTGTTCTGTTTTGGCGGTGATTCCGGCTCGTGGGGGGTCCAAGGGGGTAGAGCGTAAGAATATTCGCATGTTGGCGGGCAAGCCCTTGTTGGCATGGACGATTGAGGCGGCCCGTGCTTGTCCTGAAATCGACCGGGTGATTCTCTCCTCTGAAGATGAGGAGATTATGGATGTGGCTCGTCAATTGGGTTGTGAGGTTCCTTATGTGCGTCCTTATTGGTTGGCTCAGGATGATACCCGTGCGATTGATGTGGCATTGCATTTGTTGGAAACGTTGTCAGAGCGGTATGATTATTTAGTCTGGCTGCAACCAACCTCGCCGTTGCGTTCGGCGGATGACATTTCTGCTTGTTTGCAACTGTGCGTTCGGCACGGGGCCATGAGTGCTGTGACTGTGGCTTTGGTTGATAAAAGTCCTTATTGGATCTATTTTGTGGATTCGTCTGGGGGGATGCAACCGCTATTGCCGGGTGAGATGCGGCATGACAACCGGCAGAAGATGCCACCTGTTCATGCTTTGAATGGTGCGGTTTATGTGGCTAACACGGCATGGTTGCAAAGGACGGCTCGTTTTGTGGATGATCACACCAAGGCTTATGTCATGCCGATGGAGCGGTCAGTAGATATTGACACGCATCGAGATTTTTTCTTGGCTGAGTGGTTTCTTGCCAACGCTTCCAATCCTATAGGCATTTTTTCGAAACCGAATATTGCAATGCCTGATGCTTAAAACAACTCTCAAACCCGCAGTAGGGATTTTTATAGAGCGACAGCAGATTGACTATGATTTTTGCTAAACGTGAAACCCTGCACAACTCTTCCCAGAAAATGGGATGAGATTGATAGAATTGCGTCTGTGGAAAGTACTCCCGAATCACGGCTTGATACTCCTGGGGGAACCATTCTACCACATGCTCTGCCGCTGGAAATTCATTCAAGCGTATCGGTGTGCTGACAATGGCACACCCATCCGGCTTCAAGACGCGATGGATTTCATGTAACATGCGCTCAGGTTGGGCGACATGCTCAATGACGTCTGAGGAGAGGACGGCATCAAAAGAGGCCGCTGGCCATGGCAGCTCATAGGTGGAGGCCACGCGAAAATCAATGGAGAGACCGATAGCAGAAGTCATTTTTTTGGCGAGTTGAATGGCCAAATCAGAGGTGTCAATACCAAAAACCTCAAAGCCCTGTCTGGCGAGCATGGCACTCAATGCGCCATCACCACATCCGATATCCAGTATTTTGATCGGTGTGTCGTTCTTTGGGAAACGGGTTTGCAGAAGCGTTACCATATTCTGGTAGCGACCTAGAACAAAGGCATTTCTCCATAAGGGATGTCTGCGGATGTCGGACCAATGGTACGCGCCTTTTTTTTCATATTTTTTGAATTCGATCGTATCCATTCAGGCCCTCCAATCCTTCAATAAAAAAGTTATGAGTGCCAAGTGTACTGACCTTGCAAACGACTCACCCAGTCCCAAAAAAAACCGCGCCAATAGGACCACGACATCTTGCGAGAGCGAGAGGAAAGAGTCTCTTCACCAAAGGCCAAAATCTCTGCAACAATACGCTCGGAAGCCCGATTGTCTCCTAGGCCCCAGTACTCCTCGACAAACATCTCCCAATCGGCTTGTTCAATGGGCAGCAAGCTTTTGGGATCAGCCAACAAAGCCGATAAATCCTCTGCACGACTGAACGCCCCCAACCATGAACGAAACCACGGGTTGACAATCAAAGGTTGACTATGCCAATGGCTGGATGGACCTGGCGTCAATGTCCCCAGTTTTATATTGTCAAAAGCAGGTAGATTGGGCGGAGGCTTGATATCGGAATCCACATAAATGAACGGTTTCCTAAAATATCCCATATCCAAAGAGGCATGGGTGTTGATCCCCAAACCAACATCCGCATAGTCAAACATGGCCTGCGTATGTCCAGCCTCTACCACCTTGGCCCACGGATAGTGGTGCCAATACTGCTTTTCAAATTCTGAACTGCAATTATAGGCCACATAAGCTGAAGGGTGCATTTTAATTAGCAAATTACACGCCGATTCGCGAGCCTTGTGACATATCTCTCCATATTTATCCAAGAACCATTGATTATAGTGATCCACCTGTTGCTGGGTCCAATCGGGATGCCATAAAGCAACCTTTTTGTGGAATGATTGAATTCCCTTGGGAAATAATACTGCAATGGGACGTCTTGGGTCTAGGCCATAATGGTGACAAAAATGGTCTCGATCCCGAAAAGATGTTGGCTGTAAATCCTTTGGATACTCGTATTGAATGGAGCCAACAATGCGGATTTGATCACTGGGAGGTAAACTCAATCCCATGGTGGCCGCTTCGTGTTCGAGTAGACGATGGGTGAAACGACTACGAATCAAGCATCGTTCCACCCCATGTGTCCAATGATCGATGCCAGAAGTGGCGCAAAAGTTGATTGTGGCACGACCTTCAGCTTGTGCCATACGGGTCAGGGCAAGGTAACTGCGCCAAGTGCTAAAGACGACCATCTGACTACCGCGCATCTGTTTGCGAAATTGCCACTCTCCATCAACACGGATTGCTCCTTCTCGTTTGAATACAGGGTCATTTTCAATATCATCGAGCGAAGAGGCTTTATTCAAGGCCCGACTGGGAATGATCCATCGGACCTCCACACCATGGCGTTCAAGTTGGTGCTTGATGATCACTTCCCGATACAGATTTTCCTGCATGGCTTTTCCAGAGACCAGCAAGACGCGCTTTAATGATATGGACATGGAGCGATTTTTTTCAAATGGTTTCAATGGAATAAGCCTGAGAAAGGCCTTTCATCATTATGGATGGTCTGTCGAAAAAAGTCAGAATTGATTCAATCTTCCTTGTAAACAAGCCATTTGTCTAGTTTAATAATACTAAATAGTAGCCATTTTGGAAAGTATAATTGGCCTTGATCCTCGTTTTCAGTGCTGTGGTTGAATACGTTATGCTCTGTATCTTTTTCGGTGATCAAGGCAATATGACCGATACTGTCCCAG
>JADFYY010000138.1 GCA_015232825.1 Magnetococcales bacterium
TAACCAGAAACGGAATGCATTACAAAAGCAAGAGAACAAAACCTAGAGTCAGAAGGTTGCCATATTGGGGAACAATGGCTGATATTGAAAGAGATTATTTTCACGGAGAATGGAACTACACCATAAGACAAAATACGAACTAACTTGTAACGGTTATTTTGTGACGGGCCCTTACTGGAGAGAAAACTATGAATGTGATCGCAAAATTGCTATGCTTCGTCATTCTCGCGTCAACTGCAACCCTCGCCAACGCCGACAGCATTCCTGGACCGACGACTTTTTCTTCAGGCACACCGATCCGATCATCTGAGATCAATGACAATTTTCTTAACATTTATAATCAAGTCAATAAAATTGGCAGTGTCGTCACGGTGGACCAGACCAATGGGCGGGTTGGCGTTGGGACGACCACTCCAGAACAAACCCTGTCAGTAAATGGCACTATCGAATCCAAATCTGGCGGATTCCAATTCCCTGATGGTCAGATTCAGTCGGCGGCGGTGGTAACACGATCCAACTACATGCGCGTCGGCAACTTGCAAATTGCCTGGGGAAAAGACGTTGACAATACCAGCACCAATCATGTCAGATTATTTTCCATCACCTTTCCACAACCCTTCAGTGGGATCCCAACTGTTACCACCCGTGTCGATTCTGATGGTACTGGAAATTCCTTCGCTGTTTATGATTTTACTCTTTCAAAAACAACATATACAGCAAGAGCAGATGAAATTCAAACTAGGTCTAGTTCAGTACCAACAACTTTGGAGTATATTGCGATCGGTCCATGCACTTATCAAAATCCCGATGGACCATGCTTGTGAACCGCAACCATGTGTACGTTTCGGAAAGATAAGTGCGGCTAGGCAAGGTCGCGTAACCATGTGGGTGCAAATCCCACCCCGGAAGGCTGGCCAGCCACCGGGAAGCAAGTTCTTGGAGGTGAGGGGGTAACCCTAAACTTTAAGCGTAGGACAGCGACACGATAGGCCGTAAGCCGCAAGGTTGAAGTGATTGAGCCTCGTTATACGAAAATCAATGGGAAAGACGACGTTGTTTATTTGACGGAAGTCAATACGGATGGTGGCGCAAGGCAAGTGACCATCTGCTTCCTCGGGGTCTGAGAGCATGGCATGTCGGAGATTGGGGTTATGCGGTAACCTAGGAGACCCGGATGGGCTGTCTCTCAAGGAAGATGAGTATGCCAAACAATCTTTACAAGGGGAGTGAGGCAAATACGGCAACGGGAGTCGGATGGCTGAATAGTACCGATGAAGGCGGGTAACTCTGCTGGAGGGAAGGCGGCCACATCAGTAACAGTGCTGCGAGGAGACACGAATCGTGCTCAGACGCGAAGAAAACGTGAATACGACATTGCAGCGCATAGCGTTGAAGGCCCGTAGTGAACCAAAGTTTCAGTTCACCAGTCTATTTCATCTGATGGACTTGGAATTGCTGCGGGGATGTTTTGCGGGGCTGAGGACAGACGCCGCCGCAGGCATTGATCGGGTGACCAAGCAGGAATATGGACAGAATCTGGAGGAGAACTTGACAACACTGGTCAATCATCTTCACCAGATGGCGTATCGACCGCAACCGGTAAAACGGGTGTATATTCCGAAACCGGGGAGTGATAAACTGCGGCCTCTTGGGGTTCCGGTGTTGGAAGATAAGCTGGTACAGGCAGGTATGGTTAGAATTCTGGAGGCAATCTATGAGCAAGACTTCATAGGAGACTCCTACGGATTCCGACCTGGGCGGGGTTGTCACCACGCCTTGCGGACACTGAATCTGGAAGTGCATAAGGGCATGGTCAACTATGTGGTTGAGGCGGATATCAGAGGTTTCTTTGATAATGTGAACCACGACTGGCTCATGAAATTCCTGGGACACCGCATTGCGGACAAACGCATGCTGCGCTACATCAAGCGATTTCTCATAGCCGGGGTTATGGAGGAGGGAAGATATTGGGTCAGTGAGAAAGGAACTCCGCAAGGAGGAGTAATTTCCCCAATTCTGGCTAACATTTACCTTCACTATGGTTTGGACTTGTGGTTTGAGCGACGTTTCTGGCAAAGCTGTATGGGACCAGCAAGGCTTATTCGCTATGCGGATGATTTTGTTGTGACTTTCCAAAAAAAAGAAGATGCCATGGAATTTTACCGGGAGGTAGAGGAAAGATTGGCTCTTTTCAGTTTGTCGGTGGCTCCAGAAAAGACCAAGGTATTGGAGTTCGGACCACCGGGAAGCGTTTTACGGCCAAATTGATCATTTTCAAGGAGTGGCTGAAAACAAATCGTACTCGACCTGTCCGAGAATTGATGCCCATCGTGGCGGCCAAATTACGTGGACACTATGCTTATTATGGTGTCACAGACAACAGTCAAGCTATCGAACGCTTTGCTTTTGAAGTGCGGAAACTGTTGTTCAAATGGCTTGATCGTCGAGGGAAAAGAGGCAGTATGAACTGGGAGAAGTTTAACCATATGCTCAAACTGTTTCCTTTGCCTGTTCCAAAGACAAAGGTTAATCTGTTCTGAATTGACGTAAAGGTACTGGTGAGGAGCCGTGTGCGTAAATAGCGCAAGCACGGTTCTGGGAGGGGCCGGGGACAACGGGTGTATGGTCAAAATATGGTGGCACTGCCGGGAAACTAGGCAGACAACAGAGAAAACAAACCTTGACCTGTAGCATCTCGAAGAAACCGGTCTACTCGACAAAATCGTTTCCATGGGCTTGAAATATATTAGAAACCGATGGATCTGGAAGGTTTTTCAATTGCCGATAGTGGAAAAAACTCGAGATTCAATGAAGTGTGGGACGAAGCTCCACGGTTTGTCTTTGACTTTTTGCCCGAAGGGCATCATGCACTCCCATAAATCCGTTATAAAAAGGAAAAACGATGCATAAAATAATTTCAGGAATACTAACTGGCTTTTTATTAAGTGCAGTTCTATCCGTTGCTGCGGAGCAATTAATCCTGCCAGAAGCGTTTCAATCCGGCACACCGATTCGGGCGTCGGAGATGAATCAGAGATTTAGCACCCTCTACAATGCCCTGAACAGTTTGGAGGCCGTTTTCACGACGCACAAACATACGGGCGGAGATATCACCAGCGGAACGGTTCAAAATGCTCAAAAGCTCAATGGTCTTGAATCATCGGCCTTTTCCCAGGAAGGTTCAACCCATAGACTGCATGTCTACAGCAATATCAATTCAAGCGATTCCAGTGACTATGGACCCGAAGTGTATCGCATCACCGGTGGCCCGTTCACCTGCAATGCCTCGACACGCGGGACCATCTATATCGCGCCGATCATGGGTACAGGACAGGATGGGCTGTGCGCCTGCATGTATAACTCTTATTTCAGTGGTGGTTATGTACATATCTGTTTCAATCCGTGAATGAATCGGAAGATCGGATATTTTTTCTGCAAAATTGTATTGGCTCCCTGATAAATCTGCTCTTTTGGAGACACCCAATGCACCCATTTAAAATTTTGAACATCAGCATACTCATTTGTACGTAACCGTTCTAAGCAAATCTAAAAAATATTCTTGGTGATGATATGTGGGTAACATTTAGCAGGTTATTATTGTTTTTGATAATACTCAGCAGATTTTTTTTATCTGCTCACGCAGCAACCACGCCTCCAAACGTTACCAACCTGAATGCACCGGAAATTTTCAGCAAAGGATCTTCCTCTGTCAGTTTGACCGATATCGTCATTACCGACAGTGACAGTCCTATTGTCACTGCAACCCTGACTCTTTCATCCAGTGAGGCCGGAACGCTTTCCACCGCGACATCTGGAAGCGTCAGTTCCACATTTAATGGTACCGTATGGTGGGTTACTGGCCCTATCGCGGATGTCAATGCACTTTTGGCCGGTGTGTCGTTTACGCCACAGGCAAATTGGTCTCAAAACTTCACGATCACCACAGAGGTGATTGACAGTAATGCTTCAAGCACTCTGTATGATATTTCCAATTGGGATCAAGCTAACTGGGACCATACCGCAAATACGCTATCAGGCGTAAAAAACGCTACAGTCAATCTTCCGCCTGTGATCAATGGTGTTCCAGCCAATGTTGTCGCAGAAAATACGAGTTACTCTTTCACCCCTTCGGCTACGGATCAAGACAGTGCCAATCTGACCTTTTCCATTCAAAACAAACCATCCTGGGCGACTTTCAATGCGACGACTGGCACACTGAATGGGACTCCCGGCTTTAGTGATTCTGGAAATTATACAAACATCATCATCAGCGTAACCGATGGCTTGGCGACTGTCACTCTACCTACGTTCAGTATTGTCGTCACCGATGTCAACACGCTACCATGGATTTCCGATATTCCCAATCAATCCGGCCAAGAAGATGGAGTGATCGGTGAGATCAACTTCACGGTTGGCGACCTAGATACTCCGGCCAGTAACCTAATCGTCACAGCTACCTCCTCGAATATCGATCTGATCCCGACTGACTCCTCTTATCTGATCCTGGGCGGTTCCGACACCAACCGCACACTGACGATCAAACCGGCAGCCAACAAGCATGGCACGGCCCAGATCACGATTTCGGTCAGCGACGGAACCTTCTCGGTCAACAACACATTCTCCGTGGAGGTCGCTCCAGTGAATGATCCTCCCACTAGCGACGGAACTCCCCCCATTCAGGCAACTCCAGGGGTTGTACAAGGAGGCATACTGACTGTAAACAATACCCTAGCCGACGTTGATGGTTTGGGTACAATCAGCTACAAATGGCAAGTATCCGTGGATGGTTTCACGAACTGGACAGACATCGCCGGTGCCACAGCGAACACCTTCACACTAACCCAGAATGAAGTTGGCAAATATATCCGATCTGTGGCCAGCTACACGGACGGACAAGGAACGGCAGAAAGTGTCACCAGCAGCGCAACCAGTGCGGTGACCAATCTCAACGACCCACCCACTGGAAGCGTGACTATCACTGGCACAGCAACACAGGGACAAACCCTGACCGCCACTAACACCTTGGCTGACCTAGACGGTATGGGTACGATTGGCTATCAATGGAAGGCTGATGGCATCGCGATTAGTGGAGCAACCAACAGCACCCTTATCCTGGCTGAGTCCCAAGTTGGCAAGGCCATCACCGTTGTTGCCAGTTACATCGACGGACAAGGAACGACGGAGAGTATGACCAGTACCGCGACTGGTTCTATAGCCAATGTTAACGATCCACCCACTGGGAACGTAACCATTACAGGCACAGCGACTCAAGGGCATACGCTGGTTGCTGCCAATACCCTAGCTGATTTGGATGGTATGGGTCCAGTCACCTATCAATGGAAAGCGGATAATAATGCAATCAGTGGCGCAACGGGTAACACTCTGGTATTGACTGGTGCCCACGTCAATAAGACCATTACAGTCGTCGCCATCTATATCGACGCTCATGGCATTCAAGAGAGCATAACCAGCACCTCGACTGGTGCGGTGGCCAACGTCAACGACCCACCCACGGGCAGCGTGACCATTACGGGAACAGCAGTCAAAGGGCAAGCGATAGCCGCCAACACTCTTGACTTATCCGATCCCGATGGCCTTGGAGTATTGAGTTATCAATGGAAAGCCAATGGCATCAACATTAGCGGTGCGACTGGTGAAACCTATCTCTTGACCACCTCCGAAGTTGGCGCAGTGATCACTGTTGAAGTCCGTTATACAGATGGTCACGGCACTACAGAAAGCGTAACCAGTAGCCCAACTGGCGCAGTTGTCAATGTCAACTCCTCACCCACGGGCAGCGTCACCATAACGGGTACAGCGACACAAGGAGAAACCCTGACTGCTGCCAACACCTTAGCCGATTTGGATGGTATGGGGACCGTCAGTTATCAGTGGAAGGCAGGGGGTGTTTCCATTGGTGGCGCAACCAATAGCTCTTTTGTACTGACTGAGGCCCAGGTTGGCAAAACCCTCTCTGTTGTCGCCAGTTATACCGATGGATTTGGTGTCCATGAAAGTGTGACCAGTGTTGCAACGGGCGTAGTGGTCAATCTCAACGACCCACCAACCGGCAGCGTGACCATCAATGGCAGTGCATCACAGGGACAAACCTTGAATGCGATCAATACCCTGGCCGATGTGGATGGTTTGGGAACAATAAGCTATCAATGGAAAGCGGATGGCAGTGTCATCACTGGTGCAACCAACACCATCTTTGTCGTGACCGAGGCCCAGGTTGGCAAGGTCATTACCGTTGTTGCCAGTTATACCGACACTCATGGTACAGCAGAAAGTGTAACCAGTGCCGCGACGGGTGTTGTGTCCAACATGAACGATCCGCCCACAGGCAGTGTGACCATCACAGGCACAGCGACGCAAGGAGAGAGTTTAACTGCTGCCAATACGCTTGCCGATTTAGATGGCATGGGTACGCTCAGTTACCAATGGAAGGCGGATAACAATGCCATCAGTGGCGCGACCGGAACCATACTTGTCCTGACTGAAGCCCAAGTCGGAAAAACAATCACCGTTGTTGCCAGCTTTACAGACGGCCATGGCACAGCCGAAAGCGTGACCAGTAGTGCAACCAGTGCAGTGACCAATCTCAACGATCCACCCACTGGAAGCGTGACGATCACCGGCACAGCAACACAGGGACAAACCCTCACCGCCGCCAATACAATAGCCGATTTGGATGGCATGGGCACCATCAGCTATCAATGGAAGGCCGATGGCGTTGCCATAAACGGTGCAACCAGCAACATCCTGGTATTGGCTGAGAGCCTTGTTGGCAAGATCATCACCGTTGTTGCCAGCTTTACGGACGGCCATGGCACAGTGGAAAGCCTCACCAGTGTAGCGACCAGTGCAGTAACCAACGTCAACGACTCCCCCACTGGAAACGTAACCATAACAGGCACAGCAACTCAAGGGCAAACCCTGACAGCTACCAATACCCTTGGAGATACCGATGGTTTAGGAATTATCGGCTACCAATGGAAGATGGATGGCAATGCCATCACTGGAGCGACTGGTGACACCTTTGTACTGACCGAAGCCCAGGTTGGTAAAATTATCACTGTTGTTGCCAGTTATACCGATGGACATGGCACAATCGAGAATAGAATCAGCCCTACGACTGGCATCGTTACCAATATAAATGATTCACCCACGGGCAGCGTAACCATCACTGGCCTAGCGGCTCAAGGGCAGACACTAACGGCTACCAATACTCTGGCTGATTTGGACGGTTTAGGCACCATCAGCTTGCAATGGAAAGCGAATGGCAACGCAATCAGTGGTGCAACGGGTGGCACCCTTGTCCTAACCGAGGCCCAAGTTGGCAAAACCATCACGGTCACAGCCAACTATACCGATGGTCATGGAACGGTAGAGA
>JADFYY010000139.1 GCA_015232825.1 Magnetococcales bacterium
AAGGTGTTTCTCTCAATGCATGGGTGTCCAATAAGCTCGCATCCGTGTAGCAGTAGGAGCGTTTTTAGACGATGGATGCGATTTATTTGTTATTGCCGCTTGCGGTGTTGTTGAGTCTGGTCGCGTTGGGGATGATGATCTGGTCGGTTCGTCGTGGTCAGTTCGACGACCTGGAAGGCCCGGCGCATCGGATATTGTTTGAGGATGATCGGGAGATGGTCCCGGTCAAGCCAGAGACGTTGCCCGTTGCTGAAGAGCAAATCTTGCAGAAAAAATTAAAAAAACTTTAAATCGCGCTTTTATTCAGTTTTAATTCATCTTGCCCGGTTAGACTCATCTTCGACTTGGCAACCCCTTTGTATGCAATCTTATATCGGAAAAAAGGAACAGATCATGACCAAACCAATGACCATTCTGGCTTTATCCGCCGCTCTTCTGCTCACATCCGTTCAACCGACCCAGGCTGCAGGTGGGTGGTTGGGGTTGCATCCTGAACCGCCCCGTGGTGTTGGGGTGGGGGATATCATCAAGGACAGTCCCGCTGACAAAAGCGGTCTGATTCGCGGGGATGTCATTGTCCGTTTGAACGGCCATGAAATCACCAGCATTTCTCAGTTCTCCATGGAGATCCATCGTTTGGATCCAGGAGTTGAGGTGACGCTTGTCGTATGGAGAAATGGTGAGACCAAGGAGATTAAGGCCAAGCTGGAAGCCTCAGCCGGGCATACCTCCACCATGGTGGAGGATAAGTCCCCGCAGGCCTTCAACCGTTCTCCCTTATTCAAACCCTCTTTCATGAGTTCTATGGGCGCGGCCCATACCCATGATTATCAGGCACGCATGAAGGGTGCTATCTCCATGCTCGAAGCCTATGAGCGGATTGCTGAGGAGAAAAAGCTGGGTGATAAGGGAAAGCAAACCGCCGGGGAGATTCGCGATCTCCTCAATCAGGCGCAGAAAAATTTTGACAAATACCAGATCAACGCTGGCATGCCTCTGATGGAGAGGGCCTATAACATGGCGCAAGAAGCCATTGTCCAGTTGCGCAAGGGTGAAACGCTGTATCAACCGTTGCACTTCCCCAACCCAGAGGCCGAGTTTGTCTATGAGGTGGGTCGCAATAATGCCTTTCAGATGTGGTTGGATCAGGCCTTGAATCCCCAGAATCTCACGCCAGAGATCAGCCAGAAAACCGAAGAAGCCAACAGCTTGCGCCGTCAGGCCGAAGCCAATGCCGCGAAAGGGGATTTCAAGGGTGGCATCGGACAGCTCGAACAGGCGACCAATATTTTGATCGAACTGTTGCGCCAAGCCAAGATCGATATCCCATAGGGGTTTGGCAGGATGCGTTTGCAAGTTTGGTCAAACGCATCCGCTTTTACTTATTTTCGATCACCGGTATCATAGCTATCCCATTTGCTGTCGGTTGCCCATATTTTTACTCTCGACATGGGATGACGTTCCTGAAGCGTTTCCCACTCTTTGAGTATGGATGCGTCTGAAAAGCCGAATTGCCGCATGGCCAAGTCAGGGAATTCAGCAAGCCATTCGAGTATGGTTTGAGGATTCGGGAATGGCATGACTTTCCATGGGGCCTCACCATTCAGGGCGAGTTCAATTTGTTTGACAAACAGTTCTCCCCACTTTCGACGTTGATCCCCATTCTTTTTGATGTCGGCAATGTGGTTGCCTGTTTCTAGAATGGTGGCCATGGGAAGATAGAGGTGGTCGTTAGCGGCAATATGTTTTTTAAGTGTCGCCTGTATCTCGAATCTTCTCTCATTGTTTCCTGGCACATCGAGAATATTCAGTAAAACCCCGGTATCGATGATTACTAGAATTCCCATGGATCTATCTCCTCGGTTGCCCGTTGGAGATCTTCCAACCACTTCATGGCTTTTATCTTTTTGGCTTCCGTTCCTGGATGGTGTTTTACAAAACGTTCTAGAATTCCGGTGGTCATTAAGTGGCCGATTCCACCTTGGGAGATTAACTCTGGGTAGTCTGGCACATCTTGTAATCGGATGAGACGGCTTGAGCCGTTTTGTAGATCGCGGTAGCAAAAGACCACGTTGGGTACCGCACTATTGGGCAAGGCGTCTAACAGTGCAGGATTGTGACTGCTGAGTAGAATACGAAGCTTTCGACGATCCGCTAGAGTGGCAATTTGTTCCAAAAGTTGTTTGGCGCGGCTTGGGTGAACGCCGTTGTCAATCTCTTCAATGACGACGATGCCGCCCTCTGGGGCTGAAAGCATGGCCGCAGCCACTGCAAGGACGCGCAAAGTGCCATCAGAAAGCAGAGAAGCGTCATACTCGCGTCGCTCCCCGCCGAAGGTCTCAACCAGTTTGACCATGACTTCATCCCGTGGTCCAGATAAAAACTGGATGCTCTCAATGTCTTGTTCCGGGAGGCTGCTGACAAATTTAAGAATATCTTCCCGGTTGCTTTTTTCAAGGTCCGATAATTGGTTTTCGGTCTTGTTTCCACCCCACAAATGAAAAAGAACGCTGGAAAGCTGTTTTCCATCTCCTGAAAGCCATTTATCCATCTTGAAACTGTAATCGCGCATGCGGGTTGGTATGGGATCAAGAAAAAGAATGTTTGACAGCCATAACCTGAAATTGGCCGTTGCTGGAGGTATTTGCTGTCTAGATTTCTTGTGGTGACTTTGAAATTTTGAGGGACTATCCAATTGTGTAAAAATGGCAAATTGATCACTGCATAAAATTTTTGGTTTATGCCCCCCTTTAGAAAAATTATTATACTCAACTTGCAGATCAGTTCCCATTCCTGTTGCTTCACTGACAACTTTATAAAGAGGTAATTTTGTACACCAGTCGTCCAACATTTCACCGACTAGATGAAGAGTATTATCAGATTTGACTTCTAAAGTTATCATAAAACTTAGAGGCAGAATTTCTTCTACTAGGCAGGAGCAGGAGAGGGAAAATCTCGATTGAGCGTTATACCCAAGGTCTTGAATGCGACCGCGTATCAATTGATTAGAATCTTGAACTGTGGTTTGAATGGAAGAGAGTCGATTCCCTTGCGCCAACCATGAAAGGAGTCGCAGGCCTTCAATCGCGTTACTTTTCCCAGATGCGTTGGCACCAATGAGTACGGTTAAGGGAGCCAAGGGCAGTCTGGCCTCCTGATAGCTCTTAAAATTTGCCAGCGCAATTTCTGTTATCATTTGTTAACCTTTATTAATTTGTTGTTTTTTTTATGCCTGCAGAATGAACCATTGAGAAAAAAAAATCAACATCCCGCTTTTGTTCAGTTTCAATTCACCTTGTTTGGTTAGACTCGTGCCAGACGTAGCCGAATCCAACCCTTTTATCAAGGAGTATTGATCATGTCTCATGATCGTTTTACCCGTTTGTTGCATCTGTTAATCGCTGTAGGAATTGTGGCGCAGTTGGTCGGATCCATGGGGATGGTTCATCCAAAACCGGGACGCGCTGGGGACGCACTTTATGTTATGCATGAAATCTGGGGGCAGGTTTTGCTTGGCATACTGATTGTGCATTGGGTCTGGTCGTGGGTGCGGTCTGGCAGTGTCCCGATTGGCCAATTGGTGCCGTGGTTTTCCGGGCAGAGGTGCCGGGCTGTGTGGGAGGATATCAAAAACTATGGAAGCCATGCCGTTCGCTTTCGTCTGCCTGAGGCCACACATCCCACTCCCTTGCCAAGCGCGGTTCAGGGTTTGGGACTGATCGCGGCCACTGTGTTGGGTGTAAGCGGTACTCTGCTTTATTTTTACATGGATCCGACTGTAAAAATGGTGGGTTGGTTGCACGATATTAAGGAGATGCATGAGGCTGTTGGTGTGATGCTCTGGATCTATCTTGTGACCCATGCCGTTATGGGCATGCTCCATCAATGGGTTGGCCATGAATCGCTGTGGGCAATGGTTAAGGTGTGGAAAAAATATCCTCTTGGAGCGGCGGTTTTGTTGGCGATGATCTTTTTTCTACCCTCCCCGGTGTGGGCCGGGCGCGTGGTGGATGACCTGCTGGCTGGATATCGGAGTGAAGGGGCCGTGTCTTTTAACGCGGAACAGGGGCGGGAATTGTTCAACCGGGTGAATTCGGGAGAGGGGGGGAGTTGTGTGGATTGTCATTCGGCCAATCCCGCACAGTCTGGCAAACATCTCAAAACCGGCAAGCCCATTGAACCCTTGGCTCCGTCGGCCAACAAGGAACGCTTGCAGGATGCGGCCAAGGTGGAAAAATGGTTTGGACGCAACTGCAAAGGGACGCTTGGTCGTGACTGCTCCCCACAAGAAAAAGGGGATTTTTTGACCTATCTGTTGACCATTCAATAAAAAGGATTGCAATCGATGAACAATAAACGAAAAATCTTGGGTGTCGGGCTGATCCTTTTGTGTGTGGCGGGTGGATTCACCTGGGGGGTCAATGCCTCTGATCAAGGAAAATCAGGAGAGAAGGGACGCCGGGATGTGGAACCGGTCAACAATGCGCAATACCGCACAGAATGTGGAGCCTGCCACTTCGCCTATCAACCCGGCTTGTTGCCAGCCCGATCTTGGGAGAAACTGTTGAACACTCTGGGGGATCACTTTGGCGAGAGTGCCGAATTGAGCAAAGAGGTGCAAAGTGCCTTGTTGACTTATCTGACGACCCATGCGGCGGATCGGGTTGATTCAAAACGGTCCCAAAAAATCGTCGTATCCATTCGTTCCAGCGAAACGCCGTTGCGGATTACCAAGGTCCGTTATTTTGTGGGTAAGCATCAGGAAATCCCTCAGAAAGTTTGGGAAAAGAATCCCGCAATTGGTTCGTTGATGCGGTGTGAAACGTGTCATACCAAGGCAGATCAGGGCTCTTTCAATGAACATGAAATTCAGATTCCAGGTGTTGGTCGTTGGGAGAATTAATCGAATGCGTGGGTTGGTTTTATTTCTCGCGCTGATTTGTGCGCCGTGGAGTGTTTTTGCGGATGATCGACATCATAAAGATCATGATCGGGCGCGTCAGCTGATGCGTTCTGGGGAGATTTTGTCCCTGGAACGCATTTTGGAGCATCATCCCCAGGTGCGAGATGGGCGTTTGCTGGAGGTGCAGTTGAAGCGTAGGCATGAGGTGTTGATTTATGAAGTCGAGTTTATGGACAGGCAGGGACGGGTTGTAGAGATGGAGTTTGATGCCAAAACCGGGCAATTGTTGCGTCAACATGAGGAGAATTGAGCCGTGCGACTGCTGGTGGTGGAGGATGATGAGGATTTGGCGGCCAGTCTGAAGGAGGATCTTGGACGGGCCGGGTTTGCGGTGGATGTGGTGGATAATGGCGTTGATGCCGAATTCATGGGCGATGAGGAGCCGTATGACGTGGTGGTGTTGGATCTGGGAATTCCAGAACGTCCTGGCCTGGAGGTGTTGCGTCATTGGCGGGCAAAGAAAAACAATATTCCAGTTTTGATCTTGACCGCTTGGGATGCTTGGCATGAACGGGTGGATGGTTTCAAGGCTGGGGCGGATGATTACTTAGGTAAGCCATTTCATATCCAGGAGTTGATTGCCCGGTTGAATGCCTTGGTGCGTCGTAGCACGGATCGCCCTTTGGGCTGCTTAAGTGTGGATGGCATTCAACTCGATGAGAACAGTCAATCGGTTCTACTCCCTTCTGGGGAGAGTCGGAGCTTGACAGGTACGGAGTTTCGTCTGTTGCGTTATTTTATGTTGCATCCAGGGAAAGTTCTCTCTAAAACCCGTTTGACCGAGCATATCTATGAATATGACGAGGATAAGGACAGCAATGTCATGGAGGTCTATATCAAACGGTTGCGAGATATTCTTGGACGTGATCGAATTTTGACCCGCAGGGGACAGGGGTATCTTTTTGGTGTCTGATAATCCTTCTTTGCAGAAACATCTGGCAGTCGGATTGGCTTTGTTGCTTGTGTTGGTGATGGCGTGCCAATGGGGGGCGGTGAGTTGGACCATTCGGCGGGTCACTCAGGAGTATATCGCCTCCCGTTTGGCCCATGACGCTGAAAATCTTCTGGCCAATCTTGATATTCCCCTGGATGGTCTCCCGATTTCAGAGCCGGTTCGTCTGGATCCCATCTACACCCAGCCTTGGTCTGGTCATTACTATCAGATTCAGATCGGAGAGACGATCTTGCGTTCCCGTTCTTTGTGGGATGCGGAGTTGAGTGTTCCCGGAGAAGCGGTAGTGATGATCTCTGGTCCAAGGGATCAAACTATTTTGGTCTTTACGCGCACTTATAATAAACAAAAAAAATCCATTCGCATCAGTGTGGCAGAAGAGATGACTAATATCTTGTATGGCGTGGCCGTGTTGCAGGGGTTATACGCGCTGATCTCATTGGTGGCGATTGTTTTATTGTTGATTATGCAAAGAAGTTTGGTCAGGCATGTTCTTCAACCTTTGGATACGGCTCAGGAAGAGGTCCGTCGTCTGGAGTTGGGGGAGGTGGGCGCGTTGTCCACCGGTTTGGTGCCTAAGGAAATCGTGCCGTTTGTGACCGCGATCAATCGACTGTTGTTGATCATGACGGAACGTCTGGAAAGATCCCGTCATGTGGCCGGGAATATGGCCCACGCCATCAAGACTCCTTTGACGGTTTTGTTGCAATTGGCGGAAAGTCGGGAGTTCGAGGCGCGCCCAGAGTTGCGCGAGAGGCTTGCAAAACAGATTCATCTGATCCGAACGTTGACTGGACGGGAATTGAAAAAGGTTCGCATGGCCGGGTCATCGGCCCCGGCCTTGCGAGTGGATATTTCGGGAGAGTTGTTGATGTTGGTGGAGGTAATGCAGAGGGTTCACAAGGCGCGGGGGTTGCGTTTTGAGGTTCATTTACCTAAGGAGATGTCTGCTTTAGTGGATCGGGAGGATTTGCTGGAGTTGAGTGGCAACCTTTTGGACAACGCCTGTAAGTGGGCAAATGGGGTGGTCCGAATGACCGTGATGAGTGATACTCAATGGCATTTGATGGTGGAAGATGACGGTCCTGGCTGTGCGGATGAGTTTCATCCACAGATTTTGCAACGGGGTGGACGGGCGGATGGGAATATGCAGGGGCATGGCATTGGGTTGGCGGTTGTCAAGGAGATCGTCGCGGATTATGGTGGGAGGCTGGAGCTGGGAACCTCAGAGGAGTTGGGGGGATTTCGTGTGGCGGTTGGTTTGCCGTTGCGAGGCGTTATTGAAAAAATGGATTGAAAAAATTCCTATCATGTTTGCAGGATTGACAGATCATTTTAAAATTATTA
>JADFYY010000013.1 GCA_015232825.1 Magnetococcales bacterium
TCCAGTTGTGGTGGAGTTCGCGTAGGGCTTGACTCGTTTTGGTCAGATTGACGATCAGTGGGTCATCATGGATCAATCCCACGTCACGGTTTTGCGGATCGTGGGTAAATGGGCCGTTGAGCAATTTTTGGATCAGTGCTGTCGGAATGTTTCCTGTGAGGTGGATCCTCAAGTCGGGGATTCGTTTTGTCAATTCATTGAGGATCGGGGCTACCTGCGAAAGGTGACCAAATCCATGTCCAGACACGGCACACCAGATGCGTTTTTTCATTTTTATCAATTAGATTCCTTTGTCTAACTCTTTATCCACGCGCCAGAGGCGATCTTTTAGCACGTTTCGTGCGTCTTGATGCATTTCAGCTTGGTATCCATGATGAATGGCGCGGTAGAGAGGTTCCAACTCCTCTAGGGTGTCGGGCTGGTGTTTTTCCGGGAGTAACTGGAAATATTCAAAAAGAATTTGATGTGCCTCGCGAAATTTTTTTTTGTCTTGCGTGCGCAACCGTTGTCCAAACCACTCCCGGACCAGGGGATGGGCATCCCACTGTTTCCGTTTGCCTAGAGAGGGTAGTAGTAAACCAGCCTCTTGTAGCGTTTCGATCATCCGGTTGAATTCAAGGGGAGTCAGTCTTGTCAATGGCTTGGCGACACCCTTTTTCAAGGCCTCCAATTGATCCGCTTCCATGGGACGGTCAAACAGTCCAAGCATGCGCAAAAAGAGTTTTTCGGGAGCATCCCCTTGCCAGATCTCCTCATCATAATGGGCCATGATACGCCGGGCTTGGTCGCCGATGGCTTGAATCGGTTCAAAAAAAGAGGCGATTCGTGATTGCTCCTCGATCCTTCCTTCATGGAGTTTTGTTAAAAACCTCCCCAGAAGATTCAAACTCAAGGCGTGGCCTTGCAGGGTTTTAATGGTTGCTTGAAGCGCGTCACCCGTCACCCCCAGGGAGTTCAACAGCTCGCTTCCTTCATCCTCGGTCAGGAGTTCCAGGGGAATTGCTAAAAATTTTTCCGCCATTCCAAGCAGAGGCTTGCGTGAGGTGACAATGGTTAATCCACGTTGCCCTTCCCGACTCAAAATTCGCAACAGTCGATGCAGGCCGGGATCGGTAAAACGTCCCCCCTCCAGGGATGTAGGGTCATGCTGTAAGGGTTCTACCCCATCTAGCACAAGGATGGTTTTCTCCTTTTGCAACAGTCTGGCCAGCGCGGCGGCTTTCTCCTCCATGCTGATGGGGATTTCCCCTTGGTGGCCAAACCAGATCAGTGCGTGATGGAAAAAAAATGTGGAATTGCTTTGCGCCCCTTGACCTCCTTGACTGTAGAATGACCAGCCAAACACCTTGCGTGAGCCGAAAAAATGGGGATGCAGGAGATTCAACCACGCCTCAATCAAGGCCGATTTGCCCACACCCCCAGGGGCGGTGAGCGCGACTACGGCATAATCTGGATAAGTCAAGTGGTGATCCAGTTGCTCCAGATGTTTTTTGCGTCCAATAAGGGGCGTTCCGCAGTAGGGTAAACGGGAGATGTCCACTGGATTTTGCGCTGACGATTCCAGTTGAGGTCGGGGTGGTGCCTTTTCGCCAGAATCCAGGTTGAAGGAAGCGTGGTAAAAGTCCAGAAAATTGGAGGCGTGATCCGATAGACGCGGCATGGCCTCATCCGCTATCCAAAGGATCAACCCCTTTTTGAGCGACAACCACGGGGAACGGCGAAAGTTTAAAATGGCCGGATGCTCCCCTTCTACGCTCTTGGGAGAACAGAGAACAGAGAACACTTTGGCTGGATGGGTGCGCATGAATTGAACCAGATCTGGGGAGAACCAATCCAGATTGTTTCGTATGAACGTAAGGCCGGATTTGGTTAATTCCTGCTCTACACCGGTTAAAATCTCTTCGGGTGGTCGATCCAAAGGATGGGTGACAAGGAGCAGAACCGCCTCGCCATGGGGCAGAAGCTTTCGTAAGGGTAGGGTGATATCTCGAATCAGGGGGGTCATTGGGGGTCATTTATCGCAAAGGGACAGGAGGGCTCCTTATCGTCCATCATTTGCTTGACCGCTGGATGAACAGAATACCACCTTTGCCGCATCCAGTGTGTCCGGTCAAAAACCATTGCCCGTGGGTCCGATCTTGTGCGGCCTGGATGAAAAAATTGACCATGGGTGTAATGACAGAACGGTCCATATCGGGTCTTGGAACGTAAAGATCCTGAAAAATTGAGGTGTTAGGTTCTAGGATTCGGTTGGGATTGAGTGCCCGTAAAGCTTTTTCTAAATCAGGAGCAGGAAAAGTGGACATGTGGTCTCCTCAATTTTTCGTGTATTGCGAATGCAGCAATCTTGACATCATTGAGTTTTCTTGTCCAGTGGTCTGGGGAGAGGCAAGGAGACAAAACGGTCTGGGAAATTAAAAATCTCCCAGACCGCTTTATTGATTTTTAGCCGTCATCACCGTCGGATTGGCAGTTTTGGGCTGGCTTGTTCGGGCCTTTGACTGAATCGCAACTGTCACACGCCTTGCCAAAGAAAGATTTTTCTTTGATCTCACAGGCTGGTTTGCCAAGTTTGACCGGGAAATCACACACCTCAGCGGTTTTGAGATCACCCCATGGGGCTTTGGTCTGCTCCAAAGCCATGCTTTTGAGCTTCCAACCTTCAATGAGACCATCCTTTTTGGGAGCGTCTAGATTGGCCACCACAAAACCGAAACGACTCATTCCCGAAGCATCGGCTTGAAAGGATTTGGACTCTTTGCTTTCGTCATATTTTAGACAACCACTGTAGGCCTTGGTATTGAGTTCCACCCCACCATTGCCAGCCACCAACTCCAGCATGCGCCGGTGGTCCTCTTTGGGATTGATATCCAGGCTGGTGTATAGATGTTTGTGACCTGCCAAAGAGAGCTTGAAATTCTCTGGCAATGCGTGATGGTCCAGAGCCTCCAGGGCGGCTTGGGGCGTGGCATTGCCAAAAGAGGGTTTGCCGCAACCACCCAGCACCGACCAGATCGGCTTGTGCGAAACCAACCAAGCAGACTGTTTGCTCCCCTTGAAATTTTGCGCCATCTCTTTATACCCATTCACCAAGGTCTGTTTGTCGGCTTGACAGACATCCTTGCCCTCAAAAAGACCGGCTGTGTCGGTGACCACCAGCGTCAAACCATTGGCAAAATCCAAACGATACGGACGGGTCATGCCATCGGCCACCCCTTGACAGGAGTTGTCTTTGATCTGTTGCGGGGAGTCTCCAGCCACTGGCGAAGTCGGATCCAATAGGTAAAACCATCCGTCACCATTGTTCCCCATGGTTTTGCATAGTTCGTGATTGCCACGGGTCACCACCCAGGGGGCCATGGCCAGTAGATTGGGTCCATCTTTGCCCCCAAACATGGGGGTAAAGAGGTCGGCTTTCCAGTTGTCCCATTTGAGAGATTTGCCGGTGTCGTCGGTTTTGCCACGATATTTGAAATCACCCACGTGGATGATCACCGAGGGTTTATCCTGTTTTTTTAAGAAATCAGACATCTGCTGCGCAATGGCCGTGGGGAATGGCCAATCCGAAGCGCAGGTCTGCGCCTTAGTGCCACGACATCCGGTATCCCCTAGAATCAGGGCCTTGTCAGGCGATTGACCAACTGTTGGCAGTTGGACCTTATACTGTTTGCCTCCCTTGTCGGTCACATTCCACGTCTCGCCTTGCGGTTGATGCTTTGTGGCAAAGGGAAAAGCCGCCTCGCAGAGGGTGATGGGCATCTCCTTGACATTGGGATTGGGACGAGTCACGAGGGAAAGAGAAGGACCAGAATCCTTATTTAAGGTCAAATTGGCACACGAACCATCGGAAAAGCCTTGTGCATGCTCCAATACCAATCGCACCACCGGGACGATTTCACCCTTCAAGGCGTGTCCCTTTTCGCCAAGAATTACATAGCCCATTAGAGTGGAAGCCCCTCCCTTCTCCTTGGACCAAGCGTCATCGGGTAGGGCCAACCCCGCTCCTATCAGTGCAACCAGAGCTAATCCATATCTCGTATTTTTTTTCGATTTCGTCATGATGAATGATATCCAATTTAAAATGTTAATTTCAATACTCGTTTTTATCTTTAGGTAAGGTTTCGCCTTCAATGATCATGCCCGCCGGGTCGCCACGGAAAGCGGCGGCGCGGATCTTTCCTTCGAGTATCGATAAAAACCAGTGATGCAAGGGGGTTCGGGTCCAGGGAAAGAGCAAAATCAAACCCGCCAAGTCTGAAAGATAACCGGGTAGGATCAAAAGAATTCCGGCCACCAGCAGCATGGCCCCATCCAGAAGTTGCTTGCCTGGAATTTCTCCGCGCTGCAAACGATCTTGTATGGTTGCCAAGGTTTTCATCCCCTCGTGACGAATGAGATAAATGCCGAAAAGGGCTGAGGCCAGCAGTGAAAGGAAGACATTTCCGACACCTATGGTGCGTCCGGCCCAGATCAACAGCCAGATTTCAATAAAGGGAAGAACGACAAAGGCCAGCACAGAAAACTGATTCATGAAAAGCTCCAGGCGGTCAGTCGGCAAAAGGGAACAAACATCCACGAACAATCGTGTCAGGATCAATTATAGCGATTTTTTGCGCCATGGCTCCCGTTTTTTTTCACCTTCGCACGAAAATCGACAAAGACGTTTTCGCAAACCGTTGAATTCGGCATTCAAGGTGTGGTATTCAATACGAAGAATTAGGGTAGATGGAAATTTTAATGAACCATTAACACTCAATCGGCTGAGGAAACATCGTGTTGAATCCTGCTTTGGCCAAACGTTATGCAACCGCTCTGGCGGACTTGGCAGCGGAACAGAATATTCTGGAATCGGTTGGTGAAGATCTCAATCGGTTTGCAGAGCTTCTGCAGGCCAATCCAAATTTAAGATTCCTGCTGACGAGTCCCACGGCTCCTGCGCAAGATAAACACGCCGCCTTGGAGATCTTTATCGCTCAGGCCGCTCCAGCCACGATTGCTGCCAATTTTTTGAAACTCCTCGTGGACAAACGACGAATGGGCCTTGTGGATGGCATCATTGCCGCCTATCATAGAGAAACTGAAACACGTAGCAACCGCATCACCGTCAGTCTCCAGGTCTCCCATCCCCTGGAAACCCAACATGCGGATGAATTGAAAATCACGCTCTCCAAACTGACCGGCAAAGAGGTCCGATTGGAAAGCCGTATTGATCCCGACCTTCTTGGCGGCATCGTCGTGCGTATTGGAAGTCTGATGATGGATTATTCCGTTCGCAACCATTTGAACCGGCTAAAAGCACAATTGAGAGGATAACAGCCGATGCAGATCAGCGTCGCCGAAATCAGCGAAATTTTGAAAAAACAGATCGCCAACTACGGCATCGAAGCCGAAGTGTCCGAAGTCGGACAGGTGATCGCAGTGGGGGATGGTATCGCCCGCGTCCATGGCCTCGATAAAGTCATGGCCAGCGAGTTGGTCATCTTCCATGATGGCACTCAAGGCATGGCCCTCAACCTTGAAGAGGACAATGTCGGCGTCGTGATTTTTGGCGATGACCGCAACATCAAGGAAGGGAGTACCGTCAAACGAACCAAACGGATCGTGGACGTACCTACTGGCAAAGAGTTGCTTGGTCGGGTGGTGGATGCCTTAGGGGCTCCCATCGATGGCAAAGGGCCGATCCATTCTACCAAACGTTCCATGGTGGAAGTCGTGGCTCCTGGCATCATTCCCAGAAAATCGGTCCATGAGCCTCTGTATACAGGGCTCAAGGCTCTGGATGCCTTGGTTCCTATCGGACGCGGCCAACGGGAACTCATTATTGGTGACCGTCAGACCGGCAAGACCGCTGTTGCCGTTGATGCCATCATCAATCAACAGCGCACCCACGAAACCGATAAGCCGGTCTTTTGTGTTTATGTCGCCATCGGTCAAAAACGGTCCACCGTGGCCAAGGTCGTCAAGACCCTGGAAAAACATGGTGCCATGGCTTATACCATCGTCGTTGCAGCCACAGCCTCCGATCCGGCCCCCATGCAGTTTCTAGCCCCATATTCGGGGTGTGCCATGGGTGAATATTTCCGTGACAACGGTATGCATGCCTTGATCGTCTACGACGACCTCTCCAAACAGGCCGTTGCCTATCGGCAAATGTCTTTGATTTTGCGGCGGCCTCCAGGTCGTGAAGCCTATCCAGGCGATGTTTTTTATATCCATTCCCGTTTGCTGGAGCGGGCTTGTAAACTCAATGAGGCCAATGGCAGCGGTTCCTTGACTGCCTTGCCGATCATTGAAACTCAGGGTGGGGATGTGTCGGCTTATATTCCAACCAACGTGATCTCCATCACCGATGGTCAGATCTTTTTGGAGTCGGAACTTTTCTATTCTGGTATGCGGCCTGCCATTTCTGTGGGTCTTTCGGTCTCGCGCGTGGGTGGTGCAGCCCAGGTGAAAGCGACCAAACAGGTGGCTGGCTCCCTGCGTCTGGACTTGGCCCAGTACCGTGAAATGGCCGCTTTTGCCCAGTTTGGTTCTGACCTGGACGCCTCTACCCAAAAACTGCTTCTGCGCGGTGAGCGGCTTATGGTGTTGCTCAAACAGGCTCAATACCAGCCTCTCTCCATGGAAGAACAGGCCGTGGTGCTTTTTTGTGGCACCCGTGGACTGCTCGATGACGTGGCAGTGAAGAGAATCACAGAAGCGGAATTGGCGATTCTGGATTATATGCGTACCCAGCAGAAGGCGGTTTTGGATACCATCAGGACAGAGGAGAAACTCTCCAAGGAGATGGAAGCCAATTTGACCAAAATCCTGACCCAGTTCATCAAGAAATTTTCAGATCTTGCGGATACAGGTACGACTGAAAACCTTATGAATAAATCCTCATGAGGCAAAAAGGGAAGGGCGCATGGCCAATTTAAAGCATCTCCGCAATCGAATTCGGTCGGTTAACAACACCCGACAGATTACCAAAGCCATGAAAATGGTTTCGGCGGCCAAATTGCGCCGTTCTCAGGAACGGGCATTGGCCACAAGGCCCTACAGCCTTCGAATTCGTGCCATGATCAACAGTATTGCCGCTTTGGTTTCTCCTGAAAGTGCCCCGCCACTGCTTGCCAGACGGGCTGAGGGGGCCAAGAAGATCCAATTGGTGGTTTATACGGCGGATCGAGGGTTGTGCGGCAGTTTCAACAGTACGGTGATCCGTGCGGTGCGTGGGCGGATTGCGGCCTTGCAAGCCCAAGGTCATACCGTTCTTTTGACCTTTGTCGGACGAAAAGCCCATGATGTTCTGAAACGGCAGTTTGGCAATTTGGCACGGGATGTTCATACCGGTTTGACGCGCAACCTCTCGTTTGAAACCACGGAGCGGGTTGTGGCCAACAAGTTGCTGGCCGATTTTGATGCCGGAGTTTTTGATGAGTGTCACTTGGTTTTTAACGCCTTCAAGTCGGCCATGACTCAAGAACTCACTTGGCGGCAACTCATCCCGGCCCCAGTGGAACAGGTTTCAGGCGATGGGGATCACACCCCGACTGGAACCCCCATTTTTGAACCCGATGAAGAGACTGTGTTGGCTGCATTATTGCCGCGCAACATTGCTGTACAGGTTTTTCAGGCCTTGGCTGAGTCCAATGCCGCTGAGCATGCCGCTCGCATGACTGCCATGGATAATGCCGTGCGGAATGCTGGTGAAATGTTGAAAAAATTGAGTATCAAGTACAACAGAACGCGCCAAGCGGCCATCACCACAGAACTGATGGAAATTATCGGCGGGTCTGAATCTTTGAAAGGATAATCGGGCGTCAGCCCTTTTTATTTAAAGCATGGCGATCTATTCAAGCGCACGACGGAGCGATCAATGAGCAATAATGTTGGGCAGGTGATTCAAGTGGTCGGACCGGTGGTGGATGTCCGTTTTGACGGAGAACTGCCAGCCATTCTCAACGCCTTGCATATCGACCGTGGCAAAGATGAGCGTATGGTGCTGGAAGTCTCTCAGCATTTGGGCGAAAAGACGGTTCGCACCATTGCCATGCACTCCACCGACGGCTTGGTGCGTGGTCAGCATGTCACGGATACTGGAGCCCCAATTCAGGTTCCCGTTGGGGACGCCACTTTGGGTCGTATCATGAATGTGGTGGGGGATCCTCAGGATCAACTCGGTCCCATCAAGACCGACTTGCGCTTTCCTCTGCACCGTTCGGCTCCTCCCTTTGCGGAACAATCCACGGAATCCGAAATTTTGGAAACCGGCATCAAGGTGGTTGATCTCCTGGCCCCTTATGCCAAGGGTGGCAAAATCGGTCTCTTTGGTGGGGCCGGTGTGGGCAAGACCGTGTTGATCATGGAACTCATCAATAACGTGGCCATGGGACATGGTGGTTATTCTGTTTTTGCCGGTGTGGGTGAGCGTACTCGTGAAGGCAATGACCTCTATCACGAAATGATCGCCTCCAAGGTCATTGATCCCCATGATCACACCAAGTCCAAGGCCGCTTTGGTTTACGGACAGATGAACGAACCGCCGGGAGCCCGCGCGCGGGTTGCCTTGACTGGATTGACGGTGGCGGAATATTTCCGGGACGTGGCCAAACAGGACGTGTTGTTGTTCATTGACAATATTTTCCGTTTTACCCAAGCTGGCTCCGAGGTGTCCGCTTTGTTGGGTCGCATTCCTTCCGCCGTGGGGTATCAGCCAACTTTGGCCACGGACATGGGTGCTTTGCAAGAACGGATCACCTCGACCACCAGTGGTTCCATTACCTCGGTGCAGGCCATTTATGTGCCAGCGGATGACCTTACCGACCCGGCCCCGGCCACGGCATTTTCCCATTTGGATGCTACCACGGTGCTTTCGCGGCAGATCGCAGAAATCGGGATTTATCCGGCTGTGGATCCTCTGGACTCCACCTCTCGTATGCTCGATCCGCAGGTGGTTGGCCAGGAACATTACACGGTTGCCCGTGAAGTTCAACGGGTACTGCAGACCTACAAATCCTTGCAAGATATCATCGCCATTTTGGGCATGGATGAACTCTCCGAGGAAGATAAGCTCACCGTGTTTCGTGCCAGAAAAATTCAACGTTTTCTTTCACAATCCTTCCATGTCGCTGAGGCGTTCACCGGTCAGAAAGGGGTCTATGTCTCCCTCAAGGAGACCGTTCGTGGCTTCAAGGAGATCATCGAAGGTAAGCATGACAGCCTGCCAGAAGCGGCTTTTTACATGGTGGGCGATATCGATAGTGCCATCGAGAAAGGCCGACGTTTGGCCAAGCAGTAAAGGAACTTCACATGTCCATTGTCGTCCAACTGGAAATCGTGACCCCGGAAGCTCTGCTGCTGACCGAGGAGACCATGCTGGTCACCGCGCCGGGAGCAGAAGGTTATTTCGGGGTTATGGCGGGTCATGCCCCGTTCGTGACCCTTCTTAAACCCGGAACCCTTACCCTTGGTGAGGGCGACGATGCCAAAAGGCATGTGATTGCGGGTGGTTATGCCGAGATTCTGCCTGAAAAGGTGACCATTCTCACCGAACGGGCCTTGTCACGGGAACAGATCACCATGCAGCAAGCCAAAAGCGAGCAGCTTGAGGCGGAAGGAAAACTGGCCGCTTTGCAACCGGAAGATTCTTTGGTTGCTTTCTGGCAGTTGCGCCTTGACTTTGCCTTGGCCTGTCAGGAAATGCTTAACACTCTGAAAGTTTAGCCTTTATTGATTGCCAATAACCCGGAAGTGAATTTTATGAGTTCTTGTTCCGTCTTGGTACTGGCTGCAGGTCAGGGAACCCGGATGCGTTCCCGTTTGCCCAAGGTACTCCATTTGATGGCGGGGCGACCGCTGTTGTGGCATATCCTTCGAGCGGTTCGTGGATTGAAGCCCGAACGATTGATCGTTGTTTCTGGGTTTCAGGCCGAACTGGTGGAACAGACCTTGGCAGCCCCCGATATCCACTGGGTCCAACAAAACGAGCGCAAAGGAACGGGGCATGCCGTATTATGTGCTTTGCCTGTATTGCACTCCCTCTCTGGTGAGTTGTTGATTCTCAACGGCGACCATCCCCTTGTCTCAACCGAAATACTTCTCTCTTTGTTAGAGGAGCATCGCCAAAAAGGCAATGCGTTGACACTGCTTTCCACCACCTTGCGCAACCCGGATGGTTATGGTCGGGTGGTGCGTGATGCCGATGGTGGAGTTGTGCGCATTGTCGAGGAGAAGGATGCGGTTGCGGTAGAACGGGCCATTTGTGAGGTCAATACCGGGTTTTACTGCGTATCTTTGGATCGATTGCCTGGTTGGTTGGCTCGTATCACCAATCAAAACGCCCAAAACGAATATTATCTTCCAGATATTGTGCCGATGGCTTTGGCTGAGGGGGGAGCATCGGCCTTGTGTGTTGAAGATGCACTGGCTTTATCTGGCGTCAATGATCGTTTGCAATTGGCCAACATGGAACGCATTTTCCGTGATCGTATGGTCGAGGGGTTTATGGCCAGTGGGGTGACGTTTGTGGATCCCTCTTCTTGTTGGGTGGCTGCAGAGGTACAGATCGGGGCGGATACGGTCATTGAACCCAATGTCATTTTAGGGCCAGGGAGTGTGGTGGGAGAAGGGTGTCATATTGGTCCGTTTTGTCACATTCAGGACTCTCGCATTGGACCAGCCTGTCAGATTCACTCCTTTTGTCACTTGGAAGGGGTTGATATTGAGGGTGAGAATGACATTGGACCTTATGCCCGTTTGCGACCTGGCAGTTATCTGGCGCGCAAGGCCAAGGTGGGCAATTTTTGTGAACTTAAAAAAGCGCGTATTGGGGTGGGTTCCAAGATCAATCATTTGAGCTATATTGGTGATGCGGAAATTGGCAGTGGTGTCAATGTGGGAGCTGGAACCATCACTTGCAATTACGACGGGGTGCATAAACATAAGACTGTGATTGAGGATCGTGTTTTTGTGGGGTCGGATGTTCAGTTGGTTGCGCCAGTACGGGTTGGGATGAATGCCACGATTGGGGCTGGTACTACCGTGACTAAGGATGTCCCTGCAGATGCATTGGCGGTTTCTCGCACGGCACAGACTCATATCCTGGCATGGGCGGACAAAAAATCTCGTTTCTCCAGTTAGAACGGTTGCATCTCAAGTAGGGAGAATCAATCATGTGCGGTATTATCGGTGTCATTGGCGAGCGCAACGCCACCCCTATCTTGGTGGAAGGGCTCAAACGACTCGAATACCGGGGTTATGACTCGGCGGGTATTGCCGTGTTGGCTCGTGATGGGGAAATTTTGATTGCTCGCTCCAAAGGCAAACTGATCCATTTGGAAAATCGTCTGGCTGAGTCGCCCATTACCGGTCTTGTCGGGATTGGTCATACCCGTTGGGCCACCCATGGTCCTCCCACCGAACAAAACGCCCATCCCCATCTCGCTCGTCGTACTGCGGTGGTTCACAACGGCATCATTGAGAACTATCAGGAGTTGCGACGCGAGCTGATGGCCCAAGGCGTGACTTTCTCTTCCGATACCGACACGGAAGTCATTCCCCATTTGATTGATTTGGAGCTGGATCAAGGCCTAGAGCCAGCGGACGCCGTGCGGGCAGCCATTTGTCGTTTGCAGGGGGCTTATGCCTTGGGGGTGTTGATTCGTGGTACGAATTTGTTGATTGCCGTGCGACGGGGCAGTCCTTTGATTTTGGGATTGGGAGAAGGGGAGAATTTTATCGCTTCAGATGCCACGCCGTTGGTTCCTTATACCCGGCGGATGGTTTATTTGTTGGACGATGATTTGGCTGTGCTGACTCGCACCTCTGTCACTATTACGGACATGAGGGGCCATTCGGTGGAACGGGCGGTCAAGATTTCTCATGTTAGCGCGGACTTGACTGAGAAATGGCCGTATCGTCATTTTATGCAAAAAGAGATTTATGAGCAGCCCACGGCACTTGGTGAGACGCTTAAGGGATTGATCAGTGGGCCGGATCAAACGGTTGATCTTCATGAACTTGAAGGGGATATTGATCTTGCTGGGGTGTTGGCGGTTAATATCATTGCGTGTGGCACCTCGTATCACTCTGGCATGGTGGCTGGGTATTGGATCGAAAATCTGGCGCGATTGCCGGTTAGTGTGAATATTGCTTCGGAATACCGATATCGTGAGCCGCCCTCCATGCCAGGGACGATTACGGTGGTTATTTCGCAAAGTGGTGAGACGGCGGATACCTTGGCGGCTTTGCGTTTTGCTCATTCTCAAGGGCAGAAGGTGTTGGCCATTGTCAATGTGCCTGAGTCTACTATTGCCCGTGAGGCCGATGGTGTGTTGTATACCCATGCTGGCCCAGAGATTGGGGTTGCTTCCACCAAGGCATTCACCACGCAACTCATGGTATTTGCTTGTTTTACGTTGGCTTTGGCGCGTGCCAAGGGTCAGCTCTCTTTGGAGCAGGAGAGAGAGTGGGTGGCGGAGTTGGTGCGGATTCCGTCCCGTGTGGAACAGGTTTTATTGCTTGACGAGGTTTTGCAAAAAGTTGCGGGTCAGTTCATGAACGCCAAGGGGTTTTTATTTATGGGGCGGGGAACTTGTTATCCCATTGCGTTGGAAGGTGCTTTGAAGTTAAAGGAAATCTCTTATATTCATGCTGAGGGTTATGCAGCTGGGGAGATGAAGCATGGTCCGATTGCTTTGATTGATGCGCATTTGCCTGTGGTAGCGGTTGCGCCGCGTGATCCTTTGTTTGATAAGTTGGTGAGCAATTTGGAAGAGGCCAGGGCCAGAGGGGGGCGTTTGGTGGTCATCACCACCGCATCCACAGACGAAGAGATGCCATTTTTTGCAGATCATATTATCCCCATGCCAGCTTGCGGATTGTTTGCCTCGCCCATTTTGTATGTGGTGCCTTTGCAGCTTTTGGCTTATCACATTGCGGTTCTTAAGGGAACGGACGTGGATCAGCCTCGCAATTTGGCCAAGAGTGTGACGGTGGAGTAATTGTTCCACCCAGGAACCTCCTCACGCAAACGCTCTACACCAATAGCCCCAGCCCTAAGCAATGTAACCTGCTCTCCCTCTACCCGCAACACGGTGGAGGGGAGAGCGTCTGGCTGAATTTCTCCATCGATGATCAAAAGATTTTCAGCACGCCAGATATGGCGTACCTCGTCGGCGTTTTTGGGTGGCGACTCTCCAGCACGGTTGGCACTGGTGGAGATCAGTGGACGAGGCCAAAGAGCAAACAGGGCGGATACTTGCGGAGCCGGGGAGATGCGTACTGCAATCTGTCTGGTGCCACCTGTGAGAATTGGAGAAACTTCCTCGCAGGCAGGTAATACCAAAGTCAAAGGTCCAGGCCAAAATCGTTCCATCAAAGCCAGTGCCAGAGGCGAAGGGGGTAGAATCAAGGAGGTCAGTTGTGACCGATCCCCTATCAACAAAATAAATCCCTTGTCCAAAGGACGTTCCTTCATGCGAATCAACCGGCGCATGGCCTCAGGATGCCATGGGTCTGCCGCGAGCCCAAAAAGAGTCTCAGTGGGCAGACCAATGACTTCGCCACGGGTCAAGGCGGCGACTGCGGCATTCACATTCACAGATCTTGAACGCGGGTCTGCAATGCGGCATGTTTGGCATCCACCTCATTGGCCATTTTTGCCTTGTAAAGGATCATTTTTTTTCTGATAGCATCCTCTTGCAGTGCCAAAATGCGTACCGCAAACAAGGCACCATTCTTAGCCCCAGCCTTGCCAATGGCCATCGTAGCGACAGGAATACCGCCCGGCATCTGTACCGTAGAGAGCAAGGCATCCATTCCCTGCAACTCTGTGGCTGCAAGCGGTACACCAATCACCGGAAGATCGCTGATGGCGGCTACCACACCGGCCAGATGGGCCGCTGCCCCAGCTCCGACAATCAACACCCGGACTCCCCGTTCAGCCGCTGAAGTGGCATAGGCATGAGTGCGTTCCGGGGTGCGATGGGCCGAGGTGACGGTCATCTCAAAAGGAATGTCAAACTCCCGCAACACCTTGCCAGCCTCTTTCATGACCTCCCAGTCTGAATCAGACCCCATGAGAATGCCGACTAAGGGATTTAAATCAATATGAGTATTCATGTCTGTCTTTCCCGATCTATCGCCCTGTAACCAATATCACGACGAAATTGAATCCCATTCCAGGAGATCCGCGCCACGGCCTCATAAGCCCGACGTTGGGCCTCTGCCACACCGTGTCCGAGTGCCGTAACCCCTAAAACCCGTCCTCCAGCCGTAACCACTTGGTTTTGCTCCAAACGGGTTCCAGCATGAAAAATTTGCACATCGATCAATGGAGATCCCTGATCAAGACCGTTGATGGGATCTCCCTTGGGGTAACTGCCTGGATAACCCTGGGCGGCCAACACCACACACAAGGCTGCACGAGGATCCCATTGAATCGTCATCCCTTCCAGCGAGCCAGAGGCGCAGGCCAGCAAAAAAGGGACGATGTCAGATTGCATGCGCATGAGCAAAGGTTGACACTCAGGATCCCCAAAGCGAACGTTATATTCCAATACCTGGATTGCGCCATTGTCGATCATCAATCCCGCATACAAAATGCCCCGGTAAGGAGTTCCCTCCATGGCCATGGCGCGCACTGTGGGGAGCAGGATTTGGTCAATGGCCTGTTGTGTCAGTGATTCTGTCAAGGCCGGTGCTGGGGAGTAGGCCCCCATGCCACCGGTATTGGGTCCAGTGTCGCCATCCCAAATGGCCTTGTGATCTTGCGCCCCGGCCAAAGGCACCACACGTTCCCCATCCACAAAGGCCAGCAAAGAGACCTCCTCGCCAACAAGAAATCCCTCCACCACGATTTCGTTTCCAGCCTCACCGAACTCGCGTTTGACCATGATGCGTTCAACCGCCTGTTTGGCGTCGTCTAGGGTCTGACAAACAATGGCTCCTTTGCCTGCGGCCAGTCCCGATGTCTTGACGACGATGGGAGCCCCTTGTTCTTGAATATAATTCCAGGCCGACTCAGGGTCGCGAAAGGTTCGATAAGGGGCTGAGGGAATGTTGTGGCGAGCCAGCAGATCCTTCATGTAGGCTTTGGAGCCTTCCAAGGCGGCGGCCGCCTTGGAGGGGCCGAAAACCGGGATGCCTTGGTTTCTAAGGAGATCAGCAATTCCAGCAGTCAAAGGAATTTCAGGCCCCACCACCACCAGATCCACCGCCTTTTCGACAGCAAAGGCCACCAGATCGTCCAACTTTTCCGCCTGAATCGGAATGCATGTAGCGATTGCCGCAATTCCAGGGTTACCCGGTGCGACCCACAAGGTTTTAACCAAAGGGGATTGAACGATTTTCCAGGCTAGGGCGTGTTCCCGTCCGCCACTACCGATCAACAATACCTTCATGGGCTGCATGCTCCTTAAGGTGCTAAGTATCCTAAAATTGGATCGAAAGGTGGAATTTTATGTAAAATAAAGGCCGCAAGTCCAGTGGTGGCGTTGAATTGAATCCGATTCCACTCTTTTTTTGCTTTTTTACTGAATCTGCCCTAATCTGATCATTCAACGATCATCTAAGGAGTATCCAGTTGTCTTTATTGTCTTCTGTTTTATCTGGATTTCATGGACTTTTGCGCAAGCAAGACAAGTCTGAACGTCACTGGTTGACTTTGGCCGTGCAACAGAGTGCGGATATGATCGTGATTACGGATACCCAAGGCCGGATTTTGTATGTCAATGCTGCTTTTGAGAGCTTGTTTGGCTATTTGCGCGATGAGGTCATGGGTCAGAGTGCTTCTATTTTGCACAATGACGGGCAATCTGCGGATTTTTATGGTGAGATGGTTCGCATCTTGAGGAGTGGTGAAGCTTGGAAAAAACAGATCGTGACCCGTCGCAAGGATGGGCTTATCATGCATGTGGATGTGTCGATTTCGCCGATTCGGGATCGTGAGGGAGCGGTGATCCATTTTGTCGGCGCAGCTAGGGATATCACCCATGAAGAGGCCTTGCGTTTACAAGGAGTTAAATTGCGTAAATTGGAGTCCATGGGACTTCTGGCAGGGGGAATTGCGCATGATTTCAACAACATCATGACAGCCATTCTCTCCTATGCCGAATTAACCTTGGATGATGTCCCTGCCAACAGCGATGCCCATCACAATCTCAATGAGATCCTGGTGGCGGCGGTCAGGGCCAAGGATCTGGTCAAGGGGTTGATGACCTTTAGTGGTCGCAACGATGGCGAACGGATTCCTGTGCGGATTGGTTCGGTGGTTCGCGAGGCCATGCGGTTGCTGGATGTCTTGGTGCCAGATGGCATCCAGGTGATTGTTTCACTCTCTGAAAAGGAGTGGCCCGTGTTGGCGGATGCCACAAAGATCTATCAGGTGGTCATGAACTTGGGAACCAATGCTGCTCAGTCCATGTGGGAGACGGGTGGGACTCTGGAGGTCGTCTTGGACCCGGTGCAGGTCGATGCGGATTGGAGACGACGTCCAGGAACCTTTCCCTCTTTGAGGCCAGGGAGTTATATGCGTCTTTTAGTTAAAGATACGGGAGAAGGTATCGCCCCAGAGGTGATTGAACGTATTTTTGAGCCATTTTTCACGACGAGGAATCCAGGTCAGGGAAGTGGGTTGGGATTGTCGGTGGTTCATGGCATTGTCGTTAGTCATGAGGGGTTTATTTTTGTGGAAAGCAAGGTGGGTTTGGGCAGTAGTTTTACCCTGTTTTTCCCGGCCCTGCTCTCTTGAAAAAACAAAAAATGGGGGAGAACAAAGATGCCGCGCATTTTGATTATCGAAGACGAGCGACAGGTTCGTGATGCCCTTGGGCAGATGCTGACACGGGTCGGCTATGAGACAGATGTCGCTGCGGATGGCGAGGAGGGGTTGCGGTGTTTCCTGAATCATCCCGCCGATTTGGTGATTACCGATATTCTCATGCCAGGACTGGATGGGTTGGAGACCATTGAGGTGTTGCGGCGAGACTATCCGGGTTTGCCGATTATCGCCATTTCCGGCGGTGGTCCTGGCGAAAAGGCTAAGTTTGCTTTGGAAATGGCCCAGGAGTGCGGCGCGGTACACATTCTGGCAAAACCTTTTTCCAGACAAGAAATTATGGCCGTGATCAAGGAGGCTCTGGAGAGTACGAATTCGGTTTAATGGCTTGTCTGACTTCTGATATCAACTGTTTGTTCTGATAGAAATAATTGATCCATCTGGGAGAACAACTCTTTGCGTAGGTGATTGAATTGTTTTACCTTGATTAGAGCTTCACGTCGCAAACGCTGTTGCTGCTGGGTGACGGTCTCCTGGTTGGTTTCGATGGTGTAATTCTGGAAAGAGCCCGACTCTTGTGGTTTTGCTGTTTGGATGTGGTCACTACTTTGTTGAACCATCGTGATCACCTCCTGTGCCAAAGCATGAATCCGAATGTGGGTTTCACCCAATTGGGCAAAGATCGGTAGTTGACTCAAGGGGCCTTGCTTTTGCTGATTATACCATTGTCCCAAAACGCAGGCCTGATGATCTGCGATATCCTTGGTGCGCAATACCTCCTTGCCCCACACCACATTTTCCAATTTGCCCAACCACGCAAGATGGGCCGTTTTCAGTTGGGTGAGTTCAACAAAGGAATCCTCAATTTTGAAATGGGCGATGGATTGACGCAAGGAGTCGGAGGACTCCAAAATGACCTCAGCCAACTGGCCAGTATGATGCGCAGAACCATTGGCATAGCTGGCTAAATATAACATTTGCAATGTTTTTTTCTGTACTTGGGCGGCATTGAACAGTACGTTGGCTGAAAGTCCGCTCACCTCTTCGGTCTTGAAGAGTGCCCCAGAACTGCAGTAGGTGGCTTTTGCGGCGTGGTTGGATGCTTCGATTACCTCTTGCGCGATCATTTGAGTACTTTTTGCCCCTTCTTGCACCAACTGAGTAACCTCTAGGGTGCTACTTTCGATTTCATTGGCCTGTTTGGTGACATTATGGGTAGCGGTTCGCACCCGCTCCATTGAATGGGCAATTTCTCCAACCGTTTGGCTCTGTTCGGCAACAGCCTGCGCAATTTCTTGATTATGTTGATTGATCGTTCCGATGTTGTCAGACATCCTTAAAAAACTTTCAGTCACACGTTGGCTATTTTTACGAGTTTGTTCGATCAGTGAGGCAATCAAACGTGTGGCATCGTTGGTTTTGTTGGCCAGATCCTTGACCTCATTGGCCACCACGGCAAAGCCCGCTCCTGCTTTGCCTGCACCTGCCGCTTCGATGGCGGCATTGAGTGCCAATAGAGTGGTTTTGTCGGCAATATTTTTAATGATGGAGACCATCCTGCGGATTTCTTGGATGGATGTCTCTAGATCTTGCATTACCCCTTGGTTGGCGGCCACCCGACTGGCCACTTGGGCGGACTCACGTGCGGCCTGTTGGCAACGGTTTTGAATATCGGACAAGGATGTGGTCATCTCTTCGACGGCTGCCGCCACCACGTTGATGGATCCATCCACCATGGAGATGCTTTGATTGACAAGAGTCGCGTTGTTACTCATCACGGCAGCGGAAGCGGCCACTGCCGTCATGTTTTGGCTGGCATGGGTTGCGCTTGCTGCAATGGAGCGGACGTTTTCCTCCATTTGTTTGACCGCTTTAGCAGCCGTTTCGACGTCATGGCTGGCTTCGAGGGCTTTGGCATTGACGCTGTTGGTATCGTTGTGCAAAACGCTGTTGTCTGTTAATACCTCATCGGCAAGTGCGAGGGAGTTGGCCGCATCAACGCTTAGATTTTCGCGCACGGCAATCAGTTCTTGGGTGACGGCTAGGCTGATATCGGACTGGATCATGATGGCACGTACAGTATTCAACAACCCTTGTTGTAAATGAACTCCTGAGGCCATCAGTCCGATGGGTTTGGCATGTGATTTCGTTATTTTGACGTTCAGATTACCTTCGGCAAGGCGTTCAAGAAACAGGCCGATCTGCAGAGGTTCACCCCCAAGCTGAAGCAAAATGGAGTGGACGATCAACCATCCACCCAATACAGAGAGGGTCAGGGTGGCACTTAGGATGACCAGCACTCCGATCTTTAAGAATGTGATCATGTCGATGGAGAGGTCCATGTAAACAAATACGGCTTTTTTTTGCTCCTCGACAAAAGGGAGTAGCACCTCCTGCAAGGCGGTTGACTCTTTGTCGAAGCTTGTCATTAAGCGATTGCCGCTGGGGGTTCCTTCATCAATGTAGGCTGCGGCCATGCGTTTGCCCATGGCGTAAAAGGGGTCGATGCGTTCGCGCAGTGCCTGCAAAGTGGAGTCGTTAGCCGTTGAGCCCTTGGAGAGCAGATGTTTCATTTCTGTCAAGCTGACCAAAAATGCTTGGTAGTTTTCTTCGGCCTGTTTGTAGCCGTCATCCAGTCCGTCTTTACCTTGAGTGGCGGAAATATCGGTTAACCATTGTTGAATCTGTATGACGTTTTGCTGCATGCGCAATGCCAGTACTGCGGCATCTAGACGAACATGACGCACATCGAGCATGCCGATTCTGGTATTGTTGCTCACCCACCAGGACCAGCTACCCAGAATTAATAAAAAGAATACTGGAATGAACAGGGTTAATATAATGCGGGTTGCTACTCTGGTTTTCATTAAATACTGCAATATGATAGCCATCCGTCACCTTTTTTTGTTGCTGGATTGAAATCAATTGGATTTTAATGGAAAGAGATGCTGAAGTCTATGACAGGGATAGAGTTGGTATTCGTGGCAGGGTTGAACACGAAGATTACTGCGAATTCTGTCCAAAATTTTGATGAACAGGATTGAAGGTGGTAAAATTTAAGTGTGACTGAAGGAGTGAGGTTATTGATATAACGATTGTAACTTTTGAATTTTAAAGTAGATTTTACATATCCATCAAAAATAGGGGTAACATTTGAGGGGTAACATCTCTGCCTAGAATCCAAGTTCGAATCCCGGAATTGGATTCGAATCCAGACTGCCCTGTCCTCACAGAGCGCGCTGTGTTGCTCCTTTTCCCAGTCTTTTTTCCAAAAGCTGGATCAACGACGGAAGATCTTGTTTGACCGTATCCCATACCATGTGGTAGTCCACGCCATCGTATTCATGGATCATCAAATTCCGCATGGAGACCATGGCATGCCAGGGCAAATCTGGCAATGAGGCGCGACCATGCTCAGATAACCGCCTGGAAGCCTCCCCAATAATTTCCAGTCGCCGCACCACAGCATCCTGCGTGCGCACGTCCGTGACGAAGTCTGCCTTGTCAGTTCCCTCCAAATATTCAACGGCCAGCTTGGCAGAGACCAGCATGTCTATCAGATAGCCGGTATCACGCTCCATAGACGCGCTCCGCAGATTCCAGAATGGCTTGACGGCGATGTACATTCCGACTGGATTCAATCCCCCTGCGGCTTACTAGATCCACCTCCCGCCCGAACACCCCCTTCAACTCATCCCGCATGTTGGCAAAGTCGAAGAGGGTCCAATGGGCATCGTCAGCAAAGGAGACCAGGACATCCACGTCACTGTTGGATGAAAATTCTTTCCGAAGCACGGAACCGAACAGGGAAAATTCCGTGATTTTCCAGCGTTCACAGAAAGTCCTGATGGATGACATGGGGAATCGTTCAACATCAATCAGCATGATTTTTCTCTGGCAGCAGTTGATCCGATATTCAACCAGCAGATGCAGTCAAGTGCCAACGTACAACGTTATGTGCAAAAAACGTTTCCAGACAGCCGCCATGACCGCAAAGTAAAAATTTTTCTACGGTTCCAAAACACACCAAACCCAGTGTTCACTTTGACATGCGGCACGGCAAAATGATAGGGTTGATGTGGGGCTTAAGAACCCCGCAGCTACCGTCCTTGTGGTCCAATCCACTGCTTGGCACAGAGTCAATCCGAATCCCATGTTCAGTCTCCGGTATTCCAATCATGGCTGCGGTCATATCCATACCTTGATCGAGTGCCACTGCGGTGATTGTGGCCCAGCTTGCCGTTCCGACGCAACACATTCAGCATCTCTTGGGCCTTCTCCAGCTTCTCGGTTTCGGTTGGCTCCATCACCCCGTTTCTGATCATCCTCGGTTTGTTGAGTACGTCTTCCAGCTTGCGCCCATAGGGCTGCACTGGCTGTGGATTTGAACCCACATGGGTGGAGACGTTGCCGCCGGTATAAAGCATTCCCCCCATCACCATTACCATCAAACCCATCATATTCAATCCTCCGCTTGTCTGAAGTATGCTTGTATGTCTCTTGCCATCCAATTTTCCATCTTCACCTAGCTCGCAAAGAATTTCTCGAAGCCATCCGTTGGATTGCCATCGATGATCCAAGGTCAGCCCAAGCACTTTGACAGACGGCGACGTAAAATGGTAGAGTTGGCGTGGGGTTTAATAACCCCACAACACCGGTTCCATGCCCGTCAGAAGTCAATCAAACCTTTCCAGATTTCCTCTCACTGCAGGGCGGGCAGCATCAGAAAATTTTCGATGCACGACCGGATGTCGGATGCCTTGACCTGTTATAGACAGCTTGCTGCCCGCAACTCCTCGCGGATGACTTGACGAATGGTCTCTTCTAATGGCTTTTTGGCCGTTTCCAGATACTCCCGCAACGCATCATTGATCATGGTTTGGTAGCCAGTTCCAGCCGCTTGGGCAAGGTTACGAAACTCCATAAGTACATCGTCTGACAAACAGATTGTAATCCGGGTTCTTCCAGCTTGGGGAAGAACGGGTCCACGTTTGCCTTTGCTGAAATCATACTCTTTTTTCATGGCTCAACCTCCATATTGCTTGCGTTCGTTATTTGTCGCACGACGGGCGGAAATGATACGAATGCTTTTGTCACCCCGATATGTGTACGCAACCACCAAAATTCGACCATAAAGATCCATGCCGATGTTCACAAATCGTTCTTCATCTGCGGAATCGTCTTCAATCGTTATGGACAACGGATCGTCCAAAACTGTCGCCGCATCAGTGAAAAGGATGTGGTGTTTCTGTTGGTTGCTTTTGGCTTTGGTTGGATCGTATTCAATCTTCATGCGTATAGGGTATGTGCATTTTATACATATCGTCAATCGTTTCTTGATGCCTCCATATTGTTTCCAACAAACCGGGTTTTGAGGCTTTTTTTGTGTGACCATGGCGCGGATCGGCGGGACCAACCTCATGGCCATGAATGCGGCCTACCCGGCAAGCCATAAAAAAAGGCCTTGATCCCTCACACCATCTGCCCCAACATACACCTCGGAGCTTGAACACCTCCAAAAGAATCACAACCGAAGGCGGCCATCCGCCCCCGAAAGCCCTGGCGGCTTTTTTGTGTCTGCAATTTATTGCGGTACGCACTTTGCTTAATTTTGTAATCGCCAGACTCCGGGGGCAACTGGGCTGTCCAAGGCGCAAGCCTAAAACCAGTTGGCCCAACCTTCGGTGGGGTGTTCAACCCCCGGAGTCTCGGCATCTTGAACCATGCTGGACTCCGGCAATCTCACTTGATCCGAAGGAGTACCAGCATGAACACCACCACACCCCCCATCCTTTTCGGCACACGGCACAACCTCACCTTCGACACGCATCAAATCTGTTTTATCGTGGACAAGCAAAGCAACCCATGGTTCAACGTCAAAGACGTGTGCGCGGCCTTGGGACACGTCAACCCAGAGAAGGCACTTGCCAACCATGTAAAAGAAAAAGACCATAAAAAGCATGGAATTATTGACTACATCAACCAATCAGGCGTCTATTCCCTGACCGCATGTTCAGCCAAGAAAAGAGCCAAGCCTTTCATGCAATGGTTCATTCGGAAGATAGGGGTTCTTGCCACTATCCTTGATGCAGAGAAGCCAATGAACCAGGAGAAAAGCGGGTTCACAACCAAACAAGAAAATACTGCGTATCATATCCAAGAAGCGTTTGGCGCGGTGGTAGATCTGTTGACTCCTGTTTATGCCACTCCTTCCAGAGCAACCCTTAACCATGTCGGGCAAGCGGGAATGTCGTCTTTGATACACATCTTGAACGAGCATCTTTCCGCACTCTTTCAAGATGTTGGATTGGTGGAGTAAACGCCAATGATCGACAACACCAATATTGCGGTTTGTGATTTGCCAAGGGGATTGCAGGAATTGGCGGAGGTGATCGGCTTGTCGAATGCCATAACCTTATCCATGAGCTACGGTGGCACAAACCTCCAGATCCCCACCCGGTTCCGGTCAGCAACACACCCGATCACAAACTTGTTGGGAGATGAGGCGGCAAAGCAACTGATCCACCACTACAAGCGCGAAATCATTTACATTCCAAAAGCCAGTAGCGCGCTACGTTCTGCACGCAATCGGCAAATCTGCAAGGAGTGTGATGCTGGCGGTCAAACGGTTGTCTCGCTGGCCAGGAAGCATTGCTTGAGCGAACGGCAAGTACAGACCATTCTCAAAAACACCATCATCTAACCCAAGGTTGATTGTGATCGGCCAAGCCTGAAGAAATCGGTCAGGCTTGGCCGATTTGTTTTTTTGTATGTTTCCAGAAACAAACTGTGGTGGGAATCTGCTAGGCTTGGCCGATCGACTTGATTAAAACCTGAAAAACCAAAAATGCTTATTATTATGTTGTTTCTGGTTCGTCCACTCCGGTGCTGGAGTGGATCGACGTGCAACGCCACAAATTAATAATTTATCTTTCCACCAGGTAGCACATTTTAAACGTTACAAGTCATCAATAAAGGTCTACTTGGTGGAATCAATCAAGCCTGGTTGGGATCGATCCCCCCTTTTGCCGTACAACTGCGCCACTGCTCCACGGCCAGCGGCTTGACGTTCACTATAACGGGCTGGCATGGCTGGACTTTTCCACCGGCCAGCCTGCATGATAGCCCCAAGTTCTGCACCATTGGCCGTCAAATCTTGCGCCATCCCCACCCGGCAAGAGTGGCCGGAAATTCCTTCAAGCCCTGCGACATCAGCGAGACGCTGAAAGGATCGGTAAACGTCGGTGGTCGAAAGGCGGGTGCCGTGTTTGACATTCTCCCCTTTCGTCAGTGATTGGAAGACGGCACCTTGATTGATAAGGGCTTGCCGCAACCAAGTCTTGAGGGCCTTGACCGTAACCGGGGAAATCCAACGTTCCGCCCCCTGGCCTTCCTGATCGGTCTTGGACTTCCGAATCAATACCGTTCCTGACCCATCTTCAGAAAAGCGGATGTCCGCCACATTCAAGGCAACCAATTCACTGGACCTTGCAAGAAGATCCCTGGCCACCAAGACCATGGCCACCTCGCGGACATCTCTAAGATTCCCATCGACACGGGCCAGAATACGTTCCACATCCAGCATGGTGAGACCATTGGCTTGCTTTTGGCGGGTTCCTTTGGTGCGGTTCATCCTTTTCACGGCCAACCTGACCTTGTTTTCCTTGGTTGGATCTGGGAGTTGTGCGGCGCGGTGAATGTGAGCGATGGAAAAGAGATGTCGCTTGACCGTGGCGGGTTTATATTTTTCCGCCGCCCAATCCACATAGGCTTGAAGCGTGGCCGGATCGGCAGGCAAAGAAGAAAGCCCCCGTTCGACGCACCAAGCGGAAAAGCTTTTGGAGTCGTTCTGGATGGCTTTGATGGTGTTGGCCGAAAAGGCTTCTTGTGAATCCTGAATGTAGGCTTGCAGACGGATGGCGATTTCATCGGCGGTGGATTGTATCATGGCAGTGTTGTTCATCGAGATCCCCTATATTAGGTAAGATAAGTGTATCTATGTTACACAATCCATCTCCCATTTCGCAACCTTTTTTTACCCCTATCGCGCCACATTCCGCACCTCTTTTTTGTGGCCGGAAAGCCAAGCGGATAAAGGGGTTGACCCTCACGGCCAGAATTGGTGACGCGCCATGATACCGCGCCGCAATCACCCAGGTGCGAAACGGGAATTTTGATGGTCTCGCCAGATGGTGGCCACTGTGTAACCAAGCAGGGAAAAGAGCTTTTCTTGGCGTCATCGAGGGATTGAAGGATGGAGGGAGAGTTCGATTTTCAGATTCAACATCAAAGTCAGTGTATGGTTAGTACTAACTAATTGTTATTGAATAATAAACAACTAATTCCTAATTTTTACTGTACAATCCTAATTGATTCTGTTCTGTGGTTTTGTTGGTCTAACTGGTTCAGCGTGAACAATATTTTGGCGTGAAGGGTTCTGTGCCATCAATAGGGTTGTGGTCAACTGATTTTTTTCGATACATATGGATGCGACATTTCTTCAAAATTCACACCATATTTTGAGATATATGTTTCAATAATCATTTCAAGATTTAACTTAAGATCAATACTCCAATAAAGAGAGATAACCTTGTCCAAATGATCAATGATTTCGTTATTTTTGTTATTTTCGTTATTTTCTGTTAGCGCATCTTTCAACTTTTCGACAATTCTTAAAACATCGACCCGTTCCAAGCTTACTACGCCATACGCAGCTTCCCCAAATTTTAATCCTTCTAATCTGCCGCAATGATTAATTTTCAAGCAAGGCATGCCTGCCGTATCAACTTCATTTCTATAACGTTCACCAAAAAGAAGCCATTCAGCATCGAAATTGTCATGATCAACGGAAGAAATTGCCACCAGCACTTCGGTTGAAGGAGAAAGTTCTCCTCTTTCGTATCTGGCAATGGTGTCTCTTGCAACTCCTACACGTTCAGCAAGTGCCTCTTGGCTTAAACCAAGATGTTTTCTCATCCGCTTAATGCGATCTCCAAATTCTGAACGAAATTGTAATTTTTCAGTTGACATTGATGCGTATCCGTATAGATGATTGATACCAATAAATCTACTAATCACTAATTTTGAAGGATACCGTCATGATCGTCAACCAAATATCTCCCGGTCAAAGCCTGTATCGACAAGTCCGGGGTGGATTTGTCATTCAGGGTGGCACTTTGACTGCGTGGTGTCGGCAATTTGGTATTAACCCATCGAACGCACGGGCCGCCTTGACTGGGGCATGGGATGGCCAAAAAGGACGCGAGCTACGAGAAAAACTGATTGAGGCCGCTAAAATCACAGTCAACCCAAATTGATAGACAGCCAATGAACATACAGCCAACTCACTTCAAGGACGCCTATGCCCGACTTGGGCAAGCTGGCCAGCTTGCAATTTATGGGCGGTACGGTGCAGGTTCCATTGGAAAAAGGCCATCCATCAATCCATTGACCAACGAAAAGGAGGACAACCCTGCTTTCAATTTGCATGATGGAAAAGATGGAAAGGTTTTGTGGTATGTCCACAACACGCATGAAAAGGGCGACTTGTATGATTTTCTTTGTAAGACGGTTGGCCAAGATACCGCACACCGTGAATTGGGGTTGAATGGCTATCATATTCCTATTCCAACGACGAAAACAAACACATCACAACCCATCAAATCGACTGAAGAAAAACAGGCTGATGCCAAGAAGATTTGGGAGGAATCAAGGACAGAGCCAGACCATCAACCTGTTTTGACCTATCTGAAAAACCGCGCCATCTCTTGTGACATTTCGTCATCGATTCGTTATCACCCCACCATGAGATTGTTGGTTGCCAAGGTGGAGGATGTGGACGGTGAATTTCTTGGCATTCATCGGATTTGGCTTATCGATCCAAAGGATGGGGAAAGGCGTAAAAAGATGTCCCTTGGTCCGATCTCCGGCGGGGCCGTCCGGTTGGGGAATGTGGTTCATGATGGAAAGTTGGCTTTGACAGAAGGAATTGAGGATGCTTTGAGTGTGCAGCAGGCAACCATGATTCCGACATGGGCGGCACTCTCCACCAGTGGTTTGAAAGGCATCAAGCTTCCTGGATGGGCAAGAAAGGTCTGGATTTTTTCTGATTCCGACCCAAACCAAGCAGGCCAAACAGCGGCGATGGATGCAGCCAAGCGTTTGGTCAAAGAAGGGCGTCAGGTTTGGATTGTCTACCCGGTTGACCAGGGTACAGAGCAAGCCGGAAAGGTGGATTTCAACGATCTGTTGCGCCAGGATCCCACAGGAGAATCCATTCGAGATCGTTTGAGGGGAGCCAAAGAAATCCAGTCTGAAATCCCTTGGAGTCAAGAAGATATTCCAAATAGTTTTAAAATAACCAGAAAAATGGTTTTTTTTATCAAGGAAAACAAAGACAGTCAAGATGAATTTATTCCAATCTCTGGTCCGGTTTGGGTTGCTGCTTTTACCCGTGATTTACACCAAGGCGGATGGGGTTGTGTCGTGCGATGGTTGGATATGGATGGAAAAGAGCATGAGCGAGCCATTCCAAGAGCGCGTTTCCATGAGCAAGGCCCTGTTTTAGCGCAAGAATTATCAACCGAAGGTTTGAAAGTCATTCCAGGAAAAGAGGGAACGCTTAAAACTTATCTTGGTCTTTTTGAACCCGTTGCACGTTGGCAATCTGTTCCACGTCTTGGGTGGTTGGATGATCCTTCTGGGCGACTGGCTTTCATCCTCCCTAATCAAGTCCTTGAGGGTGGGAGTAATCCGTGTGAAAAAGTGGTTTTCCAACCGGAACGCCACGCCCCCACAGCCAGCACCATTCGTGAAAGCGGCACCTTGGCAGACTGGCAAAACCATGTGGCCAAGTATTGCTCTGGCAACCCTGTCTTTGTTTTTTCTCTCTGCTTGGCTTTTGCTGGAACGCTTTTGAAAGCTGCAAGGATGGATTCAGGTGGGTTCCATTTTTATGGTCGGTCATCAGGAGGTAAGACCACGGCGGCTCAAATTGCGGCAACGGTTTGGGGATGTGGGGCGGACCCCGCCGAAGCACCAGACATGGCCTATGTGCGCCGATGGAACACCACTGCCAATGCGGCGGAAGGATTGGCGTCTGCTCACAATGATGGTTTATTGGTTCTGGATGAGCTTGGCTCATGTTCAGCAAAAGATTTTGGTAAGTTAGTCTATGATATAACGGGTGGTCAAGGGAAGGCCGCCATGGATGCTTCCCGCAACCTGAAAGCCCAAAGGACATGGCGCATTCTGATTCTTTCCACGGGGGAATTCAGCTCAAAACAGAAGATTGAGGAAGGCGGACAGACAGCCAATGCCGGTCAGTTGATTCGGATGCTGGATATCTCAACTACCAACATTATCTCGAATCCACACGGCGACAATCCAGCCATGCATGCAAAACGGATGAAACGGAATTGCAGTCAGTATTTTGGAACGGCGGGACCAATCTTTTTGAAAAAATTGTTACAAACCTACCCCGATTCACAAAGGTTGCGAGATTCAATTTCTCTCTATTTGGAAGCCATCACAACGCGCTTGACCCCGAAAGAAGCCCAACAGGAACAGGCTCGTGCTGTTCGGCGTTTTGCCTTGGTGGAAGTGGCCGGAATCTTGGCTGGTCGGCTTGGAATTATCCCATTGTCTGAAGCGGAAATATCCAAATCCATCCAGGCGATTTGCCAGGAATGGTGGACGAAAATGGATACGATTTCCGATGTGTCCAGAGGGGTTGAATCGGTGCATGAGTTTATCTTGATGCATCAAGCGGCAAGGTTTGGAGATGCCAACGATTCCAGCAATGGAGGCAACACCCCCCGGAATCAGGCAGGCTATGTGGACCGTGCGGCGAATCTATACCTGTTTAGCAAGGAAGGATTTCGGGAGGCCTGCGGCGGGTATGACTACATTGAGGTTGCAAGGGAATTGGCAAATCAAGGGTGGCTTATCAGAGATGGAGCGAGTTTTATGTGTCGTCACCAAGTTGTTGGGATTCCTGGAAGACCACGTTGGTATGCTGTCAATGCCACCATCCTGGAAGGCCGAAAAGATGACGAAAATGGCTAAGATATATGAAAAGCGGTTGTCCAAGTTGTCCAAGTTGTCCAAAGCAAGTAATATCAATCTGTTAGGTTTGGGAAAATTGGACAAGTTGGCTATTTTGCAGGTTGTCCAACTTGTCCAGAAGGTTGGCCGTTCAAGATCGATGGTGACCATACAAAAACACATAGCGGGCCATTTTTCTGGATGTGGTCATGGCATCATGGGGGTGTGGACAAGCTGGACAAGCTGGAAAACGATCAACTTGTCCAATTTTTTCAAACCTAACATATTGATATTGTTTGTTTGGGACAACTTGGACAAGCTGGACAACCCAAAAACACATAGCTGGCCATTTTTTTTGGGGAGGCAGTCATGGTCTCAAGGGAATGTGGACGACCTGGACGACCTGGAAAAACCTCATGTCGTCCAACCTAACCATTTAATATTGCTGGTTTTGGACGACATGGACGACCCAAAAACACATAGCTGGCCATTTTTCAGGAGGTAATCATGACCTGGATTGATCCTTTCCCGGATATGGCCAAGCCAAAAATGCTCCCAGAAGTGGCCTATGACGGAACGGACCATGGCGGCCTAATCCCACCAGACCACATGCAGCGTATTCATGCAGGGTTGGCGCGATTCAGACAGCAACACGGGCGGCGATTGATGGCACTTGGGTGGAACCGGGACAACCTCTTTCTCGGAACGACCCCAGAGCAAGCGAGATTTTATGATGACCTTCACGGCATGGCCGCAATTTTGGCCAATGGGGCGGAGTTGATCCACGCTGATCAAGACCGTCTGGAGTTCGATGCAAACGGGATGCTCTTGGGTTGGTTTAAGGCTGGATTTTGGCTTGCCGGGCAGGCTCTTATCGATCATTTGAAACGGATAGGGAATTAAAAAAAATGGCTCGTCCTTGCTCTGTATGCATCCACAAGCGATTGGAAGATATCGACAAGGCGTTGGTAGAGGGTGAAACGTTTCGCGCCTTATCGCGTCAATATCTGCTTTCCAGGGATGCTTTGCGGCGACACAAGATGGACCATTTGCCGGTAGCCATGGCCAAGGCCAAAGAGGCGGAAGAAACCTCTCACGGGGATAATCTCCTGGACCATCTGGGGGAACTGCGGGAACAGGCCCAACGAATTGCCCAGAAAGCCGAAGAGGCCAAGAATTACACGGCGGCCTTGGCGGGGGTGCGGGAGTTGGTGCGGATCGTGGAGTTGCTGGCCAAGTTGCGGGGAGAGTTGAACGAAGCCCCCACAGTCAACCTGTTCATTTCCGCCGAATGGGTAAGCGTCCAGGCTGTACTTGTCAACGCCTTGGGGCCATACCCTGAAGCGCGACAAGCCGTTTTAAAAGCCCTGGATGGAGTGCGATGAATTTACTATGACCACAACTTTTGAATTGGCAAGCAATCTGGCTAGTGCCTTGGATCCTGCAAGGTTTGCCACCTCCCGGTTGGGGTTTCTCCCGGATGAATGGCAAATCCAGGCGATGCGGTCTTCATCCAGACGCATCCTGTTGAACTGTTGCCGTCAATCTGGGAAAAGCACCACAACCGCCATCATTGCCTTGCATACAGCCATTTTTAAACCCGGTTCCCTGGTTTTGCTGGTTTCGCCATCACTTCGACAATCAAGGGAATTGTTTGTAAAGGTGACAAAATTTATGAAGGAGTTAAACCATAGACCCAATCTGGACGAGGACAACAAGTTGAGCATTACCCTGACAAATCGTTCTCGTGTTGTGTCATTGCCGTCGTCACCGGAGACGATCCGGGGATTCTCCGCCGTGGATCTCCTGATCGAGGATGAGGCCGCTTTCTGCAAGGATGACCTATACCGATCTGTTCGGCCTATGTTGGCCGTCTCAAATGGTCAACTCATTCTGATGTCTACCCCATACGGCAAACTTGGTCATTTCTTTGAGGAATGGAGCAATGGCGGTGATGAGTGGGAACGCATCAAGGTAACGGCCCATGAATGCCCACGTATCACAAAGGAATTTCTAGAAAAAGAACGTACCTCCCTTGGCTCTCTCTGGTTTAATCAGGAGTATATGGGAGTTTTTGCGGAACGTATTGATTCGGTTTTTAGTTATGATTCGGTCATGACAGCCATATCACCAGAAGTTAAACCACTATTCACATAACATGGAGAAAACAATGAAGGCCATTATTTACAATCTGGAAATATCTGAAACAGGCAAGACAGATGAGATTATTGCCAATTATTCAGCATCAACCCCGTTCACACCAATCAATATTGGTGAACAAATCACACTTCTTGGCCTTGATG
>JADFYY010000140.1 GCA_015232825.1 Magnetococcales bacterium
TCGGCGGCGAATTGGCATCCTTTGCAGAGGACATCCCCCCACCACCACAATTTGAAATTCCTGAATACACCCCTGACAATGCCATAAACTGGCATCCCCCCCCCTTTGATAACTTGGACGAGAGATGGAACACAGACGATTCTAACGCCTCTGTTGAATCCGGTTTCATGACCAATACGGACGGATCCACAGCCAGCTGGAACGCCCAAGGCCATGGTCAATGGTCTGGAGCCGATGGAACATCTGGACGGTTCAACGCCGACGGTTCTGGCAGCATCACCTATGAAAACGGCTCCATTGAAAGCTGGAACGCTCACGGTCAGACCAGTTTCATCTCCTCCGAAGGGATCGAATACACCCCCGATGAATATCTAACCGGCGTATTTATCAATGAGGATGGATCGACCGATCAATTCAACCCAGATACCTCCTCCATCCACACGGATAGTGCGGGCAACCAATATGTTTTCAATCCTGACGGTTCAAGAAGTTTCACCGCCACGGATGGTCACACGGAACATTGGGATTCGGATGGCAATTACACCTGTGACAATCCGAATGGTCTCCCGACTATCCATCAAACAGACGGTTACACATTCATAGACGATGGCCTTGAGCAGTACTGGCAGGATGGAGATGGCCATGGGGGTTGGTCACAAGCCGATGGTTCTTGGGGGGAATACTGGCCTGACGGCTCCTGCGCCTATGGGGATGGCGAAGGAAATGGTGGATGGAACGATGCTCAAGGAAATCAGGGCTGGTACGACAACCAGGGCAATAACGGCGGAACCGATGCCCAAGGCAACACCTGGACCAAACAGGCCGATGGTTCGGGTTCCTTTGCGGATGCCACGTTCTCCCTCTCCTGGGACAATGCGCAAAACCACCAATGGACCCATCTCCCAACCGGACTCACCGGCCCCTTCGACCTGTCAGATAATGCGGCAACCGAAGGGAGCATCACCCATGCTGACCACAGCAGCGAGACCTGGGATGCAAAAACTTATTCCTATCTGGCTCCAGACGGCTCCATTGGTGTTGTCAACAGCGATGGATCTGGATCCTGGACCGAGACTCAAGGCACCTCCACCGCATGGAACGCCAACGGTTCCATAGCCATCACCCATGCAGACGGCTCCGTTGAAAACATCGCAGCCAATGGCACCTTTAGCCAATACGGGGCCGATGGTTCCAGCCACAGTTACCGAAACGATGGATTCGGCTCTTGGTCAGATGGCCAGGGAACCACCGAAACCTGGAACCCAGATGGCTCTTACAGTTTTCAAAGCGATGATCACGCCTGCACCCTATATCACGCCGACGGCTCTGGCTCCTGGTCGGATGGTCAGGGCAACAGCAACACCTGGAACGCCGATGGCTCTGGCAGCAACATCTATGCCAACGGTTCATCCGCCACCTGGGACGGTCAAGGCAATGGCTCCTACACGGGAGCAGACAACTCCAAAAATATCTGGTATTCCGATGGTTCGGGTTCCTGGAACGACGCCCATGGCAACAGCTCCACATGGAACACCGATGGTTCCGGTTCCTGGAGTCATATCGACGGTTCATCGGGCATTTACCACGCGGATGGCTCTGGACGCATCACCTATGCCGATGGGGCCATGGAACAATGGGATGGCCAAGGCAATCGATTCTACACCTCAGCCAGCGGAGAAGTCAGTGACCAGTCAATCTGCGACTTAAACATTTTTACCAATCCCGATGGTTCCCAAGACCAATTCAACCCGGATGGTTCCTGTAGCTCCATAGATATGGAAGGCAATCGTTACACCTACCGTCCCGATGGCTCCAGCATCACCACCTATACGGATGGCTCACAAGAGACCATCACCGCAAACGGTTCCTATCGATGGGACGGGGCAGATGGTTCCTCCCATGCCTTCAGTGCGGATGGTTCAGGCCATTATAACGATGGCTTGGGCAACAGTACCACTTGGCTTGCAGATGGCAATGGTTCTTGGAGTGGTGCAGATGGTTCAGCCGGTACATTCAATGACGACGGTTCCGGTTCTTGGATCGCGGCAGACGGCAGTAGCGGTTATCGTCATGCCGATGGCTCTGGCGGCTACACCTTGTCCAATGGAACAACGTATACTTGGCAAAACGAAGGGAAATGAGATGGCCCAACCCAAAACGCTCGACACGATAAAAAACATGGCAATAACCGCCGCCGCCCGTGGAATAGCCAAACAGGCCATCCTGGAAGGACGGATGAAAATGGCCAAAATCAAACAGATGCTCAACGATCCAAAAGCTTGTAAAGATCCAATGGAGAAAAAAACATGGCAGAACCCATGAGAACCGCCAGAACCGATGCTCAAATGAACAAGGCCAAACTGAAACTCAAACAGATAGAGGCTCAAGCCAGGGCGCAACGGATCAAACACATGATGCACCGGCCTCAACCCAGAGTGGTCAAACCACCGAACGAAACCAACTGATTGGTTTACCTAGCTTCTCGCGCCCTTGGATGAAACTGTTCGTGAACCCGCTTGAGACGTTCGTTGGCAACATGGGTATAAATTTCGGTCGTTGAGACATCGGCATGGCCCAACAACATTTGCACCCCGCGCAGATCCGCACCATTTTTCACCAAATGGGTGGCAAAAGAGTGGCGCAGACCGTGAGGGGAGATGGCCTTGACAATGCCAGCCAAAACCGCACAACGACGAACGACATACCAGAAATTCTGCCGGGTCATGGCCTCGCCCCGTGCAGTCACGAACAAGGCAGATGTCGGCTTGTGATGCAGCATCAGTTCAGGCCGGGCTGAACGCAAATACCGAGTAATCAAATCCAAAGCCCGCTCCCCCACCAAAGTCACCCGTTCCTTGTCCCCCTTGCCCACCACCCGAAAAAAACCCATCTCGGCATTTAAATCATGAGTGCCAATCGTGACCAGTTCCGACACCCGCATCCCTGTGGCATAGAGCGTCTCTAGCATGGTGGCATCACGCAATCCCAGAGGTGTGGATTGATCTGGGGAGGCCAACAAATCGGTCACTTCCTTTTCGCTTAAAACCTTGGGCAAACTTCGTCGCCGTTTAGGGGCATCCAATAAACGGGTTGGATCATCCAAGCGTTGCTCTTGCGTCACCAAATAGCGAAACAGACGCCGCATGGCCGACAACTTACGCGCAACCGAAGTGGCCGCCAACCCCCGATTGTATAAATCCTCCAGCCACAAAGCGATGTCTTCCCGTTCGGCGTCAAGCAACCCCTTATTGCGGGTGGTCAGAAATCCAGCCAAAGATTCCAGATCGGTACGATAGGCCTCCAAGGTATTCATGGAAAGCCCCTGTTCCACCATCAGTTCATCCAAAAAAGCTTTGATCTCATTCATCGGACAGGGGCCACAACAGGAGGAACAGCTGGCACTGACGTTGGTGAATTGGAAAGACGCATCTCTTGGGTATGCGACGGTGTTGGTGGAATATATTGCACCGGGACGGGCCACATACGCATGAGACTGAATGCGGCAATGATCATAGCTCCCAATTTGACAACCATGCGGAGTTCAAGATTTTTCATCTCTTGTTTGAGTGCCAACTCAAGATCTTTCATATCTCGTCGAGTAACCAAATCTTCCAGATTCGCCTTAAACACGCTGGACAAAGTTTTAGCCTGCACTTCGGCCTGCTCTTCGGTAAATCCGACAGCTTGCAACTCCTTGACATATGCGTGGGTGTCAAACGTAAATGCGGTCATTGTGGCCATAGAAGATCCTCTAAAATAAGGTTGTTAAAACTTTTCTTAATCCTTACGCCGAATGCAGCGATTGCCCCAGGAGGGCACGGCCAGACGTCGTTGTTGTGTGCTTTTGCGATTTCCGGCTTCCACCGTAGGCACGGCATAGACCACCTTTTCGGCTTCGCACAAAATGACCCCTCCCAACGGTGCAAACCATCTGGCTCCAGCCTTTTCCCAAGCCGGGGCGGCCCGCAACCACCGTTTCCCGTCAATCGGCGGGAAAAAAAGCGCGAAACAGGATTGCCGAGGAAGAAACAAGGACTCCTCCAAGGTACTCCTCAACTGTTGCGGAGAGAAGGGACGCCCCCAACCAAACGGGGTGATATCTCGACGTGCCCACAATCCACCCCGATTGGGCACCATAACCAACACCCGGCCACCAGGAACCAATACACGCCAAGTCTCACGCAAAGTAGCTTGAGGGGATTGGACGCCTTCGAGTAAATGGGTCATAATAACCCGGTCAAAGAATTCATCGGGAAAGGGCAGGGCATCGGGACGGACCTGTGCAATCCGATTGTTGGCACCATTGGGCCAGGGAGCCACGCCCATCTCTGCGGGAGAGGCCCCAAAAACAGAACCAATCCAAGGGCGCGAACCGTCTAGGTAGGGTTGAGGAAATCCAAACCCCAAGGTGCGACTCGATGGATTAACCGCCAACCACCGTTCCATAGAGTCACCCACCATGCGGGCCGCAGTCAGCCCAAGGGGAGCAGCATACCAACTCAACAAACGAATGGCGTCCAAGGTCATACTCCAAAAATAAGGGATACCCCATTATGCCCCAACCCGCATTGCACGTCGAGTCTGTCTTGGCAGGCCACGACAACATCATCTGGATGATTGCCACAGGAGCCGACTCCTTTGCCGCCGTGGACCCTGGAGAGGCCGATCCGGTATCCACTTTTTTGACCAAAAAACGCTCTACCCTATCCCATATTCTCATCACCCACCATCATGGAGACCATATTGGCGGGGTCGTCCCATTGCGCCAACGCCATGGCGGTCTTGTCATTGGGGCTCAAGCCGATGCCCACCGTCTACCTCCCCTGGATCTGGCTGTCAGCCATAATGACCGCATTCCATTAGGAAACTCAACGGCTCATGTACTGGCCGTACCGGGCCACACCACGGGTCACCTCGCCTATCATATAGAAGACGCCCTCTTTTCTGGGGATACTTTGTTCGGCTTTGGTTGTGGCCGTCTCTTTGAAGGCACCCCAGAGATGATGTGGACGAGCCTGTTGCAACTCCGCGCACTGCCTGACGACACCCGATTGTTCGCAGGACACGAATACACCCTTGCCAATCTCGCTTTTGCCATCGCCTTAGAACCAGAGCGTCTCGAATTGACCGAACTGCGCACCAAAATCACGGCCACAATCAACACAGGACAGCTCTCCCTACCCCACCCCCTCTCTATGGAAAAAAGTTTTAATCCTTTTCTGCGATCAGACGATCCAACACTAAAATCTAATATAGGAGTGGCACATATATCACCAAAAGATATATTTGCAGAACTTAGGGAACGCAGAAACAACTTTTAACAATTCAAGTGCAGCAATTGATATTTTTAAAAATACCCAATCAAAACAATCATTCATTGACATCCAAGGTCGTCTCACTTAATATCAAACGCTTAAAAAAACAATCCAAACAAGGGGGGGGACGCTTCATGAGTTTATCAAGTGCATTTCGAAACCTGAAAATCGGTACAAAAATCGGTGGCGGATTTGGTTTGATGGGTCTGTTGTTTTTGGTAGTGGTTGCCCAGTATCACACCACACTGACCAATACCCTGGACAGCTTTCAAAAAGAGGTTCTGGAAACCAATGAAATGGAGAAATCCAGGGCAATGAATCTCGATTCGCTGATGCTGCAAGCCCGGCGAGGAGAAAAGGATTTCTTGATTCGCAAAGATCCCAAGTACATCGAAGCGGTCAACAAAAGCGTTTCATCCATGCAAAAAACAATCGACGAACTCATTAAATCCGCACAAGAGAACCATGACACCAGTAGTGTCCACATAGGCGAAGAGATCAAGAAAAAATCGGCAGACTACCTGAATAGCTTTTCAAACGTTGCCAAAAACGAGACGGAAAAAGGGTTGGACCACAAATCTGGCTTGCAAGGCGCATTCCGAAGCAGTGCCCACACTATGGAAAAATTGATCGACAACTACAACACGGATGCGATCTATCTCGCCCTGCTGCAAATGCGACGCACGGAAAAAGATTATCTGCTCAGAAAAGATACAAAATATGTCGAACAATTGGATAAACTGGTTGCACAATTCACTCAGGCCGTTACCGCAAGCTCATTGCCAGAAGAGATCAAAAAAGAGCTTCAGACAAAAGCAAAAACCTATCTAAAAGATTTCCAAAATAGTTCGGGAGAGACATACCGTGAACTGGCCCACGAGATCGAAGCCAAACTAAAATCCCATTATGTGCCGGGACTCTCCGAGCTTTATCTCGAACTACGCAAAGATGAAAAGGACTATCTGTTGCGTGACGATGAAAAATATGTCACCAGCGCGATCAAAAAACTGGATACCATGCGCCAGATCACTCAAGCCTCTGCCATTGCAGAGAACGACAAAACCGCACTGGCCGACACTATCAAACAATACCAACAAGCCTTCACAGCCTTGGTAGCCAAAGACAAAGAGATCGCCGGGGCCACGCAAAAGATGCGTGAGGCAACTCATGCCATCGAACCTCTCATCGACAGTATTGTCAAAGAGGCTTCCGAGGATATGACCAAAACCGCCAATGAGGCCAACGCTTCTGCCAGACAGGCATCTAAATTGGCCTTGACCATCAGCGGAATCATTCTTTTGATTGGGGCCTTTTTCTCATGGCTCATCGGTCGGGCCATTGCCACCCCGATATTCTCCCTGAAAAAGGTGACCGAAACGTTTGGCAGCGGGGATCTGACCACCTCTTGCGTTCTTCACCAAACCGATGAAGTGGGCCTGATGGCCACCAGCGTCAATCAAACCATAGAAAAATTGCGCGAGGTGCTAACACAGGTCAAAATGGCCTCCACCGAGGTGGCTCAAGGGAGTCAACAACTCTCCGACGCGGCTCAAGGGCTCTCCCAATCCTCCACCGAACAAGCCGCTGCCATTGAAGAGACCTCTTCAGCCATGGAACAGATGTCCTCCAACATTCAACAAACCAGTGACAACGCCCAAACCACCGAAAAAATCTCCCAACAGGCTGCAAAAGATGCCGTGGAGACCGGTGAGGCCGTGACACAAGCCGTGACGGCCATGAAAGAGATCGCCCAAAGAATCTCCATCATCGAGGAGATCTCTCGCCAGACCAATCTGCTGGCCTTAAACGCCGCCATCGAGGCCGCCCGTGCTGGGGAGCATGGCAAAGGGTTTGCCGTGGTAGCCGCCGAAGTACGCAAACTGGCCGAAAGAAGCCAAACCGCTGCCAGCGAAGTCAGTTCCCTTTCTGCATCCAGTGTCTCCG
>JADFYY010000141.1 GCA_015232825.1 Magnetococcales bacterium
CTTTGACAATTAATCATCAAAAACAACATATTATCAAAAAATACCGCATTAAGGTGCAAAATTATTTTCACCCCCAAAAACACCATACACCCGCCACAATCTTAATCAACACATTGATAAACAAAGATAAAATTCAAAAACCTTGAATGGCATGAATCATGGGATAGGGTCAATAGCTCTCACGAACGGCTGTTTGTGAGTCTATCTTCTCATTGGTTTACACTTTCACAAGGAAAAGGAAAAAACATGAGTAACTCAAATTTTGCGTTGTTTGGTCGGACCAAGGCTTTGGAAGCCAAAATCGATGAATTTTTGGATGTGCTGTCTGAATCCAACATCTACTGCAAGGCCGCTCTGACCTATTTCCTGGAAGCCGGTGGCAATTCCGCAGCCGCATTCCAGCAAAAAGTGAAGGAGATCAGCTCAATGGAGCATCGTGGCGATGATCTGCGCAGGCACATTGAATCCGAGCTTTATGTACAAGCCCTGATTCCCGATTTTCGGGGTGATGTCTTAAGCCTGTTGGAAGATCTGGATGGCATCGTCAACCTGATCGAAGAAAACATGATCAACTTTGCCATTGAAAACCCCCAATTTCCAACAGAATTGCAAAAAGATATCAAGCTGTTGAGCGAGCAGGTCGCCCTCAGTGTTGAATCGTGCGTCATGGCATCACGCGCGTTCTTCCGGGATATCAATGCCGTGCGTGACCATACCCACAAGGTGATGCTCTACGAGAAAGAAGCGGACAAAATCTCGGTCGCGCTAAAAACCGCCATCTTCAAAACCAATCTTGGACTCGATCAAAAAGCCCATCTGCGCAATTTTATCGACAAGATCGATCAATTGGCCAATGCAGCCGAGGATGTCTGTGATTTTCTGGCCATCTATACGATCAAGCGGGCGGCTTGACACACTGTCCCCAATGGGAGCTAAGTAATATGGAACTTTCGGTTTTGCTTTACATGTCGAGTGGCTTGTTTCTCGGTTGGTCACTCGGCGCAAACGATGCGGCCAATGTCTTTGGTACCGCAGTCGGCACACGTATGGTCTCTTTCAAAACCGCAGCCCTGATTACCTCAGTATTTTGTATCCTGGGTGCCGTGATCAGCGGTGCTGGAGCGGCCCATACGCTATCCAAATTAGGTGACATCAATGCACTGGGTGGGGCCTTTGTCGCCGCCTTTGCCGCAGCGGCTGTTGTGGCATGGTTGACCGTGCTGGGTTTGCCAGTCTCCACGACCCAAGCTGTCGTGGGTGCCATTATCGGATGGAACTTTTTCACCGGCATGGCCACTGACTTCACCATCTTTAAAACCATTGTGGCAACATGGTTTCTAAGCCCGGTACTTGCAGCCATCTTCAGCTATTTCATGTACAAAGGGGTGTCGTGGTGGCTGAACAAACAGAAGGTGCATCTCATCACCTTGGATGCCATGACACGGGTCGCCTTGATAGCCGCTGGCGTTCTGGGGGCCTACTCCCTTGGAGCCAATAACATCGCCAATGTGATGGGCGTGTTCATTGGAGCCAACCCATTTAACGACTTTGGCATGATCTCAGGTTTACAGCAGTTATTCTTTGTGGGCGGCATTGCCATTGCTTTCGGTGTGTATACTTATGGCAAAAAGGTGATGATGACCGTTGGTGACAGCATTGCCCCTTTGACCCCAGTGGCAGCCGTTATCGTCGTGTTGTCAACATCATTAGTACTATTGCTGTTCGCATCTGAAGATCTGGAATTTTTATTGGCCTCCTTGGGATTGCCAACCATTCCTCTGGTGCCGGTTTCTAGTTCTCAGGCCGTGGTCGGTGCGGTGATTGGCATTGGATTTATCCAAAATGCCCATAACATCAAATGGAGCGTAACAGGTCGAATCGCCATAGCCTGGGTTCAAACGCCCATCATTTCAGCCTTGGTCAGCTTTGTCATGCTGTTCTTTGTCCAAAATCTTTTTAGCCAAACGGTTTTCCAAAAAGTTGAGTATCAACTTTCAAAACCACTCCTCGAAAGACATGTCAAAACAATGGATGTCAAATCATTGGAGTCTCTGATTGGAAAACCTTTTGACAACTCAGGCAGTCTCAAGTCCGAAGTAGATAAGTTACTGCCCAAGGCCGATTACAAAGCTGAGTTGAAAATGATCCAGGAGGCCAGAATGGAGCGGATCTACATTGATGCCGCCAGATTCCCGGAATTGGATAAAAGTGGTCTTTTGACCAAGCCCCAAATTGATTCGGTCAAATCTCTAGCTGGCAAGACATTTGACTATCGCTGGCAATTGGAAAATGCCTTGGCGGAAACCTCTGAAACCTGGAGGTTGAAGGAAAAAACAGTCTTGAATAAGCCGTACAACAAGGACGTCATTCAGCGTTTAACCATCGTCATGGATCTTTATACGGAACGTATGAAGTAATGACAAGAACCGGGAGCTATGAAAGACATGACCTTTCATCCGTATCATCGCGTACTGATCGCATTCATTGGGATTCTGGCCATTGTTGTCAGCTCCCGACTACAGCTTGAAACGGTTTCATCCTTGTTGGCAGGAATTGGGCTTTACGGTCTGCTGGCCTGGATCAGTCTCAAGTCGTTGATCGTGCCGCATTACTTGCGATTTTAAAAAGATCGGACTGGCGTAGCCTCCAAACTACGCCAGTTCGTAATTTAAAAAGGGTAGACACATGCAACTGACCAATGACAGCATTAAAGATATTAAAGCTTCTGACCGCCTGATCAAGCTGTTTGACGGTGGCGGGATGCATCTTTTGATTACTCCAGCTGGTGGTCGCTATTGGCGTTTAAATTATCGATTTGACGGGAAAAGAAAAGTGATTGCTTTAGGCGTCTATCCAACCGTCAGCCTGGAGGAAGCGCGAGCCAAGAGGGATGCAGCCAAAACCCTGTTGGCCAGCGGAATTGATCCCTCTTTGCAGAGAAAAGAGGTCAAAGCCAACCCCGTGGATTTTCGGTTGACCCTAGAAACCGATAGCGGAGTATTGTTTCATGCAAATGGAAGAACCGGTTTTTGGGGCGTGAATGCTCTGGTTGTTGTATTAAAGGCATTCCTTAGTTCTTCGCGGATTCCGAAAGAGTCCATGCCGTAATGCCCCCCTCAACCGATCAACAATCAAACTCGACTCAATCTGAAGACAGGTGAATAATGAAAAATTTTTTTTGGGCAATTTTGGGTGTTTGTTCCATTCCGACCACAGCCTGGGCCAGCATGGCACCGATTTCAGATGGTCCCATGATGTTTGGCATACCTGTGGATTTCATCCTCTTCGCACTGATTCTGCTTGGAGTGGCCATCTTTCACAACAACACCCTACAAGTCGCTCTTACCGGGGTGATCGGTATCCTCTTTTATAAATTGATCTTTACCGGCTTCAAGCACGGTACGGGTCTGGCTGGATTGATATCACACTTTCAACACGAGTGGGTCATCTTGGCCAACCTGTTTTGTCTTTTGATGGGATTTGCCCTGTTGTCCAACCACTTCGAGAACAGCAAAATTCCCGACATCCTGCCTCGCTTTCTTCCTGATGGATGGAAGGGCGGATTTGTTTTGCTGTTTTTGATCTTTGTGCTTTCCAGCTTTTTGGATAACATCGCAGCGGCTTTAATCGGTGGGAGCATCGCCACCATCGTCTTCCGGGGCAAGGTGCATGTTGGCTATCTGGCCGCTATTGTCGCGGCTTCCAATGCCGGGGGGTCTGGCAGCGTGGTTGGGGATACCACGACCACGATGATGTGGATTGCTGGCATCAGTCCAGCATCGGTTTTGCATGCCTATGCGGCGGCCATCCCGGCATTAATGATTTGCGGCATTTTCGCGGCATTGCAGCAACATCAATACTCCCCGATCACCACCAATCCACCAGAAGGAATCCAGGTGGATATGGCGCGTGTGAGCATCGTGGCCTTTATTCTGGTCATGGCCATTGTGGTCAATATCGTCATCAACGTAAAATACAACGAAATTTCTGACACCTTCCCCTTTATCGGCGTCGCGGTTTGGGTGGCATTGCTGCTCTCAACACCAATTCGTAGGCCCGACTGGAGCCTGATGCCAGAAACCTTCAAAGGGAGTCTGTTTCTTCTCTCTTTGGTGGTGTGCGCCTCTTTGATGCCCGTGGAAAAACTTCCCCTCGCCTCTTGGCAGACGGCCTTTGGTTTGGGCTTTGTCTCTGCGGTCTTTGACAACATCCCATTGACTGCCCTATCCATCAAACAGGGTGGGTATGACTGGGGAGTACTAGCCTATTCTGTTGGTTTTGGCGGATCCATGATCTGGTTTGGTTCCTCAGCAGGGGTGGCCCTCTCCAATAATTTTCATGAAGCCAAATCCGTGGGCAATTGGTTGCGGCATGGCTGGCACGTTACGCTGGCCTATATCATCGGTTTTTTCATCATGCTGACCTTGGTAGGCTGGCATCCGTCTACAGACCGTTATCATGGAGATAATGGCAGCACTCAAACGGAAAGCCATACAACCAAGGCTGGACAGTGATCCACTAGCCGAGATGACGAATTCCATCGATGGACTCCTGGTAGCCAATCCCGTTTAAAGATGATAGAGTTCAATGTCAATATTGAACCCAATTCTTTAAAAAAGAGAGTTACCATGGTGACACTTCCCGTAGGCGGCCTCTCTTGCGCCTCATGTGCTGGACGGGTGGAACGAGCCTTAAAGGCCGTACCAGGGGTAGAAAATGCCTCCGTAAATCTGACCATGGCCAAGGCCATGATCCGAGGCGAAGTGCCTTTGAACAGCTTGATTGCCGCTGTACGTGAAGCAGGCTTTCAAGTTCCAACCGTCACTCAATCCTTTGCCATTCAAGGACTCTCCTGCGCATCCTGCGTGGCCAAAGCGGAAAAATCATTGAATGCCATTTCTGGCGTTGTCAAGGTCAGAGTCAATCTGATCTCCCAGGAGGCCATGGTCTCCTATATCCCAGACGTGGTCACCTTTGAAACATTACAGCAAGCAGTTCACACCGCTGGATTTACCCTGATTCAAACCTTGGCTCACCAAGAACCCATGGACCTCGCAGAGACGGAACGTCAACGGGAATACCAGGAGATCAAAAGCCGTTTGATTCTGGGTGGCTTGTTGTTGTTGGCCAATATCCTCGTGATGCACTGGGAAATGCTGGGGTTGGATCGATTATTGACCTTTTCCAAATCCATCAATCAATGGATGCAATGGGGTCTGATCACGCCCGTGCAATTTTGGGTGGGACGGTCGTTTCACGCCAACGCTTGGACCGCGCTACGCCATGGCGGGGCCAACATGCACACCTTAGTGACGGTTGGGACATTTTCCGCCTATTTTTATTCGCTGCTGGTGTTGTTGGTTCCTGATTTGTTTGCCATTCAGGGCGTGTCAGCGGAGGTCTACTTTGAAACCGCTGGCACCATTATTGTTTTGATTCTGTTGGGACGATTTTTAGAAATCCGTGCCAAGGGACAGACCTCACAAGCCATTCGTGTTCTGATGGGGTTGGCTCCTAAAACGGCTCATGTGATCCGGGAAGGCCTGGAACAAGAGATCCCCTTGCAAGAGGTGGTGGTGGGAGACCTGTTTTTGGTACGGCCTGGAGAAAAAATTCCGGTCGATGGCGTCATTGTGAAAGGGAGTGGCGCGATTGATGAATCCATGCTCACCGGTGAGCCCATGCCTGTGGAACGGGTGCCTGGAGAGGAGGTAACCGGCGGAACCCTGAACAAAACCGGGGCGTTGCAGTGCAAGGCGGTCAAGGTCGGACGAGATACGGCCTTGGCGCGTATTGTGGAGATGGTGCGTCAGGCCCAGGGGGTCAAACCACCCATCGCCCGTTTGGCAGATGAAATTGCGGCAATCTTTGTCCCGGCGGTCATGGGTATTGCGATATTGACCTTTATTGCGTGGTATTTTTTCGGTCCAGACCCTTCGCTTACCTATGCTTTACTCAATTTTGTCGCGGTTCTCATCATTGCCTGTCCTTGTGCTTTGGGATTGGCCACGCCAACCTCCATTCTGGTGGGAACCGGCAAGGGGGCGGAACATGGCATTCTCATTCGCGGGGGCGACTCCTTGGAAACGGCCCACAAAATCAATGTGGTGGTGTTTGACAAAACCGGAACTCTGACCCTTGGCAAACCCACTTTAACCGATTGGACCGGTGACCTAGCCTCTTTGGCACTCATTGCCGCCGCCGAAAGGCGTTCCGAGCATCCCATCGCCCAGGCCGTGGTCAATGGGGCTCGCGAACGGGCATTGATCCTGGAAGAACCCTCTCACTTTTCGGCCATCCCTGGACAGGGTGTCATGGCCACGGTACAAGGTCGGTCGGTATTGGTTGGCACTGAAAAATTTATAAAAAACAACAGAATTGATCTTACTGATTATTTAACAGATCTGCACCGCTTGCAGCATCAAGGCAAAACCGCCATGCTTGGAGCCGTTGACGGAAAGGTTGTCGGGGTGCTGGCGGTTGCAGATCGTGTCAAACCTCACGGCGCGGAAGCGGTTGCTCAGTTGCGGGCCATGGGAGTCGAGGTCATGATGCTGACGGGAGACAGTTCTATTGCCGCCATGGCCATGGCTCAACAACTCAACATCCAGAATGTACTGGCCGATGTGTTGCCAAGCGAGAAGGAACGAGAAATCCGTCGCATTCAGGAGAGCGGCAAAATCGTGGCCATGGTGGGAGATGGCATCAACGACGCGCCAGCCTTGGCTCGTGCTGATGTGGGAATGGCCATCGGAACCGGAACCGATGTGGCCATGGAAGCCTCTGACATCACTCTGGTGAGTGGAGATCCCCGTGGCGTGGCAACCGCCATTCGCTTGTCCAAAGCCACCATGCGAAACATTCGACAAAATCTTTTTTGGGCATTTGCCTACAATGTGATCTTGATTCCGTTGGCTGCTGGAGTTTGGTTTCCATGGTTTGGGGTGTTGCTTTCTCCCATTTTTGCGGCTTTTGCCATGAGCTTGTCTAGTGTGACCGTGGTGACCAACGCCTTGAGACTTAAAAAATTTGAGCCATCCATCAATTATCATTCTTTCTGAAATTATTGACAATTTTAGTCAACCTTGTAAAAAAAACGGATTCCGTGACGGCAACGAATCCATGATACGCCGCATACTCTCCAAACGCGGCAAAGCGATCTCCCCA
>JADFYY010000142.1 GCA_015232825.1 Magnetococcales bacterium
TCAGGCCGGGCATGTGCCAATCGATGAGCAGAAGGGTAAAGGGATCGCTCTCCTCTTCGGCAGTACGCAAGGCTTGAAACCCCTCCACACCAGATGAGACCGCAATGGGTCGCAATCCGAATCTTTTTAATAAATTTTCAAGATTTTTTCGGCTTGCTGCGTTGTCATCCATGACCAACACCCGCAAGCCCGCTAGATCGTCTGTCAGGGTCGTCTCTGGGGAAATCGCGCTCTTAGCACAGTTGAGCCGCACCACAAAGGAGAAGGCACTCCCTTTGCCAGCCTCACTGGTCACCCAGATTCGGCCATCCATCTGTTCGACAATCCGTTTGCAGATGGTCAATCCCAAACCGCTCCCACCGTATTTGCGGGTGATGGTGCCATCCGCCTGGGTGAAGGGTTGAAACAGCCGCTCCATCTGTTCTTGTGTTAGACCGACGCCGGTATCTTCCACTGTAAATCGCACTCGTACCCAATCGGATTGTTGTTCCTCCACATCCAAAGAGAGGGTGATTTCGCCACCCGGTTGGGTGAACTTGATCGCATTGTTGACCAGATTGATCAAGACCTGTCCCAGACGCATGGCATCCCCTGTCAGGCCAGTGGGTAGTTTGTCCGGGTAGAGGATCACACATTCCAGGTTTTTTTCCGCCAGTTTAATCTGCATCAGGTTGACCAGATTATTCATAACCTCTTCTAGTGTAAACGGCACCGACTCCATGACCATCTTGCCAGCCTCGATTTTGGAGAAGTCCAAAATGTCGTTGATGATGCCAAGAAGTGCCTGGGCCGAAGATTCCAGCTTGGTCAGATAATCCCTTTGCTGCGGGGTCAATGGTGTGTTGAGTGCCAGATAACTTAAGCCAATGATCGCGTTCATGGGTGTGCGGATTTCATGGCTCATATTGGCCAGAAAGGCACTCTTGGCCTGATTGGCAGCCTCAGCAGCCAATTTTTTTTGTGCCATCAGGCTTTCGGACCTTACGCGCTCTTGAATCTGGAGGTAAGAGTTGTGCAAATTTTTGACCATGGTGTTGAAATCATTGGCCAACGAAGCCATCTCTTGCACATCTCCCAGATCAATTGCTACTTGTAGGGATCCAGCTCCCACCTTTTGGGCGGCGTGAGCAAGACGCATAATGGGTTTCAATATTACCTGTTCAACGGATATGTAAATCAATAGTAATAACAATAAAATGCTGATCGCAGTAATCCCGATCACCATCCAGCCAAGAGGACGGGCCGTGTGGTTGAACTCCTCTTCCCACAATAGGGCCATGAGGTAAAGGGAACCATTGAGTTTGACCCCATGCAGCAGGGCGGGTTTGACAAAGAGATCGGTCCGAGTCAACCCAGATTGGGTTTGTTCACGGGTTGCTTGGGCAATCAATTCGGTTGGCAAGGTTTTGGGAAGATTGGCCCAGGAGGGGAGAAACAGTACCTCGCCAGCCTGATTGGTGATAAACAGGAAACTGCTGTGGCCAATGCGGGTGGATTCGATATTTCTGGTCAGAAAGGTGGGGCGTAGGGTGATGGCAAAGAATCCGCGAAAGGTCTCTGGCAGAGTTGGATCCTGGGCAACGCCGCGTGAGAAGATCTTTTTGGCCGCCAAAAAGGCTATTTCTCCGTTATCCGGGTTTTGAAATGGCTCAAGAAATACCTTGTCATGGTGATCAAGCAGGTGTTTGAAATAGGGGGTATCGTTTTCATTGGTTGTCTGATTGGCTATTTTACCTTGGGTGTAACGGGCATCTTCCTTGCCACTGGGCATTAAAATGCGCATTTCATAGTAATCAGGATTGACCTTGCCATAACTGGCGAAGATGTTCAACAAGGGAAGTTGCAGGATGCTGTAACGGATCTCCTCGTCTTCATTCGAGAGATACTCGTTGAGTAAGGGGCCACCAGAAAAGATTTCTACATCGGCTTTGGCATTGGCAAGCTGGGCGAGAATGTGTTCTTGGGTGAGATATAAGAGATTTTTCACCTCGCCTACGGCTTGCGTTGTGGAGGTTTGGGTCAAATGATCATGCGCGAACCAGCCAACTGTCATGAGGGGTACAGTGACCAGAGGAAGCAGAACCAGTAATAGCCAAGTTCGCAGATTGATTCCCATGTAACGGTGAAAACTCCAGATGAAGTTTTTTATTAGTCTCAATCCAGCAGACTGCGTAAGATTTCTTTGTAGCGTCGATCAATTTGGGGCGGAGGTTTCATGGCAAATTCGGATTGATCCAGGGTCTCTTTGGCGGGATAAATCACCGGATTGTTACGGTGATCGGGATTCAGCAAAGGTTCTGCCGCCTGATTGACCGTGGCATAATGCAGATGATGGGCCAGTTGCGCCGCATTGCTGGGTTCGTGAAGAAAGTTGATGAATTGATTGGCCAATGTCTTGCGTTTTGAGCTTTTCAGCACCACCAAGCAATCGACCCACAAATTGGTTCCTTCTTGCGGCACCACATAGGCGATGCGGGGTTCGAGATTTTGTAAGGTGATGGCATCCCCGTTGTAGAGCATGGTCATCCACGCTTCACCAGTCACTAGGGCGGAATTGTTATCCAGGGAGGGGTAACCATAAGCCCTGACAAACGGTTTTTGCGCCAACAACAGCTCTTTAGCCTGTTCAATTGCGGCCTCGTCGAAATGGTTCCAGGAGTGACCCAGCGTTTTCATGGCCGCACCCATCAGGCTGGCTGAATCCTTTTCCATGATGATTTTTTTACGTAATTTTTCATTGGGTTGAAGGATCTCTTGCCATTTGGTGATTTGGCTTCCCACCAGATCCGTGCGATAGGCAATACCCATGGTACCCCAGAACAGAGGTACACCATACTCTTTGATGTTGGGATAGGCGGTCCACCAACGTGGGGCGATATGGCGAAGATTGGGCATGGTTTCGGGTTCTACCTTGGCGAGCCACTCCCGCTTGATATAACTTTGCATCCTTTCGCCGCTGACTACGAATAGATCAAACCCCTGGCCGCCGGTTTTGGCAAGCAGTTCATCCCTGGTTTCGTCGGTTTCGAAATAGACCTCCTTGACATGGATGCCGGTTTCCTGCTCAAACCGTTGCAATAGATCCGGGTCCATGTAATCCGACCAGTTGAGCAGAACCAGCTCCTTTTTGGCTGCGGATAGGGAGAGTATAGGAGTAAAAAGTATGATTGAAAACAGTAAGATAAAACGATAACGCCAAGACATATTTCCCCCCCTTGGTGAATTGGTGCTAGATTGTGTAAAAATAGAAATTTTTTATAAAGATACCATGTGTGAATCATGAATGGAAAGGGGGTACTCATGGAACGTGACAGACGACGTGTGATCATTGGTCTGGTGGTGTTTGTTGGGGTAGCCATTGCCATTGGTCTGTTGGCGTTGGATCGTCTTACCACCCTGTCTGGCTTGACAGAACAGATCTATCGTCACCCGTTTGTCGTCTCCAATGCGGTCATGCGGGTTCGGGAAGAGGTGGTTGTGATGCGGGCGGCCTTGATTAAGATGCTAAACGACGATGCTTTGGTTGTCGAAAACAGACAGCATGAATTGAGGATTCGTGAGGCAATGCAACGTCTTCGGGAGGGGTTTACTGGGGATCCGGCCATGCTGCGGACGATGAATGACGCCTTGCGGGATTGGGCGGCGTCGCAATACAAGAGCGATGAGGCTTATCAGCGTATCTTTGCTTCCAGTGATCTCATTTTGACGTTTACCAAAACCCAGGCCGATGAATTGCGCCGTCAGGCTGAGATTGGCAAACGGGATTGGATGGCGGTGATGGGCATTGCTTTGGTACTGACCGGGTTGTTGCTCGGTTTGTGGAGGATCCAGGGCCGGTTGCGATTTCGTTCTGCTACGCCAGTTGTTCAGACCCGGACGGTTGATGCTGGGGAGAAGTTTCGTCTGCTGCTTGAAGCGGTTCAAGATGCCATCATCGTGACGGAGGTTGCAACTGGTCTCATTCTTGTGGCCAATCGCAAGGCGGAAAAATTGCTGAAACGTCCTTTGAGTGGGCTTATCGGCCTCAATGAAAGCCAGCTTTTTCCGGTCGAGGAGTGGGGATTTTATCAAGAAGTACGCCGTATCCATTTGAAGGATGGAAAAATGATCACGCTTCCGGTGGTAAACAGCCAGGGGGGGCGGATTCCAGTCGAAATCACCCTTGGCGAGACCTTTTTGGGAGAGCAAAGGGTGTTTGTGGGGATTTTCCGCGATGTCACCGAACGTCATCAGGCGGAACAGGTGCTTCGTGAAGTGCATTCCCTGGAATTAGAGCGTGGCAAGCGCGAGATGCAGCAGTTTGTGGATGGGGTTTCGCATGAATTGCAGAAGGCGTTGCGTCCGGTGAGTCAAGGGGTCCATCGGCTTGCCAAGGAGCAGGCTGGCGAAATGGTTGACAACGTGCGTCAGATGCAAGACTTCATTGAGGCTTTGTTGCGGTATGCGCGGGTCAATGCCCATGGACCGGTTATGCAGTTGATCTCCAGTCAGCGTGTGTTGGATCAGGTGTTGGAAAACATGGCCAAAACCCTTGACAAGAGTGGCGGAGTTGTCACTCATGATCCTCTGCCAGAGGTGCTAGGGGATCCGTTGCAATTGAAGCAGATGTTTTATCAATTGATCTTAAATGCAATTCAATTTCATGGAGATAGACCGCCTCGTATTCATGTTACGGCCCAATCCGATGCGCAGGTTTGGCGATTTTGTGTGCAAGATAATGGTGTGGGGATTAAACCGGATGATGTTGAACGAGTTTTTTATATTTTTCAACGGCTTCATCCTGGAGTTTCTGGTGTTGGCATTGGATTGGCCTTGTGCAAACGGATTGTTGCGCGTCATGGCGGGGAGATTTGGGTAAAGTCTGTGGTCGGGGAAGGGAGTGCTTTTTATTTTACGATTAGAAAATGAGAGGGACTTTACAGTATGCTGGTAACTGTCTTAACCGTTCAAATCCCTATCTTGCAAGCAAAAAATGGAATTGAGGTACTCATTTATGGTGAAGATTCGGGTCGTCTATCATTTTTTTTTATAGAGACCTACTAATTTTTTTTGACATTCTTGTGACAAATCGATAAAGTGCCGACAGCTTTGAATTGCGAAATGGAGGGTTCAATGTTTTTATATTTCAAAAAGACACACTTATAAACGATTCATGCCTTGGACTTATGTGTGGGGAGGAGCCGTATGAAAAGCCATGACCTGATTATCGTCGGGGCCGGTCTGTCTGGGATGCGGGCCGCGCTGGAAGGGGTCAAAGCGGGCATCGATGTGGCCATTGTCACCAAGATTCATCCGTTGAGAAGCCATTCGTGTGCGGCTCAAGGGGGGATCAATGCCGCGCTCAATCCACAGGACTCTCGTGAGTCCCACGCCTATGACACGGTCAAGGGCGCGGATTACATCGGTGACGAGGACGCCATTGACCTGATGTGTCAGGAGGCCCCTGAGGTCATCTTGGAAATGGACCGCATGGGAACGCCGTTTTCACGGGTGGAAGGGGGATTGATCGCCCAACGCGCCTTTGGCGGAGCCAGCTTTAACCGGACCTGCTATGCCGCCGACCGTACTGGGCAGGTGTTGCTTCATACCCTGTGGGAGCAATTGGTTAAGGCTAGGGTGAAGGTCTATGAAGAGTGCAGCGTGATGCGTCTGGTCACGGATGCCGAAAAGCATGTGGCTGGCGTGGTGGTGTACGACATTAAAAGTGGAGAACTGTTTCCTTTGCGTGGCAAAGGCGTTTTGATGGCAACTGGCGGATATGGCCGGGTCTATCTCTCCAACACCAATGCCACCACCAACACCGGGGATGGCATGGCTTTGGCCTTGCGGGCCGGTGCCCCCTTGGCGGACATGGAGTTCGTACAGTTCCATCCCACTGGCTTGCGCCATTCGGGTGTGTTGGTCACCGAAGGGGCGCGTGGGGAAGGGGGTTACCTGATCAATGCCTTGGGTGAGCGGTTTATGAACAAATACGCCCCCAACAAGCTGGAACTGGCCTCTCGCGACGTGGTCTCTCGTGCCGAACAGACTGAAATTATTGAAGGTCGTGGCCGGGATGGGGCGATTTTTCTGGATCTGCGCCATCTGGGGAAGGATAAAATCCTGGAACGTCTGCCGCAAATCCGTCAACTCGCCCTTGATCTGGAAGGGGTGGATGCCATTCTTTCGCCGATTCCTGTGCGTCCGACGGCCCATTATTCCATGGGTGGCATCCGTACCGACAAGTATGGAGCCTCTCCGTTGCAGGGGTTGTTTGCGGCGGGTGAGGCGGCTTGCGTCTCGGTGCATGGAGCCAATCGTCTGGGGGGCAATTCGCTTTTGGATACCATCGTTTTTGGTAAAATCACTGGCAAGCATTGCAGTGAATACGTCAAGAGAGCAAAATTGCGTGATTTCCCGGTTGGTGATGTTGAGAGCGTGAACGCCTCCTTGAAAGAACTGAAAGTACGGCCAGACAAGGGGTTCCGTCCAATTGCCCTTCATCACCGTATGGCTGAGGCCATGAATCTCCATTGTGGGGTTTTTCGTACCCCAGAGGCTTTGCGTGAAGGGGTTGCTCAATTGCCTCAATTGCGTGAGGATTACCAGAAAATTCATTTGGACGATCACACGAGCGAGTTCAATATTGATCTTTTGCGCGCCGTGGAGTTGGGGAATTTGATCGACTTGTCTGAGTGTATTCTCAAGGGGGGGGTAGCGCGGGAAGAGTCTCGTGGGGCCCACTCTCGCATTGACTTTCCTGACCGCAACGATGCCGAATGGCGCAAACACACCATCTGTAATTGGGATGGGGATCGACAAGAGGTGGTTTTGTCTTATGAACCGGTGCGGACTGTGGGGAATGCCGAATACGCCCCCAAGGTTCGTTCTTATTGATACCGGTTTCTTGATGACGGAAACGGACTAAAAAATATCCACGGGAGACGGCTATGCCTGTTAAGACATACACCTTTCGTATCCAACAGAATCGTAAAACCCCAGATGGCCGACTCACCAGTCGCTGGATGGAGTATCAAGTCAAGGGTACAGAGACCACCACGATCTTGACCCTTTTGGAGGAGATCAAGG
>JADFYY010000143.1 GCA_015232825.1 Magnetococcales bacterium
CCATTTTTTTTTTTTTTTCTTCCCCCGTTCAACACCATCAGATGATGCACCACGGCCAATCCAGGAACCCGCTTACGCTGCAATAAATCATTCACCCCCCGCTCCTGCTCTTGACCGTAATAGTCCCGATTGCTACACATTAAAATGTATTCCGCCTCATCCAATGGTTGGGAACTACCCAAACGGTTGACCATGAGCTTTTCCGGTTGAGGCGCGTAGACCGTCATACTCTCCTGACTGCCCACCAAAAAATAGGGTCGATCCCGATAATCAGAATGAGCAATATAAGGAGCAATCGCCATCCCAGAAGAGAGGATATGATCCACATCCATCACAAATCCCATCTCGCTAAAACGACGCACCATCCCTTGAGGAGATTGCGAAGCATTATTAGAAACCACCAGATACGGTAAACGTAAAGCGTTCACAGCCTGAGCAGCACCCAATATGGCCTGATCTCCCAAATTCAACACCCCATAAGCGTCAAGCAGAATAACATCAAACTGCTGTGACAACCACGCAAAGGAGGTTCGATGCATGGCCCCAGAACGCAAAAGCCCATCCAAACCCGGCGTAACACAACACAACATTCGACGATACCGGGCATACCGCTCTGTCAAAGAGTCCTGAGATTCAATACGAGGTTTATGGCTCATTTTCATTCGATTGCAAAGAGAGAATGGAATTTATAATACCCACTATAGCGCGTTTTATCTAAAAAACCCATGGCACGACCGCACCACCCGATAATTTTCATGTTTATTCATTTTTTACTGTACACGCATCAAATTTTTTTTTAGTATAATAAAATCCTCTGAATCGTCACAACCCTGCCAGAAGGTAGCCTCCCATGAGCTTTTCCGATACACGATTACGGGTTTTTTACTCGGTAGCCAAACATCTCTCCTTTACCCGTGCGGCGGAAGAGTTGTATCTGACCCAACCCGCTGTTACATTTCAGATTCGGCAACTGGAAGAACATTTCAACACCCGCCTATTCGACCGCCATCACAACCGAATCACTCTAACAGAAGCTGGGGAGTTGGTATTTACGTATGCTGACCGAATTCTGGAACTCTATCGAGAAACAGAAAAAGCCATCAACGAGATGACCGGCGTGACACGAGGGATTATCAAGCTCGGTGCCACCACGACACCGGGTGAGTATCTATTGCCCAGAATATTAAGCGGTTACCATGAAACCTTTCCTGGAGTTCAGGTCCGTTTGACGGTCCACAACACCCGCACCGTAGTCAGCAAACTCGAAGATGCCACCATTGACATTGGCATGGTCGAAGGGCCGGTGGACAACAAAAACATCATGGTCTCTTCCTGTATGGAAGATGAATTGGTACTGATCATGGCTCCCAACCATCCGTTGGCCAAACTGAATGAAATCCCGGTCCATCGTCTCAAGGAGTACCCCTTTGTCTCCCGTGAAGAGGGTTCAGGCACCCGTGCGGTGATTGCGGATTTATTGGGCAAATATGGTGTCAGTTATGAGCAATTGGACATCATTTTGGAAATGGGAGCCACGGAATCGGTCAAGGCGGCTGTGGAAGGAGGGGTTGGGTTCAGTATTCTCTCCTCCATTGCCCTGCGCAAAGAATTGAACCTGAAAACCCTAATAACACGCCGTCTCAAAGAGGGACCGCTCAAACGTCGTCTTAATTTTGTCTTTCAAAAACAAAAATTTCGCTCCAAGGCTGTCGAGGAGTTTTTGACCTATGCTCAAGGCGAATGCGCTAGGATTAAGGAAAAGCCGATTCTTTGAGGATCAACCTCCCCCTTGACCCCTAATAATCAATTGGAAGGCGGTTCACCGCCTCTCCAGGAATGGCCAAAATCATAAATATGGCCAAAAAAATCATGGAACTTCTTGCTATAAACTCACTCTAAATCAATAACATCAAAAGCTTAAAAAAGTCTGCAATGTGGGAGTTAATCTCATGAACGCATCTGCGACATCCATTGATATTCCAAACATCAGCAGGCCAGATGTTGAAGAACCATTGGTCCTGGCTGGCAAACTTTATACACCATCCGTCGTTACCCCCAACAAAAAGGGTTCGTTCGTTGCACCCAACATGGATCAATTGGATTCACTGCACGAGCAGTTGAGGGAAGAGGAACGGTTGGTTCTGGCTGCAAAGCTTGAAGAGTTGCAGAAAAAAAAGGAGTTGATGCGCAATCGTACCCCCCTCAAAAAAAATGAAATGATCAAAATCGAGGATTTGAAATTCACTACGGAAGCGCGCAGATTTGGCCTGCCTGAACGAATCAAAAAATTGCCGAAAGCCCATCCGGTTCGGGTTCTCTTTGAAAAAGGGTTTCAACAAAATCCAGTTGCATTCAAACATTCTGGCACCATTCAGAATGAAAAATTCCCATTCAAAAGGTATGCGCAGGAAATCGTTAAACATTTTGCAATTCTGGCACTGGTTATCCTGGTGCTTGATGGACTCTTTTATCTCAATCAACTCTACAAGGATCGTGTGGCCGAGACCCGGCAACAAATCCTGTTGACCATCAGTGAACAAAAATACACCCCCTCTCACCCCAAGCTGAAAAGCGAGTTCAAACAGCTCTACTTGAGCAACTGGCTGCCTGACTTAAAAAAATTACTCAATCATGTCCAAGATTTGGGAGTCAATTATGAGGTGTTTTCCAGCAACATCGAACAAGGCAGTTACATGGATTACATCAAACGTCACCACCGGCCTTTCAACAACCGAGAAGCCTTGGAGTGGCATGTGCGGGAGATGCGTAGATCAATACCGTGATCGCTTTTTGTAAGCAAAGGAGACAAACCACACCAAAAGCCCCACAACAAACAGGCCAAAGGAGAAAATTTGGCTCAAGTCATAGCCAAAATAAACAATTTTCCATTTCAAATCGCCACGAAAGAAGGAGACGAGGAAATAACCCCCGAACAATGTCATGATGCCTAAACCAGTCATGGCCCCTGGAACCTCCCGAAGACGATTGCGCAGGGAGAACATCCACAGTGCGGAAAGCATGGCCGCAACCCCCATGTACAATTGCGTTGGATGAACCTTGAGACCTGGTTCGGGTCCGTTGCCTAGGGTATCGCCAAAATGGACACCCCAAGCCACATCGGTTGGCAATCCATAGCAGCATCCCGCCGAAAAACAGCCAAATGAACGTTGTATGGCATACCCTAAAATGAAATAAGGCATTAGAAAATCGATTACACGGGCAAAGGGCAACCGTTTCCATGTGCAGTAGCCGAACAAAAGCAAGGCAAAGGCGGCGGAAATAGGTAGGGTTCCGGCCTGTTGCAATTTTTGCGCATTGAACGTGGCTTTGAAAGCTTCAATGGAAAACTCTCCAGCCAGTATCCATAAAAACAGCCCCCCACCAAACCAAATAGAAAAAACCACCAAAAAGCTGATATCTGCCAAGTGTCCACGGTTCAACAGGTTTGGATCGTGATTTTTCACCACCAAGGAGTAAATCAAAAACAGAGCCGTCATGGTGACGAATCCATAGGTATAAAAAGTCAGTCCGCCCCAGTGGGCCAGAATTGGATACATGGTTTTATTCCGTTCGCTTGTTATATTCGGCTATCCGGTTGATGATGACCGCACTCAATCCCCAATCTAGGGAAAGCGTGATGTCAACGCCCAATCGGGTGAAATAAGGGTGATAATAGCTCCAGTATCCGAGTTGGACACACACATACTCTCCCAAAGTGCCAAGCAATGCACCAACTAAAAAAATCAACAAGTCCTCATCCTGATGCCACAGGCCAGCCATGGCAATGAGAAATCCAGCGTACAGAAGGTAAACGATGGGCATTTTATCCATCAATGTCAGGGTAATGAAACAATAGGCCGCAATCAGGGTTCCCATTCCGATGAATAGGCTTGAAGGGAGCAGGGTCAAGAGGCTGCGAGTGAAGCGACGATAGAGAGCGAACAGGTTGGCCCAGACCAAAGGAATCCAGATGGGCAATCCCAACACCAGTTCAATGCCATGATAACGCCACTCGCCCAGGTAAACGCTGATAGCCTCGGCAGGCGTTCCTAAAAGGGCAGCTGTAATCATGGCCTTGCGGTCGTGGATATGAGGACGAAAATGGAGCTGGATGAGTAAAGTGAATATAAGTAAAGCAGTGGTTAACAGTGGATAGTGCCATGTGTAGACCACTGAAGCAAAAAGGATTCCGCCGATCATGGAGGCGAAAAGCAGATTAATATTCACAAATGTTACTCCAAAGCGATTGCTCTATTTTTTTAATATCTTGACCTCAAGCCCAGATTGGCGCATAATGGTATGTTCAATCAAGTCTCAGCCAAATGCAAGAATGTCTCAATCCCTATAAGGAAACCAACCCGTGAAAAGAACTTTTCAACCCAGCACGATCCGCCGCAAACGTACCCATGGATTTCGGGCACGCATGGCCACCCCTTCAGGACGCGATGTTCTTTCGCGTCGTCGCGCAAAGGGTCGCCATTTGCTCATTCCGTAGACCTTGGAAACCTTTGGATTTCCGGTTTCCAAAATCGGCACGCCTCCTGAAGCCTAGGGAATTCCAACGGGTTTCCTCTCAGGGGCGACGATTAACAACGCGCTTGTTTATTTTGTTGGTTCGGGATACCGATCAAAAGCTACCACGTGCAGGCCTCACGGTCAGTCGCAAGGTTGGCAATGCGGTCACCCGAAACCGAGTGAAAAGAGTCATGCGAGAATTTTTTCGTTTGCATCGACCTAACTTGCAGCAGAATATCGAATGCGTAATGATTGCCAAACCCCAAGCCGGTCAAACAGTCAATGCAGAATTAACCCAAAATCTGCATGAGCTGTTTGTCCGTTTTGTTGTAAAATGAATTTATTTACGGTTAGTGAAAACATGCGACGACTTTTGCTCGGCATCATCCGTCTCTATCAACTCCTGATATCGCCCGTGCTGCCAAGCAGTTGTCGGTTTTACCCAAGTTGCTCCCATTACGCCGCCGATGCTGTTACACGGCATGGATCGGCGAAGGGAGGTTGGCTTGCCTTGCGAAGACTGGGCAAATGCCATCCATTCCACCCTGGCGGATTCGATCCCGTCCCTTAGAATTTATTAGGATGAAGCCCTTGGACAAGCGTACTCTCTTGGCCATTTCCCTGTCATTTGTGCTGTTGGTAGTTTACCAGACCATCTCTGATCTTTATCTTGCGCCACCGCCTGTTGTTCAACAGACAACAGAGGCTGCCAAAGAGACGGATACGGTTAAGGTTGTGGAGCCTGAGCAAGCTAAGAGTGTTCCTATCCGCACGATTGACATGCCGAAAGATCCTCAGGAGAGACGCTTTGAATTTGACAATGGTGTCATCAAAGGTCAAATTTCCAGTTTAGGGGGCATGCTTGCGGAATTGAAATTTCTCAAGCATTTTGATAAATTGCAAGCGGAGGGTGGTCAACCGATCCAGTTTATGAACAATGCTGGCCCTCATTTATTTTTTGAAGAGAGTGGGTTTTTAGCGGAAGTTGGCGTAGAGCTACCCACTCGTAACACGCAGTGGCAGCGGGAAGGGAGTGGCACGGTTGGGCCGGGTGTTCCTTTGGTTTTGAGTTGGGAGAACAGCAAAGGTTTGCGGTTTGAAAAGGTTTTCTCTTTTGAAAAGGGATCTTATCTTTTTACAACGGTTGACCGGGTGATCAACAAGTCAGCGCAGCCAGTTACTTTGTTTCATTTTGCTCATTTTGTGCGGATTGAGCCCAAGGCTGAAGATCAACAGGCCATGGCCATATCTGATTTTCAGGGTCCGATGGGCTACTTGGATAATGTCCGGGTGCAACATGTTTATGACGACTTGAAAAAGCATGACCAACGAACCAATGGTCAGGATGGATGGATTGGCTTTAGCGATAAATACTTTTTGGCAGCCATTGTCCCGGATCTTCCAGGCAGCACGAAGAAATACTATTTTGATTACGATGAACCCAGCCATCGCACGGGTGTTGTGACATCTAAGCAGGAGATTCAACCGAATGGACAATTGGAGAAGAAAAGTCGTTTGTTTATCGGTCCGAAGGAACTCAATGTTTTGGAATCTTTGGATCTGAAACTGGAACGTTCCATTGATTATGGCTGGTTTCACTTTTTAGCGGTGCCGTTGGTGAAGATTTTGTTTTTCTTCAATGAGTTCTTTCACAATTTTGGCATTGCCATCATTTTGCTGACGGTGATCATCAAGTTGTTGTTTTATCCTTTGGCCACTAAGAGCTATCGCTCGATGAATGCCATGAAGAAATTGGCTCCCAAGATGGAAGAGTTGAAAAAGCTGTATGCGCATGATAAAGCGATGATGCAGCAAGAGACGATGAAGATGTACCAGGAGAACAAGGTTAATCCTTTGGGGGGGTGTTTGCCCATTGTGGTGCAAATTCCGGTTTTCTTTGCTTTGTATAAGGTATTGCTTCTTTCCATTGAGATGCGTCACGCGCCTTTGTTTCTATGGATTCATGATTTGTCGGTGATGGACCCTTATTATGTATTGCCGTTGCTTATGGGGGCTTCCATGTTTGTGCAGACCAAGTTGAATCCTGCGCCAGCCGACCCGGTACAGGCCAAGGTGATGTTGTTTTTACCGGTTATCTTTACCTTCATGTTTTTGAGTTTTCCGGCTGGATTGGTGATGTATTGGTTGGTCAACAACATTCTCTCCATTGCCCAGCAAGGGTACATTATGAAACAGGAAGCTTAAAACTATTAAAAAAAAAGAGAGGGTCTGGGAGATTCATCTCCCAGGGTTTTGCTTTTGACTTTGCCTTTATTGCCTTTGCGCGCTTTCTAACAAGCTTTTTTTCGCGCCTTTTGCGAAAAAAAGCGCAGCGCGCCTAAAAATCACCCGCGCT
>JADFYY010000144.1 GCA_015232825.1 Magnetococcales bacterium
CAAAAAACTATCCCATGTGTCTGGGCGACGCTCTTTTCGCGTTTGCTGTGGCAGACCACTGTAGGGTAAATCAGTCTGGGCTGTCTGGGACATGTTCATGGTTGGTTATACAAGATGAAAAAGTTAAAAAAAGTACTTTTGGGTAAAAAAAACATCACAATTCAACCACCAACCCCTCCATGGCCAACAAGTATTCCGGGTCTCCAGGTTGACGTGGGTTGCGCTCCAAGGCTTCATGGAAAGCCCGTTCTAGGGCGTCGTCTGAGCGGGTGGGTTCGTGGTGGGTGAAAAAAAGTTTTTTGACGCCCGCCGCCTTGGCTAGGGCGATGTTGTTGTCAAAGGTGCTGTGACCCCATCCCTTTTTGAGTGGGTAATCTTCAAGGGTATAGGAGGTGTCGGCAATGAGGATCTCTACGCCACGGATAAACTCCAAGATGGACTGGTTCTTTTGGATCATGAACTGGTTGTATTCCTCATATTCATCGTCTGCGGGTTCATAGATGTTAAAGAGGGGTTCATGGTCGCCAGTGAAAAAAATGGATTTGCCGTGACTTTCAATCCGGTAGCCGAAGGAGAGTACCGGGTGGTTCATGAGAATATTGGTGACTGTGGTGGATCCAATCTCAATGGTTTGGCGTTCTTTGAGGGTGATGTATTCCAATTTGGAACGAAGTTCTGCCTCGCGAACCGGAAAATAACAGTACTGCAACTGTCCAGAGAGGATTTCGCGGATGTCGCGACGCGCAATCGGGTCATAGGCCCCGTGAATCTTTAAAATATTGCCAGGAATGAAAGAAGGGATGAAAAATGGCAATCCCTGGATATGGTCCCAATGGGTGTGGGTGATAAAAAGATGACAAGTGAGCGGTAACTCTGGGAAGAGAGTCAGCGCAAGCTGAAATAGACCTGTACCCGCATCCAGAATGATCAGGTCATTCTCGTCGGTACGGATCTCAATGCAGGTGGTGTTGCCGCCATATTTGACTGTCGTGGGGCCAGGTGTGGCAATGGAGCCTCGCACGCCCCAAAATTTTAGTTTCATCTCATTCCTTCATTTTAGGTCAGAATGCCAGTGGTAAATAAAAACTTTGGCTTTATGCATTTCACCGGCCAAATCTCCCAGTGTACCGATTAGTTCAGGCAGTTTGGCATTGAGTCGGCGTTCTATCGGTTTGGGGAGGCTGGGGGTAAGAATCGGGTCGCCTGAATCGCCCACGCCAATGGTTTGGGCGATGAGATTGGCTGTATAAATGCAATCTTGCAACAAAGAGGTTCTGGAAAATTTCCAATCATGATGGTTGCCCATGCATGCGATGAATTCCATGGGAAGATGCCATTTTTTGGCTAAAAGGGCTCCAACTTGCAGATGGTTCACGCCCAGAGTTTTCCTTTCGGCTCGATGAAGGGGAATCTGCTTTTTTGCGGCCAGATGCAGTGTTTTGTTGTATTTTTTGGGAAGAAAACGGTATAAGGCCATTTTGCCGAAATCGTGCAACAATCCGGCCACAAAAAAATCAGTGGATTCGATTTCAGACAGGCTGCAACGTCGGGCAAGATGTCTGGAAATGACGCCTACCGCAATGGCATGGTAGAGCATATTCTCCATGTGTGGCGTGTCCTTGGAGTCGTGATTGAGGATCTCCAAGGGCGCGATGGTCAGTGCCAGATTCTTGATGGTGTTGATTCCCACAAAAACGACCGCCTGCTTGATGGAGCTGATCTGTCTGGAAAGGCCGAAATAGGGGGAATTGACCAGTTGCAGCAGCTTGAGGGTCAGGACAGGGTCCAATTCAATGATCCGAATCAGATCCTTAGGGGCGCAAGTGATATCCGCAGTCAGCGTGAGTATGCGAGAGACGCTGGGCGGAAAAGCAGGCATGTTGTCTACGAGTTGGACCAGTTCTTTTTTGGTATACACCACGGTTCCTTAATGTTTGGAAGTATTCAAAATTATATAATGGACTAATTATCCTTTAAGGTCAACAGTCTATTTTGTTACAAGATTGAAACCATTTTTATGATCAATGAGAGTGTTGTTCCACTGGCATTTGATACCTTGCCAACGAACAGAAGAGAGTGTATTTTAAACGGATTCCATTCTTTGTCGCACGAGGAATTAAAAAAAACACCATGAGCCGCGCCAAAGTTCAGAGCCTATTGAAGAATACCGATTTGCTTTTGAATGCAGAGGATATTCACTTTGTCATGGACAAGGTGTTGCACGAAAAACGGGGCTTGGAACTTCGTGTCAATCGGGGAAAAACCTTGTATTCTGCCTCGTTGTTGCAGAAAAAAGCTGGCAAGTCGCTGCTGATCTCCCTTCTGAAATCCGAAGTCGGCAATCAGGCCTTGGAACCGGGTGGATTGGTCGCGACGCTTTTTCAGATGGAAGGGTATGTGCTGGAGTCCAGACTAACCTGTCTGAAATCCCCAGACAAGGAAGGAACTCGCCTGAGTTACCCGGAATTGTTTCGCGTTCACTCCAAACGGCAGGTTAGTCGTTTTACCATCCCGATGGAGAAAGCTTGCATTGTCGAAATGACGACAGAACAGGGGTGTGTACATGGGGAGTTGCTCGATATTAATCAAGAGGGGCTCTCCTTTCATACGGACAAGGGGTTGTGGGAGATTCCAGAGAATTCTGCGGTCCGTTTACGTTTGATCCCAGAGACTCATCCGGCCATGGATCTTGCTGGAATTTTGCGTCATGCTGGAAGGGTGATTTGTAATGGAGGGGACTCCTCTCGCAATCGTTACAGCGTCCAGGTTATGGATACGGCTAACTTGGAGGCTTTTCGTCAATATTTAAGTGAAATCAAGACCAGTTTTTTGGATCTGTTTCGCACATCGGTGATGTCGGAAGAAAGTTATCGTATGATAACAGCGATTTGACCGGCTTGGAGTTTACCCGCTACCACGGAGAATAAGGATCATGTTTGAATGGATCACCCCAGCCTATGCCCAATCGGCCTCACCTGGACCAGAGGCGGCCATAGGCAATATTTTGTTCATGGTGTTATTGTTTGCCATTTTTTATTTTTTGTTGATCCGTCCGCAACAAAAACAGGCGAAACAACACAAGGAGATGGTGGCCAATCTGCAACGCGGTGACTCCGTAGAAACGCGCGGCGGTTTGATGGGACGGATTCATCGCGTTGAGGACGAATATGTCATGGTGGAGTTGGGCGAGGTGGAGATGGCTCCCCGGCAGTTCAAACCCGTGCGGGTCAAGGTGCGTCGCGAGGCCGTGGCCACGGTGACCGCCAAGGCGGGTGCCAAGATTGGCGGGGATTTGGCATTGGATGAGAGTTCAGATAAGAGTAAAAGTTAAAGTTAATGGATGTCAGCGATTTTTAATCGCGGTCTAGTGGGCCTATGGGTTTTTGGGAGTGATCGGGCGTGCGACAGTTTCCTCTTTGGAAAACAATCGTTTCTGTAATGATTGTTTTGATTTCCATCTTGTATTCTCTGCCTACATTGATGGGCGGTGTGCCAACATGGTGGCCCTCTTTCTTGCCTGCCAAAATGGTTTATCGCGGGTTGGACCTGCAAGGCGGTCTCTATCTGTTGTTGCATGTGCAAACCGATAAGGCCGTAGAACAGGCGGCAGAAAATCTGGTTGATGAGATCCGTATCTCCTTGCGTAAGGGAAAATTGCGCTATCAATCCATCAAGCGGCAGGGCATGGATGCCGTGGAGATCAAATTGCCGAGCGATGTCTCCAAAGCCGATGTCACCAAACAACTGAAAGAAGATTTCCGTACAGCCAAGATCGAAGAGATCCCAGACGGTTTGCGGATGCAACTGACCGCAACCGAGGTGGCTGAGTTGCGTAAATTTGCGGTGGATCAATCCATCCAGACCATCCGCTCGCGTATTGACCAGTTTGGGGTTTCAGAACCCTCCTTGCAGAAACAGGGGGAAGACCGGATTCTGTTGCAACTCCCCGGACTCAACGATCCCTCTCGCGCCAAAACCCTGATTGGACGGACCGCTCGACTCGAATTCAAACTGGTGGATGAGAAAGGAGATGTCGCGGCGGCCCTGGCTGGCACTATTCCAGCGGATGATCAACTGCTGTATGAGGAGCGGGGAGCGAGAAAGGGACAAAAGGCGGCCCGCTATCCGTTGCTGTTGAAAAAACGGGCGGCCCTTACCGGCGACCTGCTTACCGATGCACGGGTCAACTTTGATCAAAATGGTGAGTCTCTGGTCTCCATCACCTTCAATCATCAAGGCGCACGCAAGTTTGCTCAATTGACTGGAGAACACGTTGGCGAACGCATGGCCATTGTTCTGGATGACAAAGTCTATTCGGCACCTGTGCTACGGGAGAAAATCGAAGGGGGACGCGCCCAGATCACTGGTAATTTCACCCCAGACGATGCTCATGATCTGGCTATTGTCTTGCGGGCTGGCGCACTCCCTGCCCCGGTCGTTATCCTGGAAGAGCGTACTGTTGGACCGACTTTGGGAAGTGACTCCATCCATCAGGGGGTGGTTTCTTCGTTGCTTGGTGGGTTTTTGGTGATTGTTTTTATGGGGATCTATTATAAAGGGCTTGGCATGTTGGCCAACGTCGCGGTCATGTTTAATATATTCATCTTGATGGCTGTGCTAGCAGCTCTGCAGGCGGCTCTTACCGTGCCGGGTATTGCGGGTATTGTCCTGCTCATTGGTATGGCTGTCGATGCCAATGTGTTGATCATCGAGCGGATTCGTGAAGAACTTCGACTCGGCAAGTCCCCCATGGCTGCCATTGATCAGGGCTATGCCAAGGCCTTTATGACCATTTTGGACTCCAACTTGACCACATTGGTCACGGCCATTATTCTGTTTCAGTTTGGTACAGGCCCAGTCAAGGGGTTTGCCGTGACACTCACCATTGGTCTGGTTGCGTCTATGTTTACCTCCATTACCCTTACCCGAATGATGCTCTATTACATTTTGCGCAATCGTCGGGTGCAAAGTCTGAGCCTTTGATTCAACTCCAGCACCGGATGCCATTATGGAACTCATTAGTTCAACTCTTAATATTGATTTTGTCGGTATTCGTAAATGGGCGTTTGCGATTTCTGGGGGGTTGGTGCTGTTAAGCATCGTTTCGCTGGTTACGTTGGGATTGAACTTCGGTCTTGATTTTGCGGGCGGTGCAGTCATGCAGCTCCGTTTCCCTGGACCGGCCCCCATTGCCGATATTCGCACGGCTTTAGGTGAAATTGGTATGGGTTCAGCCGTGATTCAAGAGTTCGGGTCGCCGCAGGAAATCTTGATTCGTCTCCATCAGGAGAAGCAGGGATCGGATGGTGAGGCCTCCAAAGTGGCACAGAAGATCGTGGATGCGGTTTCCCCTCTGGTTGATAAGGGGCAAGAGGGCAAGGTGGAAGTGCGTCGTTTTGAATTCGTCGGGCCGCAGGTGGGACACGAGTTGACGATTAACGGAATCCGTGCGGTCATTTTCTCCTGGCTTGCCATTCTGGTTTATGTAGGGTTTCGTTTTGAGTTTCGTTTTGCCTTAGGTGCTGTACTGGCCTTGGTGCATGATGTTTTGATTACATTGGGATTTTTTTCTGTCACACAAAAAGAGTTCTCCTTGGTGGTCGTGGCTGCGGTTCTTACCCTGATAGGTTACTCCATCAACGATACCATTGTTGTTTTTGATCGCATTCGGGATGAAACCAAGCGATTGCGTCAGCACTCCTTGGCTGTAGTCATCAACGAGGCGATCAATCGTACTTTGTCTCGCACCATCATTACCTCTCTGACCGTGGTTTTGGTTCTGCTGGCTCTGTTTTTTTATGGAGGTGAGGTGATTCACGATTTCGCCTTGACCTTGTTGCTGGGCGTTGTGGTGGGGACATGGTCGTCTATTTATGTCGCCAGTCCCATTGTGTTGGCTTTGGAAAATAGACGTCTTGCAAAGGCGCGGCAAAGCGAGAATTGAACATGGCTATTGGTTCGTCGGATGATGATTATCACTTGCGCTTTCAAGTGGTTGATCCTGAACTCACTGTTGAGCAGGATCAACTGCATGGCGAGGCCATGACATTGTTGAAAGAGGCTTTGGCCGCAGGATGCTCCTGGTCTCAGGCCTCTGAGTCTCTCAAGGTGGTCAAGGGTGAACTCAAGGCGGTTGTTCTTGCCGATTTTTTGAAGATTCTTCTTGCAGAACGGCACTTCCAAGGGGGGGAGCGACTCAAGGGAATCGCTAAGGAGTTGGGGGTTCCCATGGAGATGCTGGTCGCTTTGAAGGAGAGCATGATCCGGGAGGTTCAAGAGTCTTCGCAACGGGCTTATCGTCTTTCACAATCGCAACCCGTGGAGAATTAATGGATATGGCGCAGATCCTGATTGTTGATGATGATCCCGCAATTCGTCACCTTCTGCGAGAAATTTTGGAGGAGGAAGGGCATGCGGTGGAAGACGCACCAGATGGTCGCGTGGGTTTGCAGCGTTTTCGCAAGAAAAGGCCAGACTTGGTGATGACTGACATTCTGATGCCTGAAAAGGATGGGGTGGAACTCATCATGGAGTTGCAGGAGGTCGGCTTCAAGGTGCGGATTGTGGCCATGTCTGGCGGTGGTCGGGGGTTGGACGCTGCATTTAATTTACGTATGGCGCAGGATTTTGGTGCCAATCGCCTTCTGGTGAAACCTTTTACTAGAAAACAGGCGTTGGAAGCTGTGCAAGAGGCTTTGGCTGTATAACTGGGGAGGCGGTGAACCGCCTCCCCAGACCCCTCCACCCTTTTTTTTAATAATTTAATTATTAGGGGTC
>JADFYY010000145.1 GCA_015232825.1 Magnetococcales bacterium
AAACATGGGAATTTGTTTGTCGTTGGTGGCGGTCTGAATCGCCTTGCTGCTTTTTGTGAAGCTGTCCTGAAGACTCAAGCCTTGCATGATATGTCTCCAGAAGAAACTTGAGAAAGAAAGATCTCCCTCGGAACTGAAATACGCTGGACTATTATTGTTAGTGCTGGCGATGGTGATACGTTTTACTTTTACGCCCACTGGTGGTTTCAAGCTTTTTAAGAAGCTGCCAGATAAACAGGAATCAATGATCAGGGTTACCTTGGCACCGGTTTTTTCCTGTAGGGTGTTTAGCCACCCGTTCAGTGAACTTGCCTGTACGATGTCAGACTCGGATGTGAGTGGTTTTGTGGCAAAAAAGCGATCATTCAATCCGTGGCCGACTAGATAGATAATCAATGGTTTTTTAGCGTTGACATAGCCACCGGCCCAGCTTGTGATCGCAGACTCCAGGTTTGCGGAACTGGAGAGACCGGAAATATGAATGTCGTTGGACTGCTCGGTATTTATACTTAAGTAACGAATATTTTCTTTAAGTATCCCCTTGTATATCAATGCTTTATAAGCAAAATTGGCGGCAGAGTTGGTAGCGGGCCACAGGTAGTCATTGAGATCGCCTCCAGCCATAATAATAACTCTAGCATCTTCCGACTCTACGGCAGAGGCGATGAAGTCCATATTGGCTTTACTGGAGAGGAGATTTGAAAAGTTATAACTAGGCGGTGTGAAGGTATACCCCTGTTTGGTAGGCGTGGCGGAACCTGACCAGTCAGAATCGAGGCCACCAGAAGAGTATTTGCCGAGGGTTGATGATTGAACAGTGACAATTTTGGCGTTGACAGCATCCTTGAAAGTCACCGACACATCTGGAACCGCTGATTTTGCGTCATTGAGGATGGTTCCAGAGATATTTATTTGATTGGATTTGGTAAAATGGACTGGATTGGTGGTGGTGACATTGCCAGCTTTGTCGGTTACCGTGGCCGTGATGGTATAATTTCCGTCCTCCCAGGGAATATTGTCAAAGAGATCCCATTCAGCAAACTCGTTCACGGTAATGGCATTGACCTCGGCTTTAGTCTGTGTAAACACCAAAGCATTAGAAGATGATCTCTTAAGGTAATTAATGCCGTCACTGATCTGGAGTACAACCGACTGGATACCGGTTCCGCCCGTATCGATGGCCGTGCCGTTGATGGTCGGACTCTTGAGAATCGCGCCATCAACCGGATTGAGAATCTCCACCTTTGGCGGTGTGGTGTCAATGGTGAAGTTCTCGGTCATTACCTTACTGATGCGACCGGATTTATCAACGGCGATATAATTTAAAACCGTGTTGGCCGTTAACGTGATGGGGGCGGTATAAAGGGTTGAAAGGATGGTTGGCTGGCTGCCGTCCAGGGTGTAATAAAGGGACGCGCACCCTGAACCATCATCCTGGCAAGTCAGCGTGATGGTTTGGGCCGATTTAAAAATGCCACCCGTTGTACCCGCAGCATCCGGGTTAGTGACGTCCTCCACGGCAATCGAAAAAGGAGCCAAAGAGACGGTATCTAAACCAGCGGTTACAGAAATTACGATATCATTATAGTTACCGTATTGCCCCGGCAAAGGCTTCCCGAAAAGTCTGCCCGTGGTTTGATCGAAATTGGCCCAAGAGGGCTTATTTTGGATTGAAAAAGTAAGGGGATCTCCATCCACATCATTCGCCACAGGGGTGAAACTCCAGTCATTACCAGGGTTGAGCTTGGTGGTCGTCGGTACGCCGGTGATGGTGGGCAGATCGTTCACAGCCGCTACGTTCACTTTGAAGGTGCTATTTACCGCAAGCCCATTATCATCGCTTACGGTCACGGTGATCTGCGTTGAACCGTTTTGGTTGGCTCCCGGCTTGATCGTCAAAGTACGATTGGCCCCGGTTCCACCTAGAACCAAGTGGCTATTGTCCGTCGGGATCAGGATTGCGTTAGCGGATGAGGCCGTGACAATTAATTGATCCGCCGGGGTGTCCAGATCACCAATCGTAAAGGCAATGGGACCGATGGTGCCATCCTCCGTGCCGTTCTGCTCAGGTATATTGGTGATCGTCGGCAAGGTGTTGACATTGGCCACGGTGATCGTAAAGGGTTGCAGAGATGCTGTGGCTTTACCATCGGTGACCGAAATCACAATATCAGCATAGCTTCCTTGGTCAGTGGAGGTGGGTTTCCCGGTCAATGCGCCGGTAGTTGTGTCAAATGTCGCCCAGGCGGGTTTTTTCTGGATGGCGAAGGTCAGAGAATCCCCGTCCACGTCGGAGGCCGTGGGTATGAAAGAATAAGCCACATTTTCCGCCACTCCAGTCGAAGGTATGCCGCCGATGGTCGGCGGGTCATTGACTGGATTGATGGTGATCGTCATCGTGGCCACATTGGAATCGACCGTGCCATCATTGACTTTAAAGGTGAAACTGTCTGTGCCGTTGTAGTCTTTAGCTGGAGTGTAGGTAAATGCGGCAGTCCCATTGGTGATGGCGACATTACCATGCTTGGGTGAGGTGACGATTGAATAGGTCAAGGTATTGTTTTCGATGTCCGTGCCAAGCAGAGTTCCCGAAAAGGCCTTATCCTCGTCGGTCGAAAACGAGTCATCCGTGGCGGTGGGTGCATCGTTGACCGGGTTGATGGTGATATTCACTGTGGCACTGTTGGAATCCAGGCTGCCATCATTGACTTTAAAGGTAAAACTTTCTGCACCGTTGGCGTTGCGTGTCGGGGTATAGGTAAACGCACCTGTGGCCGTATTGGTTATGGTGACAGACCCTTTGGTCGGTTGGGTGACAATGGCATAAGTCAAGGATGGGCTGTCAATATCGGTTGCCGACAACGTCCCCTTAAGCTCACTATCCTCGTTGGTCGTCAATGTGGCACTGTTGGTGGCCTTTGGTGGATCGTTGACAGGGGCCACGGTCACGTTGAAGGTCTTTGTGGTGGTATAGTCAACCGGATTTCCGTTGGTTGCCGTCACGGTAATCACCGCAGAACCGAATTGATCGGCCATAGGCGTGGCCACCAGAGTCCGGCTAGAACCTGATCCGGTAATAACCAAATTGGCATTCGGGAGCAACGTGGTGTTGGAAGAGGTGGCTGTCACGACAAAGTAGGGCGAGACCGTATCCGCATCCCCGGTGGTAAAGGTAAGAGAACCGGTGTTGCCGTCTTCGTTGATGTTTTGGTTTGCGATGGCAGAGAGGGAGGGTATGGTGTTACCCTTTACCACTTTGTACAGCGAGGTACTCGTGTTGCTCAAACGGATCCAACCGATGTTGGCAGACCAGACATAACCACTAAACGCAAATGTGCCGGTGGTGAGGATTTTTGGCGTCGTAGCCGTATCAAACCCAGTGAAATTAATCCACCCCACGGTTTCGCTCCAGCCATAGCCGGAAAGGTTGCCGCTGGCGTCCTTATTAACGCCCCAGTTGGTTGCCGTGGTATTGGTGTAAGGTCCAGCCCCATCAGCACCCAAGGCAATCCAGCCAATATTTTCACCCCAAGCATAACCGGCTAAGTGGTCTGGTAAAATGGTGACGCCCCCTTGCGTTGGACGGAAATTGACCCAACCGCCGTTTTCGGACCAAGCGTATTTGTTGGTGCTGCTGATGCCATAGGTGGCGGCGGTTAGTTCAAGCGGGGAAAGCAACACGAGCAGAAGCCACACAAGTTGGAACGTACCATGCCAGAAAAAACTTGCTCGTTTCATTGTTGCCATTCCCTATTGAATACAAAGAATACTCTTGATATCGATTGTTCCATGTTTGTTTGGAAACGCTTGCGCTCTCCGTTGATGAAGGTCAGGATCGGGATCAACCACTCCTCCGATTGCACGACAAAGACCTGCGGATTTTTACGCCACATACCGCACCACATCAACTCGGCGATGGAGTGCGATCATACCCCAACACTTCCAGACGCTCCATGACCGCATCCTTGATCATCGGCGGGCAGAAGTGGAAAGTCTCCCCTTCTGCACATCCCCCTCGAAAGCATTCAAATGACCAAAGCACCAAAGCTTCATTGTCCACCTCGCACCGGCCACACGTAATACGTGAACGTCTTGTCGACGATGTAGACGTTGCCGAAGTAGAGGGTGACGTACCATGCGTAGCCAGTGGTGCTGGCAACGGTAGTACCTGACCAATAGCTGTTGGTCTGGACGCCTGAAAACGCAGTGCTGTTCTTTGCTGCATAAAGAACAGCAAGTTCCCCATCCAAAATACCCGATTGGCTTGTATATGTCGGCAGACGCCAGTCCCCTGGCATAGATTTATCGTTCAACCCACAGGAGGTGCCATCCCCATTTAAATTTGCCACCCAATCCATGGCATTGTCCCATGTTTTATTGCCAGAACAGTTTGCATTTTGAAGTAGTATCAACCCAGTCTCACTATCCGTCACCGTTCCATTCCCATTGGCGATAAACCGTTCATAAACAGGGGTCGTAGTCACTGCCGCCGCCAACCCTTCACCTCCAGAACTCACCGCCGACACCACCAAATAATACGTAGTCCCATTGGTCAAGCCGGTCAGCGTGTAAGGACTTGTGATATTTTGTTTGAGAATGCTACCGAGCAGGGAGGTATGGTTGTACTTATTCACGCCCGATTGCGTCGCACCATAAAGATTATAAGCCGTCGCGCCAGACACCGCAGTCCATGAGATAACCGCCTGCCCGTTTTGCGCTCCTGTAACCTGAATATTGGTCGGTGGCGGACAACCGGCGGTTCCCGTTTGTGGTCCCCAAACTCCAACCGCCAATCCCCAAAAAGTCTTGCCGCAGGCCATGTCCTCTTGCTTGGCTCGCTTACGGTTGAAGGTTGGGGCAACCGCCATGATCTCGTTAGTATTTTTTCCAATCACCGCAGGACCGGATGTTGGCATGACAACCCCCCCGGTACGCTTGCTGCCCAAAGTGCCAGTGTTGAGACGACTGTAAATATCCTCCAGAGTAAACATGGCGCATGAAGCCTCCGAAGGTTTACCAGGGGCCTCCAGTGAGCCTGCCATTACCGAAACCGCTAAAAGAAAAGAAAGTAAAACGATCATGGACCAAGCAAATCGTTTTATAGGCATGTCATCACTCCAAAGGTTGAGTCACTAATTTGTATTGCCGTAAGATATCCCAAGAAAATCGGAATAATCAGCAAAATTCGTCATTTCCGTACGCCTTAAACGAGAATCAACATCAAAAACATTCAAATAATCAAAATTTTATTGTCCATCTCTTACGGGCCACACAGAGTACATGCCTGTCTTATCGTAATCACTGACGTAGCCATAGCGAAAATCCACAGTCCACGCACTGGTAGTGGTGCTGGCGTAGGTAGTACTTGACCAATACTTCGCCGAAGCGTAAGTAGAAGGAGCGTTTGAGAACATATGCCCAGAAGGCAAATTTGAATTACTAGAATCAATTAGCGAAAGCAATTCATGGATATTTGGTAACCGCCAATCGTTATAGATTCCAGTAGCGTACCCAGCGCAACTTTGTGTGCCAGCATTCAAACCAGACACCTTAGTCAAAGCATCCGCCCAAGACAATGTACCCCAGCAAGCAGCATTTTTCATCCAGATCAAACCGGTCAGTTCATCATGGACAGTCCCGTCACCAATATCTATAAAACGTGGCGTTGGCCAAACAACGCCCTTTTTCAAGTCACCATCATCCCCAGCCACATAAGAAGTGGTTTGGCCTGTTTGACGCACAGGGCCTGATGCACTGGCTGCCAGTACGAAATGAGTGAAAAAAATGCCAAGAGAAAGAAAAAACAAAAACATATAATTAATTTTATACACTAAAAATAAAACAATTCTATAAAATTTTAACATTATTTGACCTCCGTTCTGTTTACAATTATTCTTTACACACAAACAAATCACAACTCGTTCGTTTATGGTTGTGAGACACTGTCCCTATCATATTTTTCCATCTAGCATGAATTGCCCGCAAATAAAAAAACTAATTATTTTGGATTTTTTGCCGTTATTTTTCAGTTAAAAGATCTAAAAATCTTCAAAAATTTCCCATGGCCATGGATAAATAATCCGTCCACATGAAAAGCGTTCAAATAACCAAAGCACCAAAGCCTCATTGTCCACCTCGAACGGGCCACACAGTGATATAATAGCCGCCATAAATCGGAGGCTCCTCTGTCTTTAAAAAATTACGGACTCTGCCATCTGTGAAGCTCACGCCCCACGCTTCCTTGTCAGTTAAACTAGTACTAGACCAATAATAGCAATCGTATAGACTACCTTTGGACAGGACGGATAAAAACTTATGCTCAGAAGGCAAAGCTAGGGAAGATTGTCTATAATCAATCAAACTTAGCAATTCTTCACGGTTTGGCAAACGCCAATCGACGTGAGTGCCAGTCATATATCCGGTACAGTTTTCTGTACGTGCATTCAAACCAGCCACCTTGGCCAAAGCACTGGCCCAATTCATCCCACCAAAACAAAAAGCATTTTTCATCCAAACCAGCATAGTCAGGTTGTCGGTTATAGTCCCATTGCCGTTATCCGTAAAACGCGGGGTCGGCCATACCACACCACTTTTTAAGGCACCGTCATCGCCTGCCGCATAAGAGGTAGTCTGCCCTGTTTTAGTCAATGGTACTGGCCAAAAAGGTGGAGGTATGCAGCCAGGAGTTCCCCCTGTTTTTTGCCCCCAAGTTCCATCGGTACGCAACCCCCAAAAGATGCGACCACAAGTCA
>JADFYY010000146.1 GCA_015232825.1 Magnetococcales bacterium
TGTAATGCCATGCTGAATCAACGTCATTATGATATCGCTCTGCCGTTATAATGGCCATGGCTTGCCGTTCCTTTCTTCCCATTGTTTTTGGTGACGTGCATGGACTTCTGCACTGTTCCATTCGCGTGGTGGAGTACCATTCTGTTCAGCTTCTTCTATGGCCTGTCGTATGATTTCTTGTACCTTTGGATCTTCAAATACTCCGCTTTCATCCAGGTGGACCAGGGCATATTCCACCACTCCAGCAACAGACCCGTAATTGCTCATGTGCCGATTGACGATATTGATTGTTACTCTATGACATTATCACGCCACTTTTCCCATTTCCATGGTCAAGCGATGCAATGTTCTTTCATCCTGGGATTTTTTGGATGCGTCCAGGATTTCGATTCCCACCATTCGTCCATGAGCGTCATAGTCAAGAATAATGCCATCCGCCACCTCTTCACTGCTTTCGATATCACCCAGAGTCAAATCTAGGTAGATGGCATCCGATTGGGCGTCCACTCTCACACGCATGGTTTTCTCCTGTCGAAATAGGCTGTAATGACATATTTTGGATTATCCCGTCTTACCACAACGCGCAACATCTTGCCCCTTTCAGGGAAACAGGCCAAAAGAGAAGTTTTGTCACCCCGATGCTCCGTTTCTTCAGGCGTAGAAAGAACTTGCTCTATCCATTTCTTTTCAATGCCTCGGCGAACCACTTGGAATTCTGCGTGTGGATCATATTGGATCATGTCTTAGTCCCACAGTCTATTAGAATCCATGTTACCTGTTTAACGTTAGCTTGCTTGGCCAATTATTCCGTCCCCATCCCCTCCAAATGGGCGGATTCGGGAATGTTGAGGGCCAGATTGATGGCATCGTATACCTGAGAACGGCGGATGGGCTTGGGTAGGATAAAAAGTCCTGAAATGTCTTTGGTTTTTTCGCGCAGATCGTCGCTGCCGAACAACAAAATCGGCGGGCTCTCCATGCCGGGCATGGAACGCAAAAAGCGCGTCTCATCTACGCCGCCAGATGGGGAGTTGGAACAGTCCAGACAGATCAAGTCAAATATCGTATGACCGTTCTCATCGGTCATGTTTTCCACGGCATGACACTGACCGGCTTCAATGACCTCTATATCCCTGGCAATCAACAGTTTTTTGAGGATCAAACGATTGACCGGGTGCTTGCCTGCAACCAATGCTTTGCGTCCAGGCAAAGCGCAAGCCATGGTTAGAGTGGATTCGTCCACAATTTGTGGATGGGGTTCTGGAATTTCTAACGGTAGGGTGACAATGAAGACACTCCCTTCGTTTACCTTGCTGCTTACCTGAATGGTCCCCCCCATCAACTCGATGAACCGTTTGGTGATGGCTAAACCAATCCCAGAACCTTCATAGGGACGTGACAGAGAGGAATCGGCCTGGGTAAAGGGATCAAAAATGGTGTGGTACATCGCCTCTGGAATGCCAATGCCGGTATCGGCAATGGTGATGAGAATGGTCCCTGGTGTGGCTGGCGGAGGAACTCGGTCCACGGTCAGGGTGATGCGGCCTTTGGGGGTGAATTTGATGGCATTGCCCAATAGATGCAACAAGGCATGCCGCAAACGGACTGGGTCGCCGAGAAGACGCCCTGGAGCTTCTGGGGTGACGTGCCAAGTGAACTCCAAGGATTTGGCTAAGGCCTCAGTCTCAATGATTGCCGCCGCACCTTCTACCAATCCGCGTAGCTCGAAAACTTGATTTTCAAGAATAAATTGCTCTGTATCCACTTTGGAAATGTTTAATAAGTCGTCAATCATCCCCGCCAGTCGATCCGCACCACTCAGCACTTCTTTTAAATATTTTCGCTGCGTCTTATTGAGTTCCCCACAGGTTTTCTCCAGTACCTGATTGGCACAGCCGACAATGGTACTCAAAGGGGTGCGTAGCTCATGACTGATATTGGCCATGAAATCATTTTTAATATGAACGGCGGCCTCCGCTGCCTCACGCGCTTGTTCTAGGGTTTTCTCCATTTCAATGCGTAGAGAAACATCTTCCTTGATGGCAATATAATGTGTGGTGTTTTGATCTGGATCGTGAATGGTGGAAATGGCATTGAGTTCCCAATAGGTGGTGCCATCCTTGCGACGGTTGTGCAACTCGCCCCGCCAAACCTGACCTGCTGAAATGGTCTCCCATAAGGTTTTGTAGGTGGCCGGTGGAGTCGTGCCAGATTTAAGAAAACCTGGATCACGGCCAATGGTTTCACTGGCGGTATAACCGGTCAGTACCGTAAATTGCGGATTGATATATTCAATGTGGCCTTGCGGATTGGTGATCATGACCGCTACAGGACTCTGCTCTACCGCGTGGGAGAACTTACGCATGGCGTTTTCTGCCCGTTTGCGCTCTTCTAGCTCGGTTTCTAAGGTGTCGCGCGTGGTGATGATTTTCTTGGTTAAATGCAGAAACCGGTTGCGCAACATTTGTAGCTCATCTTTGGATTCCCAGGTCTCTTGCGTTTTGGAATCTAGGACGTTTCTGGAGAAATCAACGATATCTTTGGTGATTTGCGCAATGTTACGGGTGATCCACACCATAATGAGCAGGCAAGAGATGATCAAGGCTGCAGCCGTAATGAATCTCTGCCGCCGTTCGGTGGAGAGAATGGAGCGGACCAAAGACTCCAGAGCCTCTGTGGATTCCAGCGTGACAAGCTGCAACAGAAGATCCGAGGAGCCATAATCAAAAAAAGAGTATCCTGAAACCAGAAATTTATCCTTGGTCTGGTCCAATAGAATCCCAGAGCGCAGAGTATCGGGTTGATTGCTGGCAATGATTTTCTGGTTTTCGCCTTCGAGTAATGCGACCAGACCTGTATAGCGACCGACCGGTCCTTGCAGACGGGAGAGAAATTCATCGTTCAGTGGAGCTGCCAACATGAGGGTGGCTAGGGGTTCGCCCTGTTTGTCTTGAACGGTTTCCGAGGTGATCAAAAAGGGTGTGCCAGAAATGGCCGTCAGAAAGGTTTGGTTGTGGCTCAGTTCCATGAGAAGTGGGGTGGGTTCAAGTAACTCTTTGGGTGGGGTTTCGGTTTGTCCTTGATAGATCTCCCGCACGAGGCCATCTGGCCCCAATAGCAACAAGATGGGTATGGGCGTAAAACCCCGCAGTACCGATGCGCGGGGCAACCAGGGAGGAAGATGGTCGTGGTGAATGGTTTTGTTGGTTGCTGTTGTGCCAGTCAAGTTGGGCAGGTAGTCCAGAAAATTTCGTTGTGCTGTCAGCAGACGGACCGTTTGGTGGTAGGCGCGGATGTGATTGTCAAAAAAAATGCGATTGACTGAGGCCTTTTCACCGAGTACTGACGAGATGCGAGACTGAAATATGGTACGCAGATGATCGGTTTGAATGATGTCCAACAGGCTCCAAGTGGCGGTGGCCACCAGGGCCGTGGCCAAAAGTGCTTTTAAGGTCAGAGGAATTCTGTTGAGCATCGAATCACATTTTTGAAAAAAAGCCGCCGGGATTCCCGGCGGCAGAGAAGGTTTTTTGGGTTAGGCTATTGAACATCCAATTGAATTTTCGGATTGTTCGTATCTGCCCGACCAGAGGGGTTGGTAAACTGGTCATTGAGATTCTGTACATACATATCGGTATTTTTGAGTACTCTGTCAACTCTCATTTTGGCCAGTTTGCCCCATCCCATCGGGCTGGCACTCAGCAAGGGATGCAAGGGTTGGGTGTTTCTTTTGAAGCCGTTTTGTACGAATTCCAGTAACATCGGCTCATTGATCTCTTTTGGCAGTTTTCTGAGCAGGAGAGAGGCTGTGAGTTTGCGCAACATGAAGTGCAAAAAGCCGATAGTCAAAACGCCGGTTGTGGCCAGGGTGGCGGCCACGATCTGTTTCCAGCTTTCCATGGCGGTCCAGGTGTTGATGTCAACCCAGGAGGCGACTGGATAGCCAGCCATAATCAGTCCACCGAGACCGGCGGCCAGCAGTAACAGCAAAATGCCATCGAGAATCAGGGTGCTTTTCCGCCAACGTTGCAACAGGTTGGTCAATGCGGGTACGGTCTGGTTGGCAATGGTCTTGGCCGTATGCTCCAAAACCCCGATGATGCGATAAGCCCGTTCTACTTCCACGCGACGAATCCTCTCGTCGATGTCATCCATGTCTTCCTTCAACTTGGATTCGTAGCGAATCCGGGCCGTTTCGTTTTCAATGGGATGGGCGACGTCTTGATTGTAAATTTGAAAGAATCGACCTGCAGTCAGACCGGATTGGGAAAGGGCCCGTTGCCAAGCTGCGGTGACATCTTCGAGGTTGTCCTCCCGAACCGTACAGTCCACCTGATTGAGGATAAACAAGAATTTGTTGGAGTCGGAACGGTTGATGGTATTTTTGACCAGATGATCCAGGGTATCCTTCATGGCACCGGGCTCTGGATGACGGGCATCGAAGAAGACCAATACCAGATCAGAAAGATTCATGATATGATCAGTAATTCTAAGTGTAGAGGTGCGTTGGGCATCGGCGTCAAAGCCGGGTGAGTCGATGAGAATTTTTCCCAGCAGCTTTTCAGTCTGACAGGTTTTGAGTTGCAGATAGGCATCGATCCGTTTGCCTTCGCCTTTGACGACATCTTCGATCTGTTGGCTGATTTGGTAGAAGGGAAAGCGGGGGTCGGCATCTAGTGCGAGGCCGGGCAGGGTACGAATTTTTTCCTCTTTGCTGAAACAGATGACGGTAAACTTGTCATCGACAGCTTGATTGCCGGTTCGTTGCAGTTTCTGGCCTAGAAAACTGTTGATGAACGTGGATTTTCCAGAGGAAAAGGTGCCAAGGATCGAAATCAATGGCCACCAAGGTACGCGGGTGGCAAAGGAGTCGTCCCGACTGATCAGACCCATGCGATAGGCCACTCGATCCAGTTCCCGAAAGCTTTGCACCACCTGGAGCAAGACGGGGTTTTCTTGTTTGAGGTGTTTTTCGAGGCTGTTGAGACGTCGATCCACTTGGCTATTGGCACTGTTGAACATAACGAGTAACTCCGGGCAAATTAAAAGTTACGCCAATGGATCCGACCCATGGTATGATGGAATCTGATCCTTAACGGCGATGGGGTGGTTGGTTGGAAAAATTCTTTCACTATTTGTAGACTAAAAATTGGAGAGATGCTATGGCTGCAAACACATTGACGATTCGTGACAATCGTACCGGCAAAGAAGTGGAATTTCCGATTGAGTCAGGCACAGAGGGGCCTCCAGTCGTTGCAGTTGAAAAATTCTATAAAGAGTTCGGTCTCTTTACCCTAGATCCGGGATTCAGATCCACCGCATCCTGCAAAAGCAAAATCACCTTCATCGATGGCGAAGCTGGCGTGCTTTTGTATCGGGGCTATCCCATCGAGCAACTCGCCGAATCCAGTAGCTTTGCCGAGGTGTGTTATCTTTTGCTCTATGGGGAGTTGCCCAATCAAGATCAGTATAACGATTTTGTACATAAAGTGACACACCATACCATGCTCCATGAGCAAATTTTGAATTTCTATAAAGGGTATCGCCGTGATGCCCATCCCATGGCGATCATGGTGGGGGTGGTGGGAGCCCTCTCTGCTTTTTATCATGACTCTCTGGATGTCCACAATCCACGCCATCGGGAAATTTCCGCTTTCCGGTTGATTTCAAAAATTCCGACCATTGCCGCAGCATCGTACAAATATTCTGTTGGACAGCCATTCGTCTATCCTGATAACGGCAAGGGTTATGTGGAGAATTTTCTCTACATGCTTTTTTCGGTTCCGTGTGCCAAGTATACCATATCCCCGGTACTGGTTCGGGCCATGAGACAGATCATGATTTTGCATGCCGATCACGAACAGAACGCCTCTACTTCTACGGTGCGGCTGGCCGGTTCTTCCCAAGCCAATCCGTTCGCAGCCGCCTCGGCGGGTATCGGGGCGTTGTGGGGGCCAGCCCATGGCGGGGCCAATGAGGAGGTTCTCAGCATGTTGCATGAGATCGGATCCGTGGAGCGGGTCGGGGAATATATTAAACGGGCCAAGGATCCCAAGGATCCATTCCGTCTCATGGGGTTTGGTCATCGGGTCTACAAGAACTATGATCCTCGCGCCCGGATTCTAAAAAAAGCGGCCCATGATGTGCTGGTCGAATTGGGACGGGGGAATGATCCCATGTTCAAGCTGGCCATGGAGTTGGAACGTATTGCCCAGGAAGATGAATATTTTGTGACCAAAAAACTCTATCCTAATGTGGACTTTTATTCCGGCATCATTCAATCGGCCATCGGCATTCCCACCAACATGTTCACCGTGATCTTTGCCGTGGCTCGGATGGTCGGTTGGGTTGCTCAATGGAAAGAAATGATCGAATATGGCGAAGGGATCGGACGGCCACGCCAACTGTATGTGGGCGCGGCGCGGCGTGATTATCTTTTTATGAACGAACGCAAATAGCAGAAAAATTTTTTGTCGCGGTTGACACGACACCTGGGGAACTTCACCGTTTTCCGGGTGTCGTAATCGGATGAGGGTGTGTTAAGCTGAAGTGATAAGGGCGAGTGTCTATGGGGAGGGACAATATGAGTGGAACTGGCAATGTGAGTAATCACAAGCCTTTGTTAAGATTTGTCTCTATGTCGCCGAGAGAAACGACAAAAAAGATAGACTTGGATGATTTTCGTCTAGGAAAAAAGGCACTTAAAAAACAATTTTGGAATTTAGATGAGGCAGGAGAATCTATTCGAGAT
>JADFYY010000147.1 GCA_015232825.1 Magnetococcales bacterium
AGTAAGCAAACCGAAGTGACTGTAAGCGAAGTCTCCCTGATTTCGAGACCTCATTCCACCTGCCGGTTGCAGATTTTTATGATAATTTCTATCAACGATTATCTGCAACCCGCAACAAAAAAATCAGGTTACTCAAACAATTATGCTGATTTTTATAATCTGATCAATCCGCTATAAAATGCGATTTCCCTGCCTCATGCATTTTACAGGTAGCATCCATTCCCGTTTGATGTCATAGTAGTGGATGTCGTTCGAGTTGACCATACCCACTTAAAGATTTCGTGATAGAGAGAAAAAAACCATGGCCAATGTGATCATCATGGGTGCCCAATGGGGCGATGAAGGGAAAGGGAAGATTGTCGATCTTCTCACAGAACAAGCTGACGCCGTGGTGCGTTTTCAAGGGGGTCACAACGCTGGCCATACCTTGGTGGTGGATGGCAAAAAATACGTCCTCCATTTGATCCCATCCGGGATCATTCGCGGCAAAAAATGTTTCATCGGCAACGGTGTCGTCCTGGATCCGACCGCACTCATCGACGAAATGCAAGAGATGGCCAATCTGGGGGTCTCGATCACTGGCGCGGGGTTTAAAATATCCGCTTTGACCCATCTCATTATGCCCTACCACCGCGAACTCGATATCGCTCGTGAAAAACGTAAAGGAAAAGGCAAAATCGGCACCACAGGCCGAGGAATCGGTCCCACCTATGAAGACAAAATGGCCCGTCGCGGCATTCGCTTGAGTGATCTTTACAATCGTCAGGTCTTTGAAGCCAAACTTCAAGAGAATCTGGCCTATCACAATTTTATGCTGGAAAATTTTTATAACGCTGCCACGTTCACCCTGGAATCCATTCGCGACGATTACTTGCGCATGGCCGATACCTTGGCCCCCTTTGTCGATGATGTGGGCACTCTTTTGGCCGACGCCATGGACGCTGGACAAGCCATTCTGTTTGAAGGGGCTCAAGGAACCATGCTGGATGTGGACCATGGCACCTATCCCTATGTCACCTCCTCATCGGTGGTGGCCGGTGGAGCCTGTTCCGGTTCTGGTGTTGGACCAACCCACATCGACTATGTGCTAGGCGTGACCAAGGCCTATACCACACGGGTGGGAAGCGGTCCTTTTCCCACCGAATTGACCGATGCCATTGGTAAACATCTCTATACCGTGGGCCACGAAGTTGGTGCCAGCACAGGCCGTCCCCGCCGTTGCGGCTGGTTCGATGCCGTGGTGTTGCGTCATGCCGTGCGTGCCAACGGCATCACCGGCTTGGCATTGACCAAACTGGATGTGCTGGATGGCTTGAAAACCATCAAGATCTGTGTCGCTTATCAACGCAATGGTCGCCGCATGGAAACCATGCCCGCAGATCCATCGATCATGGATGTCTGTGAACCGATCTTTGAAGAGATGCCGGGCTGGTCTGAACCAACCGTGGGAATCGAACGGTTTGAAGATCTGCCCCAAAACGCTCGCGATTATATCCAGCGTTTGGAGTCCCTCACCGGGGTTCCGGCGGATATCCTCTCGACCGGACCGGATCGGGTGCAGACCATTTTAAGACGCAATCCGTTTTCGCATACCCGTTAGGGTTAGGTCGTCCCCTCACGCACCTTCATAAAGCGGATGCCTGACCACTCTTTAATGGCGTCTTCTAGCCGCCAAGCGTTACGGGCGAGAAATACCGGGGCTCCATCATAATCCTCGGCCATTTCCGCCTGTGATGCATCCACACACCGTTTCAGCAAGCGTGGATCATCCGATTCCAGCCATCGGGCCGTCAAATAGCCAGCATCCTCAAAACGGACCGGAACATCATATTCTGTACGGATGCGATCCGCCAGAATCTCGAACTGCAAAGCCCCCAAAACGCCCACAATCCATTGCGAACCCAACAGGGTCTTGAAGGCCCTGGCCGCCCCCTCCTCGCCCAACTGCCGCAAGGCGTTCTCTAAGTGTTTGACCCGCATGGGGTCTTCTGGTCGCACGCGACGCAATAGTTCAGGGGCAAAGCTTGGCACTCCGGTAAATTTCAACGCCTCCCCTTCGGTCAAGGTGTCGCCAATGCGCAATACCCCGTGGTTAGGAATGCCGATGACGTCACCCGCCCAGGCCTCTTCCGCCAACCCCCGCTCGCGCGCCATGAACAACAACGGATTATGCACGGCCAATATTTTACCGCTGACCGAATGACGCAACTTCATGCCACGACGGAAATGACCGGAAACCAATCGCAAAAAGGCGATACGATCCCGATGGTTGGGATCCATGTTCGCCTGAATCTTGAAGACAAACCCGGCAACCTTCTCCTCCTCTGGGGTAACCAGACGTTCCGCAGCCTGTTGGGCACGCGGTGCAGGAGCCAGATCAATAATGCCGCGTAGCAACTCCCGGACACCAAAATTGTTGATAGCACTGCCAAAGAACACCGGGGTCATGTGTCCTTCCAGATAGGAGTCCAGATCAAAGGAGGAGCAGAGACCGCGTACCATCTCCACCTCCTCGCGTAATTGTGCCGCCGCCTTGGTTGGCAACAAACGGTCAAGTTTGGGGTCGTCCACCCCCTGGCAGGACTCCCCATCTTCTGCCACGCCCGCATGTCCCCGTTCCATAAACAGCATCCGGTCGGCGAACAAATCGAAACACCCCAGAAAATCCTGTCCCATCCCCACTGGCCAACTGGCTGGAGTCACATCCAAAGCCAATTGTTCAGCAATTTGGTCTAAGAGGCTGAACGTATCGAGTCCATCACGATCCATTTTGTTGATAAAGGTGATGATCGGCACATTGCGCAACCGGCACACCTCGAAGAGCTTCAAGGTTTGCGCCTCGATTCCCTTGGCCGCATCCAGCACCATGACGGCTGAATCCACTGCGGTCAAAGTGCGGAACGTATCTTCTGAAAAGTCGGCATGGCCGGGAGTATCGAGAAGATTCAAAACCATGCCATCGTATTCAAAGGTCATCACAGAGGCGGTGACAGAGATGCCCCGTTCCCGTTCCACCTTCATCCAGTCGGATCGAGCCCGACGTCGTTCACCACGCGCCTTGACCTGTCCTGCCTCTTGAATGGCTCCTCCGAACAGCAGCAACTTCTCAGTGAGCGTTGTTTTCCCCGCATCCGGGTGAGAAATAATGGCAAACGTGCGCCGCCGTTGTACTTCTTGGACATAAGAACTCATAAAATCCCCTGCAAGGTTCAAAAACGCCTCTTTGTAAAGCTGGCAATGTCACAGTTTATCGCAAACCGTCACCAGACAAAAGAGTTGCTCTTGTCATCAACCCAAGACCAGGATCAACCGCCGGTTAATTTACTCTTCATAAGATCTGCGAGCAAAGAGAAACCTGTGGCCACCAATCCCCCGCCGATCATGCCATTAATGGCCGCCTTGCGTTCGACTCGACGCAAACGGTCATCTAGCTTGGCCATCCAACTGGTCATGTTTTTTTGTTGCAGTTGAATCGCCTCCAAAGTGCCTTGGACCTTTCCCATGCTCAAGAGAAGGTCATGAAGCAGTGCGTCATAGGGATCACCCGTTGTACCGATCATTGGACACTATCCTTGGTTATCATGCCGATCAAACCCGCAAGCCCTGTTCCAGCGGCCACAATAGACTCCATGGCGTCCGGTGAGAGGGTGACGCCAAATGAAGTCAACAGCATCACCAATCCACGCCAAGTGGATGGTTCTCGAAAACGATCCAAAATCCTGTTCTTCATTTTCCACCCTCCACGCTTTGCTGCCAGTTGCGGATAAATTCGCTTTCTGTTCCGGCTCCTTTCGGGGTGTTGTAATACCGTTTCCAATAATTGGCCAACCCCGCAAGATCGTCCGCCTGGGGCAATGCGGCTTTGACTCGTCTGTAATGCAAGCGGCACATAACTGCAGCCAAGAGTAAATCGGTTACCATCTGTTCTGGTGGGGGTTTGACTGGCCAACGTGTTGCCAAAAGTTGCAAGATCTCTGGATGGGTTTCGATAAAGTTGCGCCAGATATCCTGATAGGTGGCCGGTTCCATTTGAAAGACCCCAAGGGCCGGTCCTCCACCCACCTGACGCAGATACTGCCCCATTCTAGACTCCTGAGCCGCCGTACCCAGCATCAAAGCCTCTGCAGTTGGCGATTCCATGTGCAACAATTCCAAGGCTGGACGAATGACATTCTCGCGGAATTGTTTGACTTGAATACCCATTTTTATCCTCCTTTATCGGTGAGAAACAACAATTATAAGTTCACTGTTGTCACATCAGAACACAAGGAAGATTTGTTTTGTAACGTGTGGGATTTCAGCAGATGGACGGATGCTGGAGGGGGTGGGTGTGTTACCGTAGCCCGCCCCCCGCAGCACCCATGAATTTACGACCCCGCCGGACTTTCCTGGTCGGCTAGGGACCACTCCCCATTCTCGTTGACCGCCAGGATCTGGAACAGGACCTTGACCACTCGCAAATCCTCGATTTCCAGGATCTGCAGTCTGCCGTTCTCCACCTGCACCACATCCCCCACTTCGGGAACCCGGCCCAAGCGGCTGAAGACTAGGCCGCCGATCGTCACATAGCCCGAACCCCTGGGGAACGGGAAATTGAGTGCCATTTCCAGATCGAACACCCGGGCCGAACCGGCGATCTCCCACTGGCTGCCCTTGAGCTTGTGGACATTCTCCGGGACGTTGAGGATCTCATCCCCAGGAAACCGACCCACCAGACGGGAGACGATATCCGCCGGGGTGAGAATCCCCACCATGGAACCGTGTTCGTTCACCACCACGCCGAACTGGCGGCGATTGTCCCGGAACTCCATCCAGGCCCGGCTCAACTTGACATTGGAGGGCAGAATGAGCGGATCGGTGCGCATCAGCTTTTGGATCGGTTGCTGCAGCAATTCTGGAAGATTCCCCTTGTTCTCCTCCATCAGACGCACCAGACGCTTCATGAAGATGGTACCCGCCACCTTGTCCCCGTCCAGCACGGGATAGGAGTAATGGCTGGTCTTGGCGAAAATACCCAGGGCGTCCGATAACGTGGCGGAAGAGGTGAGGCTAAGCACGTCGGGTTTGGGGATCATGGCGTCTTCCACGGTCTCCTCGTCCATATCCAGCACACCCATCAACATCCGCCCCATATCCTTCTGAATGGTGCCCGAACTGGCACTGGCGTTCACCACCAGGGTGAGTTCATCCAAAGACATGGACGAGGAGTCATGACCATGACCACCGCCATGGCCAACGATATCCCCCTGCCCGACAAACGTGAGCAGCCAGTTGGACGCATGATTCATCAACCAGATGACCGGCACCCACATCTTATACAGCGCGTTGACACTCCAGGCCACACCACAGCTCAAGGCTTCCGCCTTGTGATAGGCCAGAACCTTGGGGGCGAGTTCACCACCTACCACATGCAGGAACGAGACAATGATAAATCCCATGGTCAAACCGACGATGCCACCCCAGGAGGCGGCCTGTTCCGAACCCATAAACATGGCAAGCATGGCCGTGAAGGCGGGTGACAACAGCTCCTTGAAAGCATCCATGCCGATGTACCCAAGGGCCATGGAGACCAAGGTGATGCCAATCTGGGTCACGGCGTAAAACCGTGTCGGTTCGTCATGTAGCAGTTTGACGATCTTGGCCCGTTTGTCTCCCATGTCGGCCAACTGCTTGATCCGACTCCGCCTGGCCGCAGTGATGGCCACCTCCGATCCCACGAAATAGGCATTGCCTATCACCAGCACCAGAATTGCTACCATCTTGCCAAACAATACTAGGTCCATCATGTACCCCTGTAATTATTGGGAACTAAGGATCCTCCCGCATGCCCATGCACGCAAAGGAACGATGGGCAGCCCGTCATCATGTGGCATCCCATCCTCATGGCGTTTGTCAACGTCCATGGACCACCGGTTGCTCCCGATTAAACCGGTTTATGTAGATATAAATCGAATATTTCATTATAAAGCTTGAATGTCAATGAACGATTTTAAGTGACTAACGATCCGTAGACAGCAAGGAATGGAAGCCAGTTTTCCTGGAGGATTTTTTTGAGCGTGAATGGGCCTTTGGAGATGGTTTCCATAATGGTCGGAAATCATAGCCAGCTTCGCTTAAGTTTGGAAAGTGTCTAAGGAAGAGTGTCGCAAGATGGAAAATGCGATGGTTTTGACTTATTTTGCCCAGAATGGGCATCATGTTCTAAAGATAATAGTTGGTCGGGGCGAGAGGATTCGAACCTCCGGCCCCAAGCACCCCATGCTTGTGCGCTACCAGGCTGCGCCACGCCCCGTGACCAAACTTCCACTACTCTATACCACTCATTCGGGTTTGTCTAGACCACTTAAACAAAAATTTGAACAAATTAATTGCAACAAAATGGATTGATCACCGGTCAAAATGTTTATGCTTGTTCATCGAGTGGATTGATATGAATTTGTCTGTAGCATCCCAGGGTGAAATCGTGTAAACTGATTGGGGATTGTCTTGAAGAGTGTGAATTAAAAGGATAGATCATGGAAACTGAACAAAGGCATTTTGATGTTCTCAACCGAATCAATACGACCATCCTGGACATTCAGGAGGATATGGGGCGGATGTTGATGGGTGTGCTGGA
>JADFYY010000148.1 GCA_015232825.1 Magnetococcales bacterium
CTTGCGGACGTAATTATATGAGTCAAAGGCGATGGCGGAATGCATGACTTAATCTCCTGGTTGGGTGGAAACTCCAGAATACTCTATCCGAAATCGTCCAGCGTTGTCCAATAAAATACGTTGCTGTTTTTTTTCATAATTCAAGGGGTCATTTTTTGACACAATTGACAGGCTGAGCCGGGGCATATCCTTTCTCTTTAATGATGCATTGGCCGATATCGCTTTTGATCCATTTTAAGTAGTTCTTGACCTCGCCTGTGGGTTCTCCCTTGGAATAGATGAACAGGGGGCGGGTAATGGGATAGGCGCGGGTGATGGCATTTGCCATGTTTGCCTCAACCGGGGGGGTGGAGTCATCTTTGGCAACGAGTGGTTTTTTCACCAGGGGGGTCCCATAAGCCAGACCGCTGTAACCGATGGCACACGGGGTTTTCTCCACCAGATCGACGACACCTTTGGAGTCGTGCATTTCTTTGGTTTCGAGACGAAAATTATTTTTTTCGCCTAGGATCGTTTCCTGGAAATAGAAGTAGGTTCCTGAGTTGTTCTGCCGACCCACCACAATGATTTCATCGCTTTTGCATCCAGGCACCTTGACTCCCAACTGGCCCCATTTGACTGTCTTGCCACCATCCACATAGATATCTTTCAACTGTTGTAGGGTGATGGCCTGCAATGGGTTGTCCTTGTGGATAAAAATGGCCAAAGCGTCAAAGCCAACAATGTGTTCTAAAGGTTTGATGCGGTTTTTTTTGGCTTGATCCAGCTCTTTTTGTTTTATGGAGCGACTTGAATTGGCCAGATCCACGGTGCCATTGATCATGGCCGCGATGCCGGTTCCAGAACCCCCACCAGACACAGTCACAGCAACAGATGGCTTGACCCTTAAGTACGCATCAGCCCAAGCTTGCGCCACATTGACCAGAGTGTCCGAGCCTTTGTTTTGAATCAGGGTGCGGGCATTGGCGTCCATGGAAAAAAGACCAATCAATCCAGCGGCCAAGATGACGGCCCTAGTCAGCTTGTTCGGTTTCATGTGTGGCTACCCTTTCTGGCAAGGAGTGGTGGAAGAGAAGCACTATCCTGCAACACTTTGTGGAAATTGGCAATCTTAAGATGGGCGTGAGGGTTGCAAAAATGAAGCGTTCGTGCTGTAATCAAACAATGTGTTGACAGGATCCGTCCAATCAATTGAAATTTCATCACCGAATTGATCAAATAATATCCAGATAGGAGTGAATGGGCATGGTTTTTCAAATGTTAGGTAGCCTTGAGCCTAAGAAAAAATTTTATATTTTTTCTGTCGTATTGTTTGTTGTGCTGGGCTATGCATTGGCTATCTATTTGAGTGCCAATATTTTATATGATAATAGATATGATGCCCAGCAGCATCATGCCGCCCGAATGAGTCCAACATTGATCGAGTCGGGAAAGACAAAACCTGAACCCCTTCCAGAGAAGGGTGATTTTATTCCGGTTAAAATTGGTACTTATATTGACAATATCGAAAATTTTTCAATTCGGGATTCCTCCTGGAGCGCGAATTTCTTTCTTTGGTTCAGTTGGACAGGTCCGAAGAATCTGGATCCGGGTGGAAAGTTCATCGTTGTCGATGGGACCATCACCAAGAAAGATCTTTTGGAGGAGTATCATGGTGATCAGGATGTCCACTACCAGAAATACAAAGTTTCTGCAAAATTTATCAAATATTTTGACACGATGCGAGTTCCCATTGAAGGCCATATGCTCAATATTTACATTGAGGACGGTTCTCGTGATGGGACAAAACTGCGTTATGTGATGGATCCGTCCTCGAATGTCAGTTCCCGAACTCGTGTGCCTGGCTACAAGATCGTTGGGAACAGTGCTGTCGTAAAAAATCATACCTATAAATCAGCCTATGGGGATCCAAGGTTGCCTGCGGATGCAAAAACGACGTTTACCCAATATATCTTTGGGTTGGAAATTCAACGCAGCAATTTTGGTGTCTTTATCAAGATATTCACCTCCTTGTATGCCGCACTTATCCTGGCTCTTTCTAATTTTTTCGTGAAACCGTCTGATGTTGGTCCACGTTTTTCTTTGCCTACGGCGGCTTTCTTTGGTGCGGTCGCAAACTCTTATGTGGCTAACTCGATCTTGCCTCCTTCGGGATCATTCGGATTGGTCGATTTTATCGCCGCTTTCGGCATGGGAACAATCTTTTTGACCATTGCATTGTCGTTATTGTCAAACTATTGGTTTGTTAAAAAGAATGACACGGCCTTGGCTTTGGTGTTGGATAGAATCATGTTTTATGTGTTGAGTGTTGGCTGTGTGGCAGCCAATATCATCATTCCTTTGAGTGCGCATGGCTGATTGTCAGACTGTCGCTCGCCAGATCGTCAACCCGTTCCAGATCAGATAGAATGAAATGCTGATCATGGCCCCTGCGCGATTGATCCAGAGGGCCAGCTTGGGACGAGTTTTCAGGTTGGGCTGGATAAGAATAATAATCAAAATGGCAAACAGGATGTTTGCGAAGGTCGTTAATATTAGGGAGTCTGCCAAAGTAAAGGTGGAGGCTGATGGTAGGGAGTTGTCCACAATGTATTTGTTGCCAGTCGCTGCAAAAATGGCTCCTGAACAGAGCGTAACACGCTGACCGATCAGGGCATGGATATCCAAAAAATAGGTCAGCGATACCAACGTGAAGGCCACGAAAAAGCCGATGAACAGGCTGCATAATAGACGAAAACCCTGTCGCTTGATGGTGATCGTGGCAATAATCCGCGAATAGAAGCTGTTTCCAGAGAGGGACGGATCCCCAAAGGTGGTCTCATAAACGAAATCTTGTGACCGTATCTTAAAATCTTCTACGGTCCAACCAAAAATCTGCACCGATCCTGCAATCTTGCTGTTGGCGATGTCCGGTTCAAACTGGATGGTGGATGTTTCGTTCTCACCATCCTCTAGTACGATCTCTAGCACTTGCCGGTCGAAAGGAAAATGTTCAACATTCCACTCCTGGGAAATCTGGGCGAAAAGCTTGCCTTGTGTGTACCAGAGCTTGTTATCTGACTTTTCGTTTACCGGTTCCTTGAGCATGGTGTCGGCGTTTTTGATCACCAGGGACTTCGAGTTGATGATTTCAACAGTTTGAAGGGGTTTGTAATCTTGGTTCGGATGGATGAACCAACTCCAGAAAACCACGTTGAACGTGTGTTTTGGCATGTCAAAATCAAGGAGTTGCGTGACAAATAGCCCGACTTTAACCTTGTCTGGTGCAGCATCGGCACGGGAAATGGGGAAAATTAATGCCAGTAATGAAAACACCAGAAACCAGCCGGTAACGGATTGCTTTAGAAGAGTATGGTTCATCTTATCGTTCTCCAAACGATTCCGAAAGCGTCTTTCTCAATGGCTTGAGCAGATAATCCATCAATGTCCGGTCACCGGTACGGATATCGACTTGCGCCATCATGCCGGGTAGGATTTCGAGTTTCTTGCCTGTGGAGGTGGTCACTGGATTTGAGGTGGAAGAGGAGACATGCACGCGGTAATAAATCTCTTCACCACGCCGGGACTCTTCTTTCAGGGTGTCGGCACTGACATAGATGACCTTGCCCGGCACGCCACCAAAGATGGTATAGTCGAACGCATCAAAACGGATATTGGCTTTGAGTTCAGGGCGTACTTTGGCAATGTCTGCGGGTTTGACCTTGGCCTCAATGATCAGGATGTCATTCAATGGTACAATTTGCATAATCTCTTCACCTGCGCGTAGCACCCCGCCGACTGTGGTTACCCGGATGTTTTTTACGATGCCTGCAATCTTGGCGGTAAAGACGCTGTCTTGTTGTTCCTGCTGCCGTCTGGCCAGGATCTGTTCATTTTGGGCAATCTCGTCTTCGGCCTTGGTCAGTTCGATGCGTCCTTCCTCTAGAAATCGGTTCTTGCGATTGATCAGTCTGGCTTCGGCCTCGTTAACCGCTTTTTGGACGCGCAAGAATTCAGAACCGTTCACATCGCCGGTTTTTAGCAGTTTTTCAACCAGATTCAACTCTTTTTTGGCCAAGTCAATGGCAACCTGAAGAGTACGGATCTCCTCTGCAAGGCCTGTGCGTCTTTGTTGAAACAAGGCACGTTGGACATCAACCAGATCCTGGAAGGATTCACGCAGTTCGTTGGGAAAGAGCAGTTCACGCGCTCCAGTTACCTCGGCCTGCAAACGGATCACCTTGGCCTTCAAGGCAAAAATACGAACTTCCACTTCGCCAACCGCCGCACCAATACGGGTTTGGTTGAGTTGGGCTAGGAGTTGTCCAGGCTCGACTCGGTCGCCCTCTTTGACCTTGAGTTGAGACAACACCCCACCATCCACCGCTTGAATGACCTGAACTCGACGGCTGGCAATGACTTCTCCAGTGGCTCTGGCTACTTCGTCAATGCGAAAGATCATCGCCCAGGCCACAAAACCGGCGACACCGAGGAGCAAACAGGTGAGTAATAGCAGATGACTGCGACGGTGAAAATTTTCTAGTCGCTCTACTTGCGCCTGGATGCCAGGACTCTCTTCATCGTCATCAGGATCAAACCACATCGTGCGCACTGCCCATGTTTAATCGTGGTTGGGTTGGTGAGGCCAGTGCTGGTCTATGCGCCAACAGTTGAGGCATCACATTTTCAGGTTTGCCATCTTTTACCACCTCTCCTTGTTTCATCAAAAGGATTCGGGTGGCGAGTTTCATCGCCTGCATGGGGCGGTGGGTGGCGACAATCAGGATGTCGCTGGGCGCGAGGTTCTCTTCCAACACAGACCACACCTTGGTTTCGCTTTCTGCATCGAGGGAAGCTGTTGGTTCGTCGAGCAACCAGATTTTTGGTTGGGCTATGATCACACGTGCCAGGGCAACCAGTTGTCTCTGACCGCCGGATAGACCTTCGCCCCCTTCGCTGATGACCAAATCCATGCCCAGAGGGCTACTGGTGGCAATGGCGTCTACGCCCAGATTGCGCGTGATCTTAAGCAATCGCGAATCCCCGCCAGTACCAGAAAGGGCGAGGTTGCTACGCAAGGTGCCTTTGAACAGGTGGATGGTTTGAGGCAGATAACCCACTTGACTGGCCACCATCTGCGGGTCGATCTCCCAGAGATCGGCATCGCCCAAGCGGACCCGACCTTCGTTTGGGCGATACAGTCCGGCAATCACCTTGAGCAAGGTTGACTTGCCGCAGCCCACTGGACCCAACAACAACACCCGTTCACCCGCTCGGAAAAGCAGCGAAGAGATATGGATCTGTTGTATCGGCGATTCTGGATAGGAGAAACGAACCTTTTCTAACTCGACACTTTCTGGGGGATGCTCAGGCAACAGTAAGGTCTGATTCGCCCGTCGCTCTAGGTCCAGGTTGAGTATTTGGTTGACCATTTGCAGCGATTGGCGGACATTTTGCCATTGAGTCAGGTATTGTACGCCTTGGGCAATGGGGGCGATCACCCGGCCACCGAGGATGTTGCAGGCGATCAGACCGCCCATGGTCAATAGTCCGGCTTCAATTTGCCAGACCCCAACCACCACGGCGGCAATGTAGGCCAAGGTGGAGAGCGTACTGGTGGTCACGGTCGAAACGTTGTTAATCGCTTTTTGTCGGATATTATAGCGATCAATCGAGGCGGTGATGGCTTGCCACTCGTTGGAAAAACGCCATGTGGCATTGCTGGCGCGGATCGACTCTGCGCCCCGAATGGCATCCACTAAAATTCCCTGGCGTTCGTTGTGACGCATCAGTTGATTGTGCAGCAGGTCGCGCAGACGAATCTGGGTGACAAGGCCGAGCAACAAAGCAATCGGCAGTAGCATGGCATAGACCCAACCTACCTGGCCACCAATAAGGGCGATGAAGGCGGTGAACATCAGGGCAAAGGGGAGGTCAATCAAGCCAAACACCACACTGGAAGAGAAAAATTGGCGCACCGCATCCAGTCCGCCGACTTGGGCGGCCATGGTGCCGAGACTTTTGGGTTGGATGTCTAGCCTCAAGTGTAACAGATGGTCAAAGATCTGCTGCGAGACCCGTTTGTCAACCAAGATCGAAACACTGTCGAGAATGCGAGCGCGTAGGATTTTCAACAACCAGTCGAGTGTAACGAACAGGAGCATGCCCACCACCATCGTGGTCAATGTGGCATAAGCAAAGGTCGGCACCACATGATCATAGACCTGCATGGCAAAAAGTGAGGTGGAAAGGGCTAATATGTTGATGATCAAGGTGGAGATGAGTACTTCGATCACCCATCTGGGTTCGCGGAATAGCTCATGCCAGACCAGACGGGCCGCCATGTTGCCTTTGAGCGTTGGGGTCAATGATTTGGAACGTTGTGTTGGGGTGCGTAGCCAAAGTACTAGGGCATCTTGCAGTTCGGCTTCGTCGATTGTCCGACGGTCACCTGCGGCGTTGTCCAGAGTGATTGTTTCCGGGCCGTCTCTTTCGGCTTGATGCCAGATCCCTTCATGCAGCACCAAAGCCGGCAGGCGGCGTAGATCAAAACGTCGCCAA
>JADFYY010000149.1 GCA_015232825.1 Magnetococcales bacterium
GATGTAGGTGTGGCAGAAATCATCTTCACAGACATTTCCCGCGATGGGGCCTTGAGCGGTCCCAACATCGCAGCCACCCGCGCCCTAGCCGAAGCCGTCGCATTACCAATCATCCTCTCTGGGGGGGTCGCTGGAATAGAGGATGTCCATCAAGCTAAACGCCATGCTGGCCCGTTTGCCAATGGTGGACGCATTTCTGGCATTATCACCGGCAAAGCCATCTATGACGGACGCCTGGATTTCCAAGCTGCGGCCACATGGCTGACGACCGTAGCCAACTCTCCCGATGCATAAATCAAGGATGCACCATGCTTGCAAAACGCATTATTCCCTGTTTGGATGTCCGCGAAGGTCGCGTGGTCAAGGGGGTACAATTTGAAAACCTCCGCGATGCCGGTGACCCGGTGGAGGCGGCACGCCGCTATGACGCAGAAGGCGCGGATGAACTCACCTTTCTGGACATCACCGCCTCCCATGAAAACCGAGATACCATCCTAGAAGTGGTACGCCGTACCGCCGAAGAGGTCTTCATTCCCCTGACCGTGGGTGGCGGCGTGCGCACCAACGAGGATGTCCGTCGTTTGCTGCAGGCTGGAGCAGATAAAGTGGGCATCAATACCGCTGCGGTTTTTCGTCCTGAATTCGTTCGTGAGGCGGCCAATCAGTTCGGCTCGCAATGCATCGTGGTGGCCATTGATGCCAAATGCGTGGCCTGGGATGCCAATCAAACTCCGTTGCGTTGGGAAATTTTTACTCACGGCGGACGCAAACCCACGGGACTGGATGCCGTGGCCTGGGCGCAACAGATGGAAGAGTACGGGGCCGGCGAAATTCTTCTCACCTCCATGGACCGTGACGGCTCCAAAAACGGCTATGATCTTCTGCTAACCCGAACCATTGCCGATTCCGTCACCATTCCGGTTATCGCCTCTGGCGGCGTTGGCACCATGCAACATTTGCTCGAAGGGGTTCGAGAAGGTCATGCGGCCGCTGTTTTGGCTGCCTCCATTTTCCATTTTCGTCAACACACCATCCCGGAAGTGAAAACTTTTCTCCAGAATCACGGTGTGGAAATTCGCATTTAGTAAAAGGAGTCCAATATGAACCCGTTGCCTGATCTGAGTGGATTAAAATTTACCTCCAATGGACTGATTCCAGCCATTGCCCAACAATTCGACACCGGCGAAGTGCTGATGATGGCTTGGATGAATCGCGAATCGCTCATCGAAACCTTACAAAGCGGCGTGGCCTGCTACTGGTCCCGCAGTCGCCAAAAATTTTGGAAAAAGGGCGAAACCTCTGGCCATATCCAACACATCAAGGCCATCCGCACCGATTGTGACCAAGATACCCTGTTGTTGCTTGTCGATCAGGTCGGCGTGGCCTGTCATACAGGACGACGCAACTGTTTTTTTCTGGAGGCCACTCCAGGCACCTGGAAGGCCATTAGCGTCCCTGAAATCGATCCGCACCAGATTTACGGTCCCAAATGAGCGTTTCACCCGATCCAAACACGATCATTGACCAACTGTTTCAGGTTCTCATAACGCGCAAAAATGCGGATCCTGACACCTCTTATGTGGCAAGGCTGTATGCCAAGGGTCTGGATAAGATCTTAGAAAAGGTCGGAGAAGAGTCTATTGAAACCATTCTGGCCGCCAAAAATGGTCTTCCCGACGCCATTATCCACGAAACCGCAGACTTGTGGTTTCATACCCTAGTGATGCTGGCTCACCTGGAGATTCCACCCGAAAAAATTCTGGCGGAACTGGTGCGACGCTTTGGGAAATAATCAACCATTGTTTCCAAATTCCAACCAACAAAGGATTTGCCATGTCCAACACCTGTATTTTTTGCAAAATCGTGGCTGGGGCCATTCCTGCCAAGAAAATCTATGAAGACGATCTGGTCTTGGCGTTTCATGACATCCAACCCCAAGCCCCGGTGCATGCCTTGGTTATTCCGAAGCGTCATCTTGTCTGTCTAGACGATCTCGGTACAGAAGATCGCGACATGGCTGGCCACCTTCTCGAAAGAACCGCCCATGTGGCCAGAGAACTGGGCGTATCCCAAAACGGCTACCGTACCCTGATCAACACACGCCAACACGGCGGACAAGAGGTGGATCACCTGCATATCCACATCCTAGGAGGCAAACCCATCGGTCCCATGGTTTGCCGGTAATCATCACGCCATAAAAAATTTACTGAGGACTTGACAAATTCCTCATTTTGACGTTTCATGAAATGTTATGCTAAACGATAAAGATACGCTTCAGGTGTGATCCATAGGGGAAAAGATGCCCCGTTATCCAGACAGTCTCATCAACCTGATCCGGGAACGTGTTGACCTGTTGGAACTGATTGGCCGTCAGGTCACTCTAAAAAAACAAGGCAGCAGCTGGATGGGTCTTTGCCCATTCCATAATGAAAAAACCCCGTCATTTTCGCTACACCCTGACAAAGGCTACAAATGCTTTGGATGCGGGGAAGGTGGAGATGCTTTTGCTTTTTTGATGAAGTCAAAAGGGATCGGTTTTACCGAAGCCGTGGAGGAATTGGCGGCGATGACCGGGACTCCTTTGCCCCGTAGTCACGAGGCTGAGGATCCAGAGGCCATACGTCGTCGCGAGAGCAGACGGCGCGTATTGGAAATATTATCTGCAACCAGGGATTTTTATCAAGAACAATTGGCGGCCCCCATTGGTTCTTCGGCCAGACACTATCTGGAAGCGCGTGGGTTAAAACCAGAAACAATACGCCGCGCTGGATTGGGTTTTGCGCCACTAGGCTGGACCCGTGTTTTGGACCGTTTTGGTGGAGGAGATGCGGCTGGAGAGTTGCTGGAAATGGCCGGTTTAGTAGTCCGCAAGGATGCGGGTGAGAAGCTTTATGACCGTTTTCGCGACCGAATCATTTTTCCGATACTCGACCTAAAAGGCCACTGTGTCGCCTTTGGTGGGCGTCTGATGGGACCAGGGGAGCCTAAATACCTCAACTCCCCTGAGACCGACGTTTTTCAAAAGGGAAAACTTTTATACGGTCTGAATGATGCGCAGATAGCGATTCAAAAAGCAAGCGGTGCCATTGTGGTGGAGGGCTACATGGACCGTTTGGCCTTGGTTGACCATGGACTAGAAAACGTCGTGGCGACCTTGGGTACAGCATTGACAACCGATCATTTACGGTTGTTGTGGCAACGCACACGAAAAATATATTTTTGTTTTGACGGGGATAGTGCGGGCGAGAAAGCCGCATGGCGTGCGTTAGAGATGGTTTTTGATGGTTTAGAAGCGGATCATCATGCTTCGTTTTTGTTTCTTCCCAAGGGAGAGGATCCTGATCAAGTTGTCCGACGTGAAGGGGCGGCAGGATTTTTGGAGCGGATTAAAACCGGCCTAAGCCCGATAGAGTTTTTGATTCGGCATTTAGGGGTAGGATTGAGTGCCCACTCCCCGGAAGGTCGAGCGGCCTTGGTGCATCGGGCCAGACCTTTATTGAGCAAGGTCAAAGATCCGCTTTTACGGGAACTTTATGCGGAGACGTTGAGTCAACGGTTGCAAATACCGACGCAATTTGCTCAAGCGACGACTCGGCGGCCTTTGGCGGAAACAGGTCGCATTCCGCCAAGGATGCCACCGAGACCGGTTCACACTCCCAACCGTCGGGCCATGGCAGAAAGAGACCATGAACAGGCTCTGCTGGCTTTGGTATTGAGGTATCCGCGTTTTGTGATGGAGAGGGAAGAAGAATTAAGTCGGCTGCAACTGGAAAACGCTCAACTTTTCGCGCTATTGACCGAATTGATTGAGTTGGGACATCAGTTTAAAGAGACGCCTGAGATATGGCCCATGTCACGCTTATCCTCAAAAGAGATGGGTCAATGGGTACGCACCATCCTTGCTGCGGAGGAGTTAGCCCCAGAAATGGCGGAGCGCGAGTTTGAGGGGTGTTTAACCAGTATCCATATCAAGGCGTTGCGACAGGAAAGAGTGCGGTTGATGCGACAAATCGACTTGGAAGGAGACTTTGACAACACTCTGATCAAGAGATGTTGCGCCCTCAAGTTAGAAGAACAAAGAGTGCTAGGGGACAAGGTCGTTTAAGGTAAGGAAGCATCGACCTAAAACGGCTTGTTTGGTATCACAACGTGTATTAAAGAAATGGAAAAAAAATATGGGTGAGGATCCCAAACTGGGTCAGATGAAATTATTAATTGAACGCGGTAAAGAGCGTGGTTTTCTGACCTACGATGAAGTCAATGACGTCCTTCCCCATAACGCCTCCGTCGCCGATCAAATAGAGGACGTCGTGACCGTACTGGACGATTTAGGCATCCATTTGGTAGAAGAGCCAGAGATTGTCGCCTCCATCAAGTCCATCCCGTTGGATGATGTGGATGGGGATGTGGATCTTGATGTGGATCTTGACGTGGATGACCATGACCCAGATGACAGTGATGACCTATTTGGGAAACGTGGAGTTCCCGATGGTGGCATTGAGGATATCGATCTAGGAAAGACCGACGATCCAGTACGCATGTATCTGCGTGAGATGGGATCGGTTGATTTATTGACCCGTGAAGGCGAGATTTTGATTGCCCAGCGGATTGAATCAGGCCGCAATGAGGTAATTTCGGCCATTTGCGACTCACCAGTGACCTTTCAGGAGATCATTCTACTGGCAGAAAGGTTGCGCAATGGTCAGGTCAGTCTACGGGATATTTTGGATATACCGGCTCCTTCGAATGAACTCGGTGATGAGGAGGAAGTGGACGACCCGGATGATCTCGATGACAAGCCAGACGTTTTGTTGGATGAAGACGATGAAGGTTTGGCACTGGATGGTGGTGATCCACTGATCTCTTTAAAGAAATCCTCGGAAGAGGAGAACTTGCGCATTCAGGAGCTATTGGATCAAACACAGATTATTTTCGACTCCATTGCGGCAGACAATGTCATTCTGGATGACATTCGGGAGGAACAAGAAAAGTGTCGTTTGGCGGGTGATCTGGTTGGGGTCAAACGGTTAAGAAGGCGTTATCGGGATCGTCGGGAACGGATTGTCAAGACGGTGGTATCGGTCAAGTTTTCCTTCAAGCAGATCGACCGAATGGTCCGCATATTAAAGAAATATGTGGAACGGGTACGAGAAGTGGAGATGGAGATTTTAAAAATATCCGAGTTGGCGGGTGTTCCTAAGAAGAGCTTTTTAAAGGAGTATCAAGGAAGTGATGGTCGTAAGAGTTGGGTAGACAAGTTTTCTAACAATCCATCGCCATCGTGGCAACGATTTTACGAGCATCGTGAGGAGTTATACGCCTTGCGGGATCGGATTGAGGAGATTGAAGCCGAGGCGGGTCAAACGGTCACGGATTTAAAGAACACCAACAAAAAGATCATGACCGGGGAGCGCAAGGCGAGTTGGGCCAAGAAGGAGATGGTTGAGGCCAACTTGCGTTTAGTGATCTCCATTGCCAAGAAGTACACCAACCGAGGTTTACAGTTTCTGGATTTGATCCAGGAGGGAAACATCGGTTTAATGAAGGCGGTGGACAAGTTTGAGTGGCGACGCGGATACAAATTTTCCACGTATGCCACGTGGTGGATACGGCAGGCGATCACCCGTTCGATTGCGGATCAGGCACGCACCATTCGCATACCGGTTCATATGATTGAGACCATCAATAAACTTGTGCGCACCAGTCGTCAGATGGTACAAGAGATGGGACGTGAGCCAACGCCGGAGGAGATTGCCGAGCGCATGGAGATGTCGTTAGACAAGGTACGAAAGGTACTCAAGATTGCCAAGGAGCCGATTTCGTTAGAGACTCCAGTGGGAGACGAAGAGGATTCGCATCTTGGGGATTTCATTGAGGACAAGTCCATGCTCTCCCCATCGGAATTGGCGATCATGACCAATTTACGCGATACGACGGGTCGGGTATTAAAGACCCTGACGGATCGGGAAGAGAATGTATTGCGCATGCGTTTTGGGATTGGTGTACATACAGATCACACGTTGGAGGAGGTCGGCAAACAGTTTCACGTCACACGTGAACGCATTCGTCAGATTGAGGCCAAAGCCCTCCGCAAACTCCGCCATCCCACCCGTTCACGGAAGTTGCGGAGTTTTCTGGAGTCGTAGGGATAGTTTGTCTTTTCGGGCCCATAGCTCAGCGGTCAGAGCCGCCGGCTCATAACCGGTCGGTCCCAGGTTCGAATCCTGGTGGGCCCACCATTTTGTTTTTGAAGGGTTTTCTCGTTGTCTGGAGTGGGTTTTGGAGTGGTTTGAATTTTGGCGAAAAAGTCCAATGTTTCCAAGGGTTACGCGGGACGGTTCGAAAACGCACTTGCTCCGGCATCGGACTCACGGGAGTTGAAATGGGCGGTTTCCATTCTCTCTCCGGCCCTATTCTCCAAA
>JADFYY010000014.1 GCA_015232825.1 Magnetococcales bacterium
GAGGCGGTGAAACGCCTCCCCAGACCCCTCCACCCTTTTTTTTTTAATAATCAATTATTAGGGGTCCAGGGGGATTATCCCCTTGGTGGGGTCCAGGGGCAAAGCCCCTGGTTTAGCCAAAACGATGATCGCCTCTGTATCCATGAACCCATTATTCATCCGCATATTCTCGGACAATTTTCCATTCATTATTTTCCCGTTCCAGAGAAAGAGTCTTTTTGACACGATCTCGATGGTTTTTGGCTGAATATTTTTGTACAAATGTCGCTTGAGCCCGATTTTCATTGAGCATGGTGACCTGCAAATCGGATACTTTCACTGAAATCGAGCCGCGCCGACCAATGACGTCACGCCGACTTTTTTCCCAATCCTCTCGATTTTTAAAGGATTTATTGATAGGGGTGAAATGGGCAGAATAGGCCGTTAAATAGCGTTCCAAATCCTTGTTGGACCACGCATCCGCCCAGGCATGAATGGCATCCTCTACGGCACCCCCTTGCACTTTTGAGGCGGATTTGCTTTCGGTCTGTGGGGGAGTTTCTTTATTCAAAGTTGGAGTTTCGGTTCGCGCAACCGGTTTCTCAGCGGTGGTCGGTTGAGGGGCCTTCGCAGGAGTTGGCGTAACGGCAACAGGGACGGGAGGAGGAGCGGATTTTTGTGCAGAAGCGGTCTCTTGTGTTCCATCGCCGAAAATGGTTTTGATCTTGTTGATTTTACCGACTAGTGTGGTATTGTTTTGATTCAGTTTATAGGCGCGAATATAGGCCTGTGAAGCCATTTTGGTGTAAATATCACCCAGATTTTCATGTGCGGTTGCATAATTGGGGTGGGCCGTAATCGCTTGTTGAAGGGACTCCTCGGCCTTTTTGAATTGACCCTGCTCGGCGAACAAAACGGCTAGATTGTTGTAGGGCTCTGGCAATTCAGGAAAATCTTTGCTCAATTGCAAAAAGACTTGTATTGCCTGATCCCGTTGCTTGGTTTCGGTAAGAATCAAGCCTTGTAAAAACCGACCTTGCGCATCCTTGGGGTTTTCTGCAAGAAATACCGTCAATTTTTTGAGGGCTGTATCAAAATCTTTGCGATCCGCAAGTGCATAAATGCTGTCTAGAGTGTCGGATGCAAAAACAGGCTGAATAGCCTCTCCTCCAACAACCAGTCCCAAAGCGAAAAAAAGGATACGCAAACGGTTCATAAAAGCCACTCCAGGGGGAAAATTAGCGGACATATTATACAGAATAGTCTCCATTGTCTCAAAAAATTGTGCAGAATGCAAATTTTTTGCAAGATCACGCATTCATTATCGACTGATTTGATCACGCCTCATCTGTAGGTAAGCATCCCTCAATGCAACATAAGGATCTAGCGAGGCTTTTTTAAGATCCTCGTATTCGCCCAAATGCAAGGAAGTGTGATTGACAACTTTGACATTATAAATGGCCGTCCTGGCCCAAGCATTATCTGGATAGTAGGTTAAAGGATTTAGTACAAAATCGCTGGCAACGCCAATCGAGTCACGCAGATTGGAGGGACCAATAAATGGCCATTGAATGTAGATGACATCCGACATCCCTAGGGTTCCAAGCGTTTGACCAATATCTTCATCACTGCTTGTCAAGTTGAAATAGGTTTCCGCCACATCAAAGAAACCCAGTCCGCCCAAAATGGTATTGATGCCAAAGCGGGAGAGTTCCGTGCCAGCCGCTTCCCATTTGCCTTGCAAGACGGCACTCAAAAAGTGCTTAGGCATTGCCAAGTTATGGAAGAAATTTTTGACCGCAACGCGCACCGGTTCTGGGAGTATGAATTCGTAAACCAAAGTGACAGGTTTTAGAATACCGTGATAAAACAGATCGTTAAAGGTAAAAATAATCCGGTTCCAGGGTTCCAAAGGATCCGAGATATTTTCATCGGCTTCTTCTTTAACAACTTGCTGACTGGCCCCGCCATCCACCGAGGCAATCACCATCGGGGCATGATCCGCAGAGGGTGTATCCGTTGCCATGGCCTGGAGTGGCAAAGAAAAAAAGGCCACGGTCATCCATATAATCAGTAGGTTACGCATATTTACGATCCTTGTTCGGGTGTTCCTTGAAGTCAAGGCATTCATTTTCGGTTGCATGGCTAGGTAAGGCTTTCGCAGTACAGTTTATATTTTCTTTAATCGGCCAACATCCCTTGCTTGCAATTATGATGATGGGTGATAATCATCAGGTTTGCAACAGAGAAAATTTGTTCATAGGATCGCCGATTGGTTTGTTGTTGCATATTATGGGCCATGAAATAAAAAATGATTGATTTTATTCAAAAATTGGGATTTCAAACGCTGGATTTGATTCGCGAAGTGGGGCGTATGTTTTTGTTTCTCATGGATGTTTTTTTCTCCATGCTGACTCCGCCATACCGTTGGAATAATTTTTTGAAACAGATCCATTTTATCGGCATACGTTCCTTGTTCGTCATCGCTTTGACTGCCATATTTGCAGGCATGGTGTTGGCGTTGCAAGGGTACTATACCCTCTCTCGTTTTGGATCTGAGGCCCTGTTAGGTCCGGCGGTTGCCTTATCCATCATTCGTGAGTTGGGACCGGTGCTGTCTGGTCTCATGGTGACTGGGCGGGCCGGTTCGGCTCTTGCCGCAGAACTGGGCATCATGCGCATCCGTGAGCAGATTGACGCACTCGATGTCATGGGTATTTCTCCATTGAAATATCTCGTGACACCCCGTGTGGAGGCCGGTTTGATCGTTTTGCCACTGCTCACGCTCCTTTTCGATGTCATCGGCATTTGGGGAGGGTATCTGGTGGCGGTGCGTCTTTTGGGTATGAGTGGCGGAACCTATTTTGGTGGCATTGAATCCGCTGTGGAGATGCATGACATTGTCACAGGCATTATTAAATCATTCTGCTTTGGTTTGATTATCACCTGGATTTGTACCTATAAGGGCTATTTTGCTCGGCGCGGTGCTGAAGGGGTCAGTCATGCCACAACCTCGGCGGTGGTGATGAGTTCCGTATTGATTCTTGTATGTGATTATTTTATCACATCTATTCTGTTGTAAAAGGAGCCAACCGGATGAATTCCTCTTTGTCCGTGGGTAGGCAGTTGGTGGCCAATGGGTGCATTACCGACAATGAACTCAATAATGCCTTGCAGCATCAACAGAAATGGCAGTCCAACAGTGCCAAAGAGCATCTGGTTGGACGGACGTTGGTGGAAATGGGATATATCACCCAATCCGCTTTGCTGGAGTGTCTTTATCAGCAGTTCAAGCTTGAGCGGGAGGCCTATGTGGTTGATTCCCAGGCTCAACCCATCATCCGTTTGGAGCAGGTGGTCAAGATTTTGGATGGACGACGGGTGTTGGATGCCGTGGATCTCTCCATACCGGCCAATCGGGTGACGGCTATTATTGGCATGAGCGGCGGTGGCAAGAGTGTCATACTCAAGCATATGGTCGGGCTGATGAAACCCGATCAAGGTACGGTATGGGTGGGTGATCAACCTTTGGGAAAACTTTCCGGGCGTGAACTGACCCGCATTCGCAACCGGTTCAGCTTGTTGTTTCAGGGTGGGGCCTTGTTCGATTCTTTGAATGTTTATGACAATGTGGCCTTTCCTTTGCGAGAAAAAACCAAATGGACGGAAATCGAGATTCGTAGTCGTGTCATGCAATGTTTGGAAGAGGTCAATCTGGTTGGCATGGAGCGAAAATACCCCGATGAACTCAGCGGCGGTATGATGAAACGGGCCGCTTTGGCACGGGCCATGGTGACAGACCCGGAGATTGTACTTCTCGATGAACCCACGGCGGGTTTGGATCCGATTATCGAAAATGCCATTCATTACCTGATTTGCGACACCTTCATGCGGGCTCGCTATACCATGGTGCTGATCAGCCATGCTGTGCCAGAGATCTTTAATTGGTGTCACCATGTGATTGTGTTGCATCGGGGCAAGGTTTTGTTTTCTGGCCCCTCCAGAGAGGTGAGTGCGTCACAGGATCCGGTCATTCAGCAGTTCATCCGTGGAGAAATTGACGGTCCGATTCAGGTGATTTAAATTTGCGTCAAGGAGAGATCCAAATGGGATGTGTTCAATGAGAAGTGCCAAATTGGAAATTTCGGTTGGTTTGTTTGTGTTGATTGGTTTGTGTGCCATGGCTTGGCTATCGGTTCGGTTGGCGCGCATGGAATTGGTGGGGGGGAATCATCTTCCCCTGTACGCCCAGTTTACCTCGGTGGCAGGTCTTAAAAACGGGGCTTCCGTGGAGATCGCTGGGGTTGGTGTGGGTCGGGTGGATCGCATCGAGCTGAATTCAAAGGAGTTTGAAGCGCGAGTGCGACTTCTCGTTGATCCCAATGTCCCCATTCAGGAGGATGCCATCGCCTCTGTGCGCACCAAGGGTTTGATTGGAGATCGTTACATCATTATCACTCCAGGCGCGTCGGAAAAGGTTCTGACGGCGGAAGGCGTCATTCGCAAAACAGAACCTGCCATTAATTTCGAAGAGCTGATCAGTCAATTTATTCACGGAAGTGTCAAATAGAGTCAATTCAAGGAGCTTGGACATGTTTCGGCGTTTTATGATCAACCGTTTGTTTTTTTTGGCGATTGTTTTGGCTCCTTTGTCGGTGTGGAGCGTAACGATTGTTCAGGGAAATCATATGGATAAACTGGCCACTTCGGTTCATCAGGCCATAGCCATACTCAATGATAAAGAGTTAGCGGTTCCAGCCAGACGGGAAGAGCGGCGTGAGATGTTGCGCCGTGTGATTTATCAAGAGTTCGATTTTTCCCGCATGTCTCAGAGTGCCATGGGTCGGGTTTGGAACAAGTTCACTCCTGGTCAGCAGCAAAGATTTTCTGAGTTGTTCAAGCGGCTGCTGGAAAATACCTACATGAACATGATCGAACGCTATGATGGCGAACGGGTTGAGTTCCTCAAAGAGATGCCAAAAGCCGAGGATTTGGTGCTGGTGGACTCTTTGATTCATTCTAAGGGGCAGAAGTATCGTATTTCCTATTTTCTCCATCATAATGGGGGAGGAGAGTGGAAGGTAGACGATGTGATCATTGAAGGGGTGAGTGTGGTATCCAATTATCGTTCACAGTTTCAGCAGGCTGTCCGCACTGAAGACGATATCGAGCCTCTTTTGCTTAAACTAGAAGAAAAAGTACGACTTTCTCCTCAAGGGGGTTGAAATAACGTCGTTTAATAATATACGATGCCGTTCAAGATTTCGGGCTGATTATGTCGCTTGGAACACAAAAAAAGCGTTATTTCTCTGGTACCGTTGGAGAATCGACCTCCTTTCTCGCTTCAGCCGTTGTTGGTGGACGGCGCAATTTTGGAGGTTTTCAATGAGTGAGATTTTGGAAGTTGCTCATGGCATGGCCCGCGATTTGGTGAAGGTCGGCGCGATGGACAAAATTACCATGTGTAAGATTGACGCATTGTGCTTGCCCCCAAAACGGCAGTTGAGTTCAGAAGATATCCGACGCATTCGTATGGCCAATCATGTAAGCCAAGCCGTCTTCGCCTTCTTTCTCGGTATTGGTAAGACAACGGTGCAGCAATGGGAACAGGGGCAAAAAAAACCGTCTGGTCCAGCTTTGCGATTGCTTGATTTGATTGACCGTAGTGGGTTGGCTGTTCTTGGTTGATGTACCTGATGCCTCTCACCTGTGTTGGTTCAGCGTGAATCCGACAAATGGCCTTCGTGGCCTGAATGAAATCAAAGGAACTGATGTACGTAGCTATGCGGCTTCACGGCAAGAAACCGGCATCAAGCCATCCACGATCAACCGGGAGTTGAATACCCTGTCAACAGCCTTTAATTGGGCACGGCGGAATTTGGGATGGGAGGTTGTCAACCCGGTAGAAGAAGTACAAGATGCGCTTGCGACCCTGGACGGATCGACGACAAAGAAATAGTTTGCGGAATCACAAAATGGGGATGTGAATCAAAATTGGATCACTACGGTTTTAAAGTTGACGAGAATTACTTGTAAGTATTTGATTTAAATGGTGGGCAGTATAGGATTTGAACCTATGACCCCTACCGTGTCAAGGTAGTGCTCTCCCCCTGAGCTAACCGCCCATCAAATCGAATACCATACCATAGACGGAATCAGGCCAATGGTCAACCTCTTTTGAGCCGAAAGCAAAATTTAATGTGCGGATGCTTCCAACATGGCCTGATAGTCAACGGCATTAAGCAGTCTATTGGTATCGTCAGGCTTGTCTGGTTGGAGACGGATCATCCAACCACCGGCATAGGGCGATTCGTTTACCAGTTCTGGGGAAGAGTTCAGGGTGGCGTTAATTGCGGTGACGCGACCATTGACAGGCGCAAATAGATCAGATACCGACTTGACCGATTCCACCACACCAAACGGTTTGCCTTCAGAAAGGGTAGAACCGATTGCGGGTAACTCTACAAATACGACATCACCCAAAGCGTTGGCAGCAAAGGCGGTAATGCCAACCTCTAGTTCCGCGCCTTGAGTGCGGACCCATTCATGTTCTTTGCTGTATTTTAAATCTTGCGGAATTTCTCCGATTTCAGACATGGGCGGTTTTCCTTGTTGGCCAAAAGGATGATTTAAGAAAGCAATATTTTACGTGGTTTTTTAGCAAAAAACAAGTCAAACATCCAGAAAACGCGACAAGGAGATGAAGGCTCCCGATAACCCCAAAGTAGCTCCGAGAACAACGAGTAATCCCAGTTGGGAGAAGGGTAAAAATTCTAGTTGAAGCATTGTACCCAAAGAACGACCCAGTTCTGCAATCGCATCCCGTGCGCCAAAATAGAGTAGACCGGTTAGAAGCAAAGCTATAGCCGCTCCCAGCAGACCTTGCAGTAGACCCTCATAAACGAATGGAGTCTTGATGAAGGCATCGTCCGCACCCATGAAACGCATGATTTCCATTTCGTCACGGCGGGCAATGATGGTGAGTTTGATGGTGTTGGAGACAATCAAAGCCACAGCCGCCAATAGTAAAAAGGAGAGTATGTTGCCAATATAACGGATGGCACGAACTAAAGCCGTAAGCCGGTCCGCCCATTGGTGATCATAAGAGACCGATTCCACACCAGCCAGTGCGCCGATCTTTTTGGCAAATGCCGTATACTGAGCGCGGTCTTGTCCGACCATTTTGAATTCCATGGAAAAGGGGAGGGGATTCTCTTCCAATTCATCGAGCAAGGCCGCCTCTTCACCCATCATGCCCTTTAACCGGGTGATGGCATCTTTGGGAGGAATGATCACCAAGTCGGATACACCAGAGTATCCCTTGATGGTCCGGCCAATTTGTACCAACTGGTCACGATCCACAGAACGCTGCATAAAAACCGTGACTAAGTTGTTCTCTTCCCATTTGTTCAGGGCGGTATTGGCGTTGACCAGCAACAACGAAAACGTCCCGTAAATGGTAAGAGCCAGCGCAATGACGATGGTGGTGGTCCAGTGTGACAGAGATTTGTCGGCAAAGGGACGCCAAGCACACTTTAAGGCACGTAAATGAAAATATTGGGTGGCCATGACATGGCCTTCGGCTTGCGCAAACGGAAGTGATGCGGTATTGGACAATGAGTTGGTCTCTTGGCTGCTACGCCGTGAGGGAGGACGATTGCCGACATTTCGGCGACCACGAAGAATGTTGGGGATGTGCAGCTTCATGGCTCAACCTTTTGGATGATGTCGTCGGTTTGTCTGTCTAGGAGGCGTCCATCTTTCATTGTGATGCATGGATGTCCAGTTTCCGCCGCCAGATCAAGGTCATGAGTGGCCAATAGCACCGTAGTCCCTTGTTGGTGCAGTGTGCCAAACAAGGCGATGATGTGTCGCCCCATCTCTTTGTCTAGATTGCCGGTTGGCTCGTCGGCTATGACCAAGGGAGGGCGGTTGACCGTTGCACGGGCAATGGCTAGGCGTTGTTGTTCTCCTCCAGATAGGGAGATGGGGTTTTGATGCATCCGTTCGAGTAGGCCGACATTTTGCAATGTTCGTCGCACTTGGCCCGTTATGCGGGTTGGATCGTGTCCGGCTACCTCCATGGCAATGGCGACATTATCATAGACGGATCGGTCGTAAAGCAACTTGAAATCTTGGAAAATGACCCCGATGCCCCGTCGCAATATGGGAAGCTGTTTACGTGTGAGTTGTTCCACATTGCGGCCATCTACAATCACGGTACCCTCAGAGGGGGATTCTGCACGGTAGATCAATTTAAGCACCGAACTTTTGCCCGCGCCTGAATGACCGGTGAGAAAATGGAACGATCCCTTGGGCAAGGAGAACGAGACCTTTTGCAAAGCCTCAAAGCCAGTAGGATAACGGAGCGTAACTTGGTGAAATTCAATCATGGTGCAAAAAGTAAACCTCGCCTGATGGATTTTTCGTTCATTCATGTTACTGTTTCATGGGACGGATCACAAGACCGTGTTTCATTTTGGTGAATTTCGGTATATTCTGTGAGTCAATTTAAGAATCAGGACGCCTGCGTGATTGGAGTCTAGACGTGATTGTTCATTGTGAGAAATGTCGTGCCCAATTTGATGTGGACGATGACGTATTGCGACCATCAGGACGCAAGCTGAAGTGTTCCCAATGTCAGGCCATTTTTTTCCAAAAGCCGCCACCGCCCACCATACCCAAAGAGGTGCCACCGCCGATTCAGTCGCCGGATGAAGAACAGAATGTGTTTGAAAAATATGAGGATAATCTGTCTGATTTCGATGAGCTTTTTCCAGATGAATCTGCGCCTATGCTTCAGGAAGGTCTGGAGCCGATCCTGGTGGAAGATGCGTTTGGGCCCTTGGAGGATGAGTCGGATGACATGGGTCGCTGGTTTCAAGCCCCTGAGGAGATCTCGGCTGAGGAGGCCCTGGGTGGCTTAGGCGGTTCATTTTTACAAAAGATGGATGACGATCAGATCAAAGATGGTTTGATCAATACCTATAACGCCTCTGCGGCCAAAATTGTGGAAAGTGGGGATGAAGACGCAACCATCTTGGCGCGTCAACCTGCTTTGGCATTGGCAAAACCCACTCAAAAAGAGTTGGAGAAGGCGCGTTTGGCAGAGGACGCTCTTGCCAATGCAAAACAGGCCGCTCAGGAAAAATTTGTTAAAATAGAACCAACATGGGATATCGATGAGTCTGCGGTCAGTGAAGAGGATGATGAAGAGGAAGAGGAAGTACAAGCTGAAGAAGACTCTTCTGACGAGGAAGTTAAACCAAGTTTCAAAAAATATTGGCTGATGGCCGCCTTATTGTTCGTGACCTTGGGGTTGGGATTGACAGCCCAGACAGACTGGTGGACCTTCAAACGGTTTGATTGGTTCAGTTCATTCCGCTTTGATGATACTCATGGCGAGTGGCGGCGTTATCCTTTTGGTATGGTGTTGTTGGTTTCTGGGGCGATTTCTAATACCAGTCGAACGGTGCAGACGGTTCCGGGTATTCGTGTGGTGCTGATGGACGAAAATGGTAAAGAGGTCGGTTCTACCTTGGGCTATCCAGGCCGCACCATTGAAGACAAGTTGCTCGATGAGAGCAGTGAAACCGTACTGCGTGCTATGGCAGAGTTGCAGGGTGAGGAGAAACGATTGAAAATTAATAAGTTAATGCCTGGAAATACCATACCGTTCCAAATCGTTTTTGTTAAGCCGGTTACAGAGGCCTCTCGTTTTCGGATGGAGTTGCTTCATTCCGCCAATCCATTGTCTGATCGTGGTGGTGCGGGTAAATCTTGAGTCGTTTTTGTTGTCAACCTATTGATATTCAAGGAAAAAATAATGTTCTCGTTGCGTATAATCTCTCTCGTTTGTTTGTTATCCTTGGCTGTCGGTTGTTCCAAGGCGGATGATAATAAAAAAGCTGAAAATAAAACACCACCGGCGGTTGGTGCCACCACCACCGTCCAAAGCACACCGAGTACGCCATCTTCTGCTGTTCCTGCCAACCATCCGCCCGTGGCATCTCCTGCTCCATCGCAACCACAACAGGCCTCTGGTGCGGAGCAACCTTTGCGCATACCTCAGTCTGGCAAGGTGACCGAGAGCAAACAGGCGGGATCTTACACGTATGTTCAGGTTGAGGCCGATGGTTCTCTGTTTTGGCTAGCGACGACTCAATTTGAACCCAAGGTTGGGGAGATGGTTCATTGGGATCAATATTCCGTGATGAAAAATTTCTTCAGCAAGACCTTGAATCAAACCTTTCCCATGGTTTTGTTCGTTGGTGCGATTCATCCCGGTCCGGCCCCGGCTGCTGCTGCGCCCAGCAAAGGCAAAGCGCATGCGGTGATGCAATCTGGGGGATATACCTATGTGCAGATCGATAGTGCCACAGGCCCCTGGCTGGCGGCTCCGACTACTCAGGTCAAGGAAGGGGATACGGTATCGTGGAGTCAAGGCTCGCTTATGAAAAATTTTGCCAGCAAAGGTTTGGACCGTACCTTCGAGGAGATTCTGTTTCTCGGCGGAATTAAGGTTGAACAAAAATGAACTAAAAAAGGTCACAGCGCGTTGGAGGTAGCCATGTTGAAGAGCTATGAAGCGATTTATGACCACGGTCAGTTCCTTTGGTTGGGATCCCCCCCAGAAGTGGAAAAGGCGCGGGTCATCGTGACCGTATTGCCTCTTCAGCCAATTAGCGAGAAGGTTGGACACCGTCCGCCAGAAAGGCTCAAAGGGAGTACCAGGATTGTAGGAGATATTGTCTCTTCGCTTTTTCCAGAAGAAGAGTGGGAAGAGATGCTCGAACGGACGGCACGGCAAATCGAGGGTGATCCAGAGGCGTTCAAATGAACGACCCTGCGTGGTTGCTCCTGGATACGCATATTTGGATTTGGTGGGTAAAGCAGGATCGTCAGCTTTCACCAGCCATCGCTAGACGACTTGAGGAGTCCAAAGCAACTCTTGCCATTTCCAGTATTTCCATGTACGAGGCGATTTTGTTAATTCGCCGACGTCGTATAGAGATTGATCTTCTATTGCAAGAGTGGCTCTATGCTGCAACCGTGGAGGCTGGGATAGAAATATATCCCGTCGATGTCGGAATTGCGACCAAGGCAGCTACTTTGCCTCTTCAGCATGGGGATCCACTGGATAGGATCATCATTGCGACAGCCCTCCATTATGATGCCTTGCTTGTCAGCGTGGACAGCCAGTTTCCTTACTATGAGGCTCTTGCAGGACGTCTGATTTCTGATAAGGATTAAAATTATGTGTCTTGCTCTTAATGAGAAATGTAAAAACCAATTTGTCCAAGCTGGACTTTTTCCAGGGAACTCAAAATTGACTGGAGATTTTGTTTGATATGGTTTTCCCCCCCTCCCTTTGGTCAGCGGTTTTCTTGCTCAGTATGATATTCGGCACGGTCTGTGCGGAACAACCCACTGAATACCAAGTCAAAGGGGCCTATCTCTATAATTTCACCAAATTCATCACATGGCCTTCTACCGCATTCACCGATGATCAAGCTCCCTTTCGTCTCTGCGTTTTGGGAGATAATCCGTTTGGTTCGGCACTGGAGGCCCTGACCAAAAAAACCACCCAGAATCACCCCATCACCATCCTATACCTGGAGGCTGTCCAGCAGGCCGCACAGTGTCACCTTCTGTTCATCACTCAAGCGGAATCAGAAAAAATATCGGCAATTTTGACCACCATTCAAAAAAAACCCATTCTGACTGTTGGCGATCGGGCTGATTTTGCCAGACAGGGGGGGATGATTCATTTTGTCAATATAAGTGATAATTTAAAGTTTGCAATCAACCTTGAAACGGTTCTTCAGGCAGGATTGAAAGTCAACGCCACACTGTTGCAGGTGGGCCATGTCATTCCATAATTCGATCTATCAGCGTTTTAAGAATTTATCCATCCGCAGTAAGTTGACCGCAATCATGACCATGCTGAGTGGCGTTACGCTTTTATTGGCAACCCTTGTTTTTTCTGCCGTCGAATATCTCCAAGAGCGGAATGCCTTGACAAACAATATCAGTATTCAAATGGAGATGATTGCCTTTAACAGTCGCGCGGCTTTGGCGTTCGATGCCCCAGAGACCGCTAGTATGACCTTGCAGGCCTTGAAGGCCAATCAGGCCATACATCTTGCGGCCTTGTTCAAGTTGGATGGAACACTCTTTGCAGCCTATAAGGATCCAGAACAGAGCGATCCAATGGTTTCGTTTTTTTTGTCCCATCACTATGCCGCCACGTTTGAGGCGGATGAATTGGTGCTGCAGCAACCGATTATGCTGGATGGGGAGCAGATTGGTTCCATCCTTATCCACGCCAACCTGGAGGCCCTCGATGAGCAATTGGCCAAGAATGGTGTCTTGATTGTGTCTGTTTTGGTGTTTTCCCTAGTGCTGGCCTTTTTCTTGGCTTCCCGATTGCAAAATCTTATTACCACGCCCATTGAATCCCTGCGTAGATCCTCTATTGAAATTGGTAAGGGCCATTTTAATACAACAATCGAGATTCATTCACACGATGAAATCGGTCAACTGGCTCAAACCTTTCAGCAAATGGTGACAGACCTCGCGCGACAACGGTCGGCCCTGGAACAGGCCACACGGGCCAAATCCGAATTTCTCGCCAACATGAGCCATGAAATCCGCACCCCCATGAACGCCATCATTGGTTTGACCGATCTGGCGTTGCAAACACCCATGAGTGAGCTTGCACAGGACTATCTTACCAAGATTGTCAGCTCCTCCCGTTCTCTGCTGAGCATTCTTAACGACATTCTGGATTTCTCCAAAATCGATGCTGGCAAGTTGGTTTTGGAATCTGTGCCGTTTCGACTGGGTGAGGTCTTTGAGCAACTGGAGAATCTTTTCCACGCTCAGGTTGTGGCCAAGAACATCGAGCTAATCATCAGCACTGAGGAATCATCCCGTGAATTGCTGGGGGATGCCTTGCGTCTTGAGCAGATCTTGATGAATCTGGTCAGTAATGCCATAAAATTTATTGATAAACCCGCTGGCAAAGTGGAGTTGCGGGTCAGGACGCTCTCTGAGACTCAAGAGCAGGTTGTTTTGGAGTTTGCTGTGCAGGATACGGGTGTGGGACTGTCTGGGGAGCAAATTGATTTTTTGTTTACGGCGTTTACCCAGGCGGATAGCTCCACAACACGTAAATTTGGTGGGACAGGATTGGGTCTGGTCATTTGCAAAAGGCTGGTGGCCATGATGCAGGGTAAGATATGGGTCGTCAGCAAACCCCAACATGGAAGTACATTTTATTTCACAGCCACATTTGCGCCTCACACGGCCAAGAGTGAGGTCATCCATGAAGCAAAAAGAGATCCTTTGTTGGATCGTGATACGGTGATGGCACGAATCAAAGGGGCGCGAATTTTGCTTGTGGAAGATAATGCCATCAATCGTTTGGTGGCCAAAGAAATTTTGCAGGCCTTATCCTTGGTGGTCGATATGGCGGTCAATGGATGTGAGGCGGTCGAGAAAATTGCGCAAGAGACTTATGATTTGGTGCTGATGGATTTGCAGATGCCTGAAATGGATGGTTATACCGCAACTCGCCAGATTCGACAAAATCCGCATTTTACCGCTTTGCCCATCATAGCTATGACTGCGCATACCTTAAGTGGTGATCGCGAAAAATGTTTGGAAGCAGGCATGAACGATCATTTGGCAAAACCTATTGACAAACAGCGGTTGTTTGCGGCATTGATACACTGGATTGTGCCTCGTGAGGGTATTGGTGCCACGGTCATGCAGAAGGCCATGCCATTACCTGTTGACGTTTCAACGGGTATTCCTGTTGTGGCTGGAATCGACATGAGCTCCGCTTTGGAACGTTTGAATGGCAACTGGTCTTTGTTGCGATCCATATTGCTGGAATTTTCTACTCATTATGCGGACGCCGCACAGCAGGTCAAACAGGCTCTGACGGATCGACGTCGGGAAGAGATGGAGTCAGTCGTCAAATTGCTTCATTCGATCAAGGGAGTCGCTGGCAACATCTCGGCTGTGGCGTTGTTTACCGATGCCCGTGACCTGGAGGCCAGTATTAAAAATAATGCCCGTTCCAGTTGGCCGGGTTTGTTGAATCGATTTGAAAACAGTCTGCGGGAATTGGTGAATGCGGTGGCGGTGCTGCCTGAGGAGGAGGTTTTGCCGCATGAAAGTGTCGAACCCGTGGATCCAGAGCGGCTAAAACCCATGATGCATGCTTTGGCGGCCTCGATAGCTGACAATGCATTCGATGCACTGGAGCAACTGGAGTCGATCAAACCTTTCTTGCAAGGTGATTTTAATGAATCTTACCAGCGCATTAAAAACGCGCTTGACCGTTTTGACTTTAATGAGGCCTCTAAGGAAATGGCCTCTTTGGTCAAGGCACTAAAAGATTTCTGACGAGGAGTGGTCATGATTGAGAGATCCAACCAACCAAGAATTTTGATTGTCGATGATGTTCCAGCAAACATCAAGATTCTGGCTGAGTTATTGAAAGAGGATTATGACATTTCCATGACCACGGACGGCAGGGATGCTTTGCGGATTGCTTTGATCCACAAGTTCGATTTGATTCTTCTAGATATCGTTATGCCAGGCCTCGATGGTTATGAAGTCTGTCGGTGTTTGCATGAAAACCCACAAACCAAGGGTATTCCGGTGATTTTTGTCACCGGACAGGGTGAGACGGAAAATGAGGAGTTGGGTTTGACTTTGGGAGCGGTGGATTACATCATTAAACCCTTTTCAGCTCCAATTGTGCTGGCGCGTATCAAGACCCATCTTGGACTTAAATTTGCTCGCGAGCAGATCGAGAAGAACAATCAAGATATTACGGCTTTGAACAACAGTCTGGTTGAAGTGTTGGCTGAGCAAAAAAAGATGAATAATTTGCTTGATCGGGCCAATCAATTCATTCGGACGACTTTTGGTCGTTACATGTCTGAGGATGTGGTGAATACCATTTTGAACTCTCCCAATGGGTTGCGTCTGGGTGGAGAGAAAAGGGAAGTGACGGTTTTGATGTCGGATTTAAGGGGGTTCACCCTGTTGAGCGAACAGCGTTCCCCGGAAGATGTGGTTTTGATGCTCAATCTGTATCTGGAAGCAATGACTGAAATATTGATAAAATATCACGGCACAATTATTGAATTCATGGGTGATGGCATTTTGGCCCTTTTTGGGGCTCCATCCGTTGGTTTGGATGATCCACAACGGGCTGTGGCGTGCGCACTGGAGATGCAGCAAGCCATGTCAAAAGTGAATGCTAGAAATCGTGCGAAGGGTTTTCCAGAATTCATGATGGGGATTGGATTGAATACCGGTTTGGTGGTGGCGGGTAACATTGGTTCGGACAAGCGGACCAAATATGGTGTGGTCGGCAGCAGTGTCAATCTTGCGGCTCGCATTGAGTCTTTGACTGTTGGCGGGCAGATTTTGATTTCGGATGCCACGGCAAAGGCTTGCGGTCCCATTTTGTCCATTGATCAAAGTTGGGAGGTCATGCCGAAAGGAGTGGGGCGTCCCATTATGATTCATCAAGTCAGTGGCATAACCGGTCCTTATGTGTTGCAGTTGGCCAAGCCTGAGAAAATCGCGTTGCGGGTGTTGGATGTTCCTCTGAAGGTGCGCATTCATGTCATGGAGGGCAAGCATGCGGGGCAAGCCATTCATGTGGGCACTTTGAATGCCATTGCGCCACCGTTGGCTGAAATGGTTTCTTCCTTGCAAGTCGAGCGTTTGACCAATCTTCGGATTGAGTTGTTTGATCTTCAAAATCAATCCATCACCAATCAACTCTACGCCAAGGTTATCACTGAGGATGAAGGGGATGGACGGCAGACCATTCATTTCACGGCCACGCCACCCGAAGCTGAACTGCTTTTTCAACAATTATTGGGGCTTGAAAAGCCTTGACAATGGGTTGGGTGTGGATGATGTTTACATTATTAGTGGCCTAGGGGCAAAGCCCCTGGTTGGCCGAAACGATGATCAAGGCCGTTAAAAAAATTGGAGCGACATCATGGCTACAGTCACTTTCGATACACTGGAACTGGTAGACCGATTAAAAGCGGCTGGTTTTCAGGTAGGTCAAGCCGAAGAGGTGGTTCGCGTCATCGCCAAAGCGCAAGACGAACTGGTCACAAAACGTGATTTGCAAATTGAGCTGGCTCCACTCAAGTGGGGTATGGCCGTAACAGTTGGGGGCGTTATTACAATTATTCTGAAATCATTCTTTCCGCACTGACTGATACTGGAGAAGAAGCATGGTCGCGCAAAACGAATGGATGGATCGGGGACATCGGGCTGTCGGTGCTGCAACAGACTTGGCCACGGGTTTGTTCCGAGGATTGCAAAATATTGGGCCTCGCATCAAGGCGGCCCAATATAAACCCGTCGTTGAGGCGTTTTGCGCCTATACGGGGTTGCTGGCGGCCCAACACGGACGCCTACAACGGACGGAAATCGATGGATTTCGCAATTTTCTGCTCCAAAATGGTCAACACCCGGTCTTCGGCGGTTTTCCTTTGGAGGAGTTGATCGACAAGTTCAAAAATTACGCAGTACGGGCATTTTTGGATGAAAATCAAGTGTTCTCAGAAGTCTTGAATCCCATTGCCCGTGGCTCTGAAGAGGCCCATCTGATTGTCGCAGGATGCATGAGTGTCATTTATGCCGATGGAAACTGCGATGCCAATGAACAGACCTTGCTCGATCAATTGTCCCAACGGTTGGGTGTGGATACAACCCGGATGGCCCAGAGCATGGGAATCTTTTTACCATCGGCCCCTCGCACCCAATCGCCTACCAGAGCGATCTCCTCACCCCCCCCTCCACCTCCACCACCCGTTGCTACGCCCAATCGGGAACCCTGCTCTATGTGTCAGGGCAAAGGGTGTGTGTTTTGCAATCAGACCGGTTTTAAGGCATAGGGAAAGTATGATACCTCAACACTCCTCTCCAAAAGCCAGTGTGGTTCGTCAACTCCTCGAAACCGAGGGGCGGGTGATGCTTTGTTTGGATGCCACACGTCCAGACGTGGCGGTTCCTAGACGATTCAATAAAGACCTGGATCTTCGTTTGATCTTGAACAAAAACATGCCTCAACCCATTGACTTCACCGCCACGGCCATTGAGTCGGAGTTACGCTTTGGCGGCATTCCTCATTACTGCGTCATTCCGTATGACGCCTTGTGGGGAGTGTTTAATCCAGACTCCATGAAGGGGATGTTTTGGACAGAGTCCATGCCCGAAGAGGTCCGCACGCGACATGGCCTTGAAGAAGTTCCGTTACACCCGCCACCCCCGCCACCTCCTCCTGCAGCCAAGTTTGAACTGCGTGTGATCGAGGGCGGTTGCGAAGAGCCAGCGGTTACATCCCCGGAAAAACGTACCCGTCCCAATTTGCGTTTGGTGACCTGAGGCCGCATGGCACGGGATAAACAGCGGTTTGTTTGTCAAGAGTGTGGTGCGGATTTTGCCCGTTGGGAAGGACGTTGTACCGTATGCGATGCCTGGAACACGCTGAAGGCCTTTCAGGTGGAACCTACTGGCGGATCTGCTAAAGGACAACCCTCTCGCGGCTCTGGCCTTCAGCCATTGCCTGTTTTGATCTCTGCCATATCGAGTGAAACTCAGGCTCGTTTGGCTACCGGTATTGGTGAACTGGATCGCGCTTTGGGCGGCGGATTGACCCCTGGATCTGCCATCTTGATTGCCGGAGATCCAGGAATCGGCAAGTCAACTCTGCTCATGACTGCCTTGGCAAAGCTCTCTACACACCAAACTGTGCTGTATGTTTCCGGTGAAGAGTCCCCCCAACAGATTAAACAGCGGAGTGAACGGCTCTCCATTCCCTGTGATCGTCTGTTGGTCTTGATGGAAAATCATCTGGAAGCTGTGATTGATGCGGTGCAAAAAACCGCGCCTTCTGTTTTGGCGGTCGATTCCATTCAGACCCTGGCGACCGAAGCCATTTCCTCTGGAGCTGGGGCGGTCACCCAGGTGCGGGAGTGCGCCGCTCGTTTGATTCAATTGGCCAAACAGCGCAATATGGCCTTGTTTTTGGTGGGGCATGTCACCAAGGATGGTCAAATCGCTGGACCTCGTGTGTTGGAACACATGGTGGATACGGTCCTCCACTTTGAAGGAGAACGGGGACACGATTATCGGATTTTGCGGGCTATTAAAAACCGTTTTGGTCCGGCCAACGAAATCGGCGTCTTCGAGATGCATGAAAGCGGTCTGGCTGAAGTGCCCAATCCTTCGGAACTGTTTCTTTCGGAACGAAACGTGGTCTCTGCCGGTCGTGTAGTCTTTGCGGGCATGGAGGGAACTCGTCCTTTGTTGGTAGAGATTCAATCTCTGGCGGCCTCCAGCCTTTTGGCTCAACCGCGACGTGCCACCTTGGGATTGGATCCCAATCGTTTGGCCATGCTGGCGGCGGTGCTGGAGAAACGGTTGGGATTGGGATTGTTCAATCACGACCTGTTTCTCAACGTGGCTGGCGGCTATCGGATTACGGAACCGGCGGCGGATCTGGCCGTGGCGGCGTCGTTGTATGCCTCTTATCGCAATCTGACCGTGGATGTGGGTCTGGTGATTTTGGGAGAGGTTGGTTTGGGTGGCGAGGTGCGGGCGGTATCTCATGCTGGAGTCCGACTGAAAGAGGCGGCCAAATTGGGTTTCACCCATTGTTTGGTCCCTTCCCAATGTTTGAAAAATTTGCCGCAAGGCCTGGGTATTGTGGTGCAGCCAGTGGCCACTTTGACCGAAATGGTCGCTCATCTGACAGGCTGAACCGCTACGCATTGATTTTAATGATGTCGTGGTTTATACTGCCTCGTCAAAAAGAAGAATTCCTTCCCTTAAGGTAATACAATAGGAAGAACAAATTGTGACAATTCTTTCCGACGATCATTTTCATGATGAGTGTGGTGTATTTGGTGTTTACGATAATCCTGAAGCTTCCAATTTAGTTTATTTGGGGTTGTATGCTTTGCAACATCGTGGTCAGGAATCGGCTGGAATCGTTTCTGTGGATGAGCGGATTTTTCTGGCCAATCGGGGTCATGGGCTGGTGGCGGATGTTTTTCGGCAGCATGAGCTGGATCTTTTGAAAGGTCGGCAAGCCATTGGACATGTGCGCTATTCGACCTCTGGAGGGAGTCTCAATGCGCGCAATCGCCAGCCATTGGTGGTAGATACGGCCCATGGCGGCATGGCCATGGCGCACAATGGCAATTTGGTCAATGGGGTAGAGATGCGTCGTTTGTTGGAGCGGCGCGGTTCGATTTTTCAATCCACCATGGACACGGAGGTCATTGTGCATCTGACGGCTTTGTCAAGACGCAAGACCTTTGCCGAACGGTTGGTGGAGGCTTTGAGTCAGGTTCAGGGTTCTTATGCCCTGCTGGCCATGAACGAACAGTGCATCATTGGGGCGAGGGATCCCTATGGTTTGCGTCCTTTGGTATTGGGGCGGGTGGGCAAGAGTGGTTATGTGTTCTCTTCCGAAACGTGCGCGTTGAACTTAATCGATGCCGAGTTTGTCCGGGATGTGGAGCCTGGAGAGGTGGTGGTGATTAGCCCAGATGGCATTGAATCCTTCTTTCCGTTCCCTCGGAAAGATCGGCGTTTGTGTATTTTTGAATATATCTATTTTGCCCGTCCTGATTCCAACATTGATGGGGTCAATGTTTACGCATCGCGCAAGCGTATTGGCATGCGTTTGGCACAGGAGAATCCTGTCCCTGAAGCCGATCTGGTGATTCCGGTGCCTGATTCTGGGGTTCCTGCGGCATTGGGTTTTGCCTTGGCCGCTGGTTTGCCGTTTGAACTGGGCATAATTCGCAATCATTATGTGGGTCGAACCTTTATCGAACCGCAACAATCCATTCGTCATTTTGGGGTCAAGATCAAGCTCAACGCCAACCCACACATTATTCAGGGTAAGCATGTTGTTTTGGTGGATGACTCCATTGTGCGGGGGACGACCAGTCGCAAGATTGTCAAGATGGTGCGTGCGGCTGGGGCCAAGTCTGTTCATTTACGTATCTCTTCGCCACCGACCACCAATCCGTGTTATTACGGCATTGACACCCCATCTCGTGATGAATTGTTGGCGTCTAGTCATTCTGTCGAGGAGATGCGGATTTATACCACGGCGGATTCTTTGGCATTTCTCTCTTTGGAGGGGTTATATGCCACGGTCAACGGTACTGGATCTGGGTATTGTGACGCTTGTTTTTCTGGTAATTATCCCATGCCTTTCCCGCGTCATGACGAGAATTTGCAGCTCTCTTTGTTGCAAGAGACGTAATGACTTTCCATGTTGTTCTGTATCAACCTGAAATTCCTCAGAATGCCGGGGCCGTATTGCGTACCTGTGCAGCCACTGGATCGCATTTACATTTGATTGGTCCTTTGGGTTTTCGTCTGGATGCGGCTGGCGTTCGACGGGCTGGTATGGATTATCGTGAGTGGGCCATGGTGCGACGTTGGAATGATTGGGCTGAATTCATGGTTGAATTTCCATTGGATGGTCGTTTGTTTGTGGTCACCACCAAGGCCACCAAGGGTCAGACGCCCTTTGTTTATGAAAAAGGCGATTGGTTTTTATTCGGGGCTGAAGGGAGCGGTTTGCCGCCAGAGATCCTTTCTGCCCATGTCAATCGTCAATTGCGCATTCCCATGCTTCCTCGAACCCGTAGTTTGAATCTTGCTCAAAGTGTGGCTGTGGTATTGTATGAAGCATTGCGGCAGGTTGGTTTTCCGGGAATGGAGTAAACCGTTCACAAGAGAGAAAAATTGCGCAGGACCGTGGACAATTTTGGATCGTCCTTGGCCATCTCTCGCAGCACCTGAAGAAATTGACTCAACTGGTTGGATTTCTCCTGAAGAAGCTCTTGTATTGTTTTAATCTCCTTAGCATTCTGAGCAATCCGTTCTTCCAAAGGTCTCATCATCGTGCGACGATCCCAAAGAATAAAACCAATCAAGGCCATGATCAGGCTCAACAAGGCTCCGAACAAGGTCAGCATCGTATGACGAAGATCGTTGACAGAGGAGGTGAGATCGTCAATCCGTTTATTGGTCGCCTGATTGCTCTCCTCAATCCGTTTATTGGTCGCCTGATTGCTCTCCTCAATCCGTTTATTGACATCATCAAAACGTTTATTGGTATTCTGAATACTGTCATCCAAACGTTGATTGATTTTATCCTGACCCGCCTTGATCGTGGTGAGTTCTTGAATAATCTCGCGATCACTGATGCGCGGTGCAATCTCGATGGCACTAGCTGTCTCCATCCACCCCATCGCAACAAGAAAAAAGAATACTGGCAGTGAGTATGATGCAACACACATTGAGCAACCTCCTTTTTAGCAACAACAATCTCACCTAATATTTGTCAGCCAATGCCTTGCGAATCAAAGCCACATGACACTGACAATGATCATTGTCTACCGGTGGCATCCCCTCGTTAGCCATACGACATAAATCGGTGTGATCACCACGACCATGGGGAATGCGACTCAATACCTGCTGCAACGCCCTAACGTGAGCTTGAGCCTGAGCCACTTGATGGATCAATTCAAGCGCGTCCTCTGTCATGCCACAGCCTGCAACAATACTAAAGCAACCTGATCCTGCTGCTCACTGGTCAAATACGGATGCATGGGCAAAGACATAACCTCCCGTGCCGCCAACGTCGCCTGCGGCAAAGCCTCATCCCCATAGCCCAACGAAGCAAACACAGCCTGACGATGCAAAGGAGTGGGATAATGAATCGCAGTGGGAATGCCAGCCGAACTCATAGCCGCCCGTACCCGCTCCCGGTCGGTGATGCGTACCGTATATTGAGCAAAAACGCTTATGTTTTCAGATCGAATCTCAGGGATGCGTACCTTGCTGGCAAAAAGGGTCGCATAACGGTCAGCCACCTTAAGCCGTGCCTGAATCTCACCTTCGAAAAAGGGAAATTTCGCCAATAAAATGGCCGCTTGCAACGTATCCAACCGCCCGTTGATCCCAAGCATGGTATGACGGTATTGCTCAATCTGACCATGCTCCCGAATAATCCGCAGACGTTGCGCCAATTCGGCCTCCTGCGTGAAAGCCATGCCGCCATCCCCATAACACCCCAAAGGCTTGGCCGGAAAAAAAGAGGTGGCCGCCGCAGAAGTCACACCACAAGATCGACGTCCCTTGTAAGTGGCCCCAAAGGATTGACAGGCATCTTCCAATACCAGCAAACCATGAGCCGCCGCCACGGCGTTGATGGCATCAAAATCGGCGCATTGCCCAAAAATGCTCACGGGCATGATGGCCTTAGTCCGCGAAGTGATGGCCGCCTCAATTAACTCAGGATCCAGATTCAAGGTGTCTGGGGAGACATCCACAAACACCGGCCTCGCCCCAACCAACGCAATGGTTTCAGCCGTGGCAATAAAAGAAAAAGGCGAAGTGATCACCTCATCGCCTGGACCGATACCCCAAGCCATCAAAATGGCCAGCAGGGCATCGGTTCCAGACGAAAATCCCACCGCATGTCCAACCCCGACAAAACGGGCTAGAACCGTTTCCAGTTCTTTTACCCATGGTCCGTTGATGTAACGGGAAGAGTCCAAAACCTCCTGGATAGCCCGGTTGACCGGGTCGCGCATGATACGATATTGCGCTTGAAGATCAATGAATTCCATGTTTAACTCGATCTCCTCATGTGAACAGGGTTTCCTGTTCTAGCAGTTGCTGAATGGTTTCTCGTGGTCGCACCACGGCAAAACGGTTCTGACGTACCATGACTTCCGCAACCCGTGGACGGGTGTTGTAATTGCTGCTCATGGAGAAGCCATACGCCCCAGTGGAACGAACGGCCAACAGTTCGCCAGGATAAAATTCTGGCAGCATGCGATCCCTGGCAAAAAAATCCCCGGTTTCACAAATCGGTCCCACCACATCCGCCAGAATCTCTTCCCGGTCAAAACGTCGCATGACTGGCAAAACGGTGTGATAGGCGTCATACAAAGCGGGTCGAATCAAATCGTTCATGCCAGCATCGGTGATGATGAATCGTTTCTCCTCACCAGTTTTGACATATTCCACACGGGTCACCAGAATACCCGCATTGCCCACAATCACCCGTCCTGGTTCCAAAATGAGAACAACGTCAAGACCATCGAGTTCAGCAAGCAGGGCGCGTGCATACCGTTCGGGATTGGGCGGGGTCTGTTGGGCCTCGTAGGGAATACCCAAACCTCCCCCTAAATCCAAATAACGAATGGCGATTCCCTCCTTGCGTAAGGTGGCTAGAAGCTGTTTAACCCGCTGCAACGCCTCCACAAAAGGCTCCAGAGTGGTCAATTGCGAACCAATGTGACAATCCAAACCAATAGGGGTTACATGTTCCAGTGCTGCAGCCTGACGGTAAAGATCCAGAGCTTGGGCATGGGGAATGCCAAATTTGTTGCGCTTAAGGCCGGTGGAGATGTAAGGGTGAGTGACTGGGTTGACATCCGGGTTGATACGCAAGGCAATGGGAGCCTTTTTGCCCATCTGACCCGCTAGGGTATTGATGCGCATCAATTCACCTGGACTCTCCACATTAAACATGAGAATGCCATATTCCAGCGCGTTTTTGATTTCGCTGGCGGATTTGCCCACGCCAGAAAAAACAATCCGTTGGCCCGGACACCCAATCCGACGCGCCCGTTCGAGTTCGCCACCAGAGACAATGTCAAAGCCGGAACCTCGACGCACCAGAATATCCAGAATCGCCAAGGAACTGTTCGCCTTGACCGAATAACAGATCAGATGATCCACCGAAGCAAAAGCCTCACGGAAGACATCGAAATGACGCTCTAGTGTACCCGCTGAATAACAATAAAACGGTGTCCCCACCACCTGAGCGATTTTGTCTAAGGGAACTTGTTCACAATGCAGACGATTTTCCTGGTAACAAAAATAATCCATGGTCACTCAATCAAATTAGGTCTCAAAGCTTTTGAGACGATGTGGCGTGCTTGCCTTTTTTTTCTTCTGTTCCTGGCATATAAAGATCCCCCTTCAACCCGCAGGCCGACAAGGTCAAGGTCATGATCAACAACCATACAGTCACGGTTGCGCATCGATTGGCGGATCTGCGTGAATAGAGCGTCATATTCAATCCTGTGCTGTTTAAAAAAGATTTGTTTCTTATAGTGTTGCGAGTGGTGATGAACATTTTAGCGACAAACCGATCCTTTGCACAGGGGCATTCTTGATGCGAAAACAAAAAACGGCGAATCGCATGAAGCGACCCGCCGTTTGGATCAAGATTTTTTCAGGCAAAACGAATGACGACTTATTTCACACCCAAGAATGCGATGATGTCGGCACGCTCTGCGGCATCCTTGACGCCAGCAAAGGTCATCTTGGTTTTCGGGAATGAGGCTTTTGGATCCGCCAGATATTTATCCAGGGTGGCGGCATTCCAAGAGACGCCCGTGAAACCCTCGGAATATTTGAAACCGGCTTCAGTCCCAGCAGCACGACCAGCAATACCAGCCAAGTTGGGGCCAATTTTCTTTTCGCCAGCTTTGACGGAGTGGCATGCACCACAGCTCTTTTTGAATGCGGCTTCGCCTTTGGCGGCATCAGCGGCAGAGGCCGAATTGACGGCAACGAGGGAAACGATACCCAAACCGGCGATCAGAAGCGAATGTTTCATGCTGAATTTCCTTTATGTCAAGTATGGTGGTGTTTTTTGAATGGTCGCATTGCGTTAATGCGGTTGAGAGAGATTAATCGTTGTGCAAATCGTTGTCAAGGGGAGTATCAAATAAATAGCCTGAATGGCCATAATCCTAGTTTCGGCCTCTTTTTTTATTTGGGTGGTGTGGGATTTTTTACTTGGCAGGGAGCGAGGGAGGAGCAGGCAAGCGCATCTCCTGGGCGTGCTGAGGAGAGGGTGGGATATACTGAACGGGGAGTGGCCACGCTCGCATAAGCCCGAACAAAAGGCCTATCCCGGCCAAAATCATCGCTCCCATTTTGATGACCATTCGGAGTTCCAATTCCTTAAACCGAGTGTCCATCCTGACATCTAGTTCCTTGATGTCTCGCTTGAGGTTGGCTTCCACGGTGGCCAACTTGAGATCTATTTCCATGATGTCACGTTTGAGTTCCGACTTTACGGATTCTATTTTGACATCCAACTCCTTAATGTCCCGTTTGATTTCCAGAACATTGGTCTCCAGCTTGACATCCAACTCCTTAATGTCCCGTTTGATTTCCAAGACATTGACATCCACCTTGGCCACATCCGCCTTGGTGGAAAGCTGATAACCGAGAATCTCTGAAAGCAAATGAACCTGGGTTTCGGCCTGCTCTTCAGTGAATCCCGTGGCAATCATCTGTTTGACGAACTTGTGCGTATCAAAGATGGATGCAAGTTGTGCATGACTTAATCTCCTAGCTGATTTGGCAACTTCAGAATACTCTATCCGAAATCGTCCAGCATCGTCCAACAAAAACCGTTGCCGTTCCAATTTTTGGTCGCGGTTTAGCAATCCTTTGGTTTTGGAAACTGTAGGAAATTGGTGATGGTGTGCAAAAAGTTGACCGGGGCTGGTGGCACAACGTGCAGCCGACAGGGCAAGGGAGTAATGGGGTGTAACCAGGGGAACCACCCCTGGTGAATGGTTCGGGCAGTGGCCGCATCCGCAAGAATTAAATCCGCCCCCCATTGGGTGGCCAGTTTTCCCAGTTCTTCGCTGGCATGGCCGCTAAGGACACTACAGAGTGCCTCTTTTGCCCCCATGAGTTTGACATGGCGGCGCAAGCGATCCATCAGTTCGTTTTCGCAATGTTGAAATTGCTCCTGGGAACTCAGGCCAGAGGGGGTGGTGTTCAAGTGGTCGAACAGCGTCACAAATCGCATCTCGCAAGAGAGTTGGTTGGATAAGGTCATGGCCTCCACGCTTACCATTTCAGGATCGGAAAAGAGATCGATAACCGCAATGATGCGCCTTTTGTTGGTCATGACCGGATCCTTTTAGGCCGCTTGTTTGAGCATGTTTAAAGAGTTGGTTTGCGCCCGTCTTCCTTTGAGAATGGCGACAATGATAATGCCTGCCCCGGTCGCCAAGGCTAGAATCATGATGAAGAAGCTGGTGTTCTTCAATAATGTCATCGTGTTGGAGTCCATGGCCGGAATCCATTGCAGTTGTGAAAGGTAGACCGGAAGCACCAAGGCCCGACTGACCATCACCGTCAGCATGATGACTCCCATGACCAGTTTGATCATGAATGGTTTGACGTAAGTGGTGCCAATCGCGCCTAATTGGATGCCAAAAAGGGATCCAGCCAGAATAATCATCGCCAGACGGATATCCACATAGCCGCTCCAGGCGAATTTGATGGTTCCGCCAACACCCATGACAAAGGCAATCACCAGTTCCGTGGCTGAGGCCATCAGACTACTCATCCCCAGAACATAAATCTGCGCAGGTACGCCGATGAATCCGCCAACCGCGATGGTGGCTGCCAGCATACCGGTGGCAAACCCCAAAGGAATGGTGAACAGGATGGAAATTCGGGTTTTAATGCTGGGAAAATAGACCATGGTGCCTGGAATATGGATGCTTTGAACCCATTGGGCCAACCGTCCTGGTTTCTCCTCTTCTAGCATGCCAGATCGATAGGTTTTAATGGTGTCCCGCATCACCACACCACCCACCAGACCTAAAATGACCACAAAGGCAACCGATACATAGAGGTTGGATCCGGCATCGCCAAAGTGTTGTTTGATTAATTCTTGATAGTGGGCTCCCAGCAACACACCGGCCTCGGCAGAGGCTCCCATGATCAGGCCCATCTTCCAATCGACCTGTCCATATTTCGCCCGTTTGAAGGCTCCCACCATGGCCTTGGGAAATTTATGGCACATATTGCTGGCCACCGCGACAATGCCTGGAACTCCAAGGCTCATCATGGCAGGGGTCAGAACAAAGGCCCCACCAGAACCGATAAATCCACTGACCAATCCGCCGACAAATCCGACGATGAACAGATAGAGGCCGTTGGAGAGCGTGAGATGAATAAAATCAAGTGATTCCATGTAATGATTCCTTACCGATCTATTTGTTGGCGCGAAAGCCTAAACGTTCCCAGAACTCGGCGGTGAAATTGCCGTGAACAATGGAAAAGGCAAAGGCAATCAGAACAGGGAAGATAAAAAACCATTTTCCTTGGGATGTGAGCGCGAGAATGGGTTGTTCAAAGAACAGAAGAAAGGCATACATCGTAAGCGACGCACCCCCCCATGCGATGAGTTTAAAATAAGAGGTGGTAGAATGGGTTGGAGTTGGGTGTGCCATGGTGTTGCTCCCTTTTGAGAATTTTTAGGTATCCATGTGAGATTATGGGCGACAGAGAGCAAGGCTAGCCAAGGCTGCGTTAAGAGAACGTTAAGGGAGTGTTAAAAGATGGTTAATCGCAAAAAAATTCAGGTCAAATTGACTCCCTTTGTGATGCGTTGCAGGAAACGTGAGTTGCAGAGACGGTTCCAGCCAGTTCTTGTTGGGTGAAATGAGTGGGGTGGCACGGCCAGGACTTTACCGGTCAGTGGAAGTGGCGATTGCAGCCATTTCAGCGTGTTGTGACCGGTGATTTTGTCCATGTCGGTGGTGGAAGCCAGAATCAAGTCTGCGTACCATTCGGCGGATAACTCGGAGATCACCCGGTTTGGGGCTCCAGTGAGCAGCTTGAATGCACACGAATCAACGCCCAGATGTTGCAACAGTTCACGCAATCGCTTCTGTAGGTCTGCTTCGGTGCGCTGCAGCCATTGCATTGGAGTCATAAATGGGGCGTGGCAACTTTCAAAAGCCGGTCCAAGGTCATCACACAGCGTGACCCACAGCAGATGATTGGCTTGCGTCTGCCGTAGGATGGTGACAACCTGACGCGCCATGAATTCTCCAGAGGGGAGTGGGTCGATTACGGCGAGAATGCGATTATGATAGAGTGCCATTTTTTTAAGCCGCCTTGTTGGTGGGAAAAAGAGGTCTTCTCCAGGGGAGTTGTTCGGTTTTGCTTAAAGGTCCGCACTCCCGGAACACCCTGAGCGTGCATGAGCTGCATTGGGTTGGATTCATTTTGGAAAAGATAGCTTGAATGGCCTCTTGCTTGGAGGCGAAAAGGTTTTCCTTGCCGATGGTTTGCCAATATCCCCCCTTCTCCAAGAGTGAGTAAGGGGTTTCTTTGAGACGCACCAGATAGAGGCCGCCTCCAGCCTGCCGACGTTTTGTGGCTTCCATGGCCAGAAATTCCGCGCCAGCCAGATCAATGAAATTGATGCCTGATGCCACGATTACCAAATGGACAGAGAGGTCAGCTAAGGCATCGATTTGTTTTTGAATGGACCCAATGGCCGCGAAAAATAGGGAACCATCCACCCGCACCACGCGGACTTTTGGACACTCTGGCAGAGTTGGGGAGGAGGTGAAGCGACGGCGTGGGTGATCGGGGTCGGGAACACGGGAAACCACATTGGGATTGGAGGTGCGTGCCAGATAGATCCCCAATGAGAGCATGACACCAAACAAAATGGCGATTTCTAGATTAAAGAACAGGGTTGCCAGAAAGGTCGCCGTCAGGATAATGGTTTCGGATCGACTGGTGCGCAAGGTCTGGTGGATGTGATGCCAGTCAATCAATCCCCATGCTACCAAAAACAGCACTCCAGCCATGGCGGCATGGGGCAAAACAGAGGCGAGGGGGCCGACCAGCATGACCAGTCCGATCAAAATCAGACCAGAACTGGCGGCAGCAATCGGGGTTTTGGCTCCCGCTTCATAATTGAGTCCACTCCGGTTGAAGGATCCTGTGGCCACGTAGGAGGAAAAAAAGCTACCAACTAGGTTTGAGAGTCCTTGAGCTATGAACTCCTGATCGGCATTGAGGGTTTGTCCGCTACGCAAAGACATGGCGCGTGCGATGGAAATGGCCTCGGTTAGGGCGAGCAGGGTTACGGCGATCACACCTGGTGCCAGGGTACGGAGTGTGGCAAGTGAAAAATCAGGCATGGAGAGTGGAGGCAGAGAGGAAGACATGGCCTCCACCCAGGTGATGCCAGAAGGGGTGGTCATGGTGGCGTCAATCGTCAGTGCCGTCAGGCTGCCCATACTTAAGGCGACGATCATGTAGGGAATGCGCGGGAGCCACAGGCGACAGGCGATGCCAATCAGTAGAGTTGTGCAACTGACGAGCACTATTTGGGGATTGATCGATCCCAGTTGTTGGTAAAAAATCAGCAGGGTATGAATGAAATCGCTTCCTTTTGGGATATCGATTCCGAAAAAATAGTGAATTTGATTGATGGAGATCAGAATGGCGGCCCCAGAGGTAAAGCCGATCACCACCGAATGAGAGATGAAGTTGACCAAGCTTCCCAAGCGGATCAGGCCCAGGGCAAATTGTGTCAATCCCACCAAAAAGGTCATGGTCAAGGCCAATTGTACATAGGCCGCGCTGCCCGGTTCGGCATGGATACTTAATAGGGAAAACAGGACGATGGAGGCTGCCGTGGTTGGGCCGGAGACCAGATGCCAGGAAGATCCGAACAAGGCGGCCACAATGGCTGGAATCATGCCCGCATAGAGGCCATAGACCGGTGGCATGCCAGCGATGGCGGCAAAGGCGACCCCTTGAGGCAATACGACAATGGCACCGGTTAGGCCTGCAATCAGATCGGCCTTGAGGGTGTTGGGTGTAACACGATGCCACCATTGCAAGGGTGGAAAGAGTGTGCGCAGTGATCGGTTGAACATGTTAACGGGTTTCTCCCTTTTAAGTAACGTGGTGAACGTGTGGGAGAGTCTGCCCGATGGTGGGTTAACCGAAGGTGAGTTCTACGTTAAAAGGTAGTTAATTTTGAAAAAAAATGATGTGGACGGTGGTGCCATTTCCTCCTTGGGAGGTCAGCTTGATTTTCCAGCCATAGCGGTCGCAAATTCGTTTGACTAAGGAGAGTCCAATACCAGACCCTTCATGGCTAGGGGCCGCGCGAAAATGACGCAGAAAGAGGGTCTCGCTTGGGTCGCGCAGACCACAGCCACTGTCACGAATGGTCAAGGAGGCGTGGTCTTGAAGGATGGCTATCTCCCCTTGCTCCGTATAGGCAAAGGCGTTGCGGATCAGATTGGCTATGGCGATGAAAACCAATCCCCGATCCGCCGGGATCAAGAGGGCAGGATCGGTTTGATGGGTGAGATGAATCGGTTTGTTTTTGAGTAGAAAACGATGTTTTTCAACAGCTTCTTCAATGACATCGGCCACACAGGTACTCTCTTCGATGCTCAGAGAGTGTTCCTCGCGCGACATCAACAGCAAAGCTGTACCCATTTCAGACATGTCCCGCGCGGCGCGGTCTATGCGACGGACACGATTGATCTGTTTTTCTGTGAGGCTGTCATCGGAAAGAAGAATTTCAGCGGCACTTAAAATAACCGCCAAAGAGGTGCGTAATTCATGGCTCAAGTCCGCCGTAAAAGCCCGTTCTCGCTCCATGAAAGCCCGAATGCGTGCCAGATGGAGATCAAAGGCGTGAGCCAATTCGCCGACTTCATCTTGAAAAAAGTCATCAGCCAACTGCAGTGACCAGACATCCGGTTGACGGGTTTTCACCCGTGTCGCCAGTTCGGTCACTGGGGCAATAATGATTCCAACCATCCAGACCCCTCCCAAGGCTGAAATCAGGATGATGATCAGGATGCTGGCTCCTAGCAAGATAGTAAATCTTTGTTCTCGTTTTTCTTGTAAGGTGGTGTCGTAGAGAAAAAAATAGCGTGCTTCTTTGCGTTCCACCACGGCCACGCGGTAGTAAAGAGTGCCAACGGTTAGACTGTGGCGTCCAGTGGTTAGCGAGCGCAAGTAATCAGGGATCTCTTCTGGGGCGGTGTTTTTTTCCTGAATATACCCATGAATTGTGATGGTTTTGGGAGGCAGTGAGTGAGGATTGCGTTCTCGGCGGGCAAAATAGTCGTCTAGTTCGGCGGTCAGTTTCATCGGAACCCGCAAGGGGGCGTTGTCCAAGGTCACCCAACGTTGCTGCGACTCGAACCCATCTT
>JADFYY010000150.1 GCA_015232825.1 Magnetococcales bacterium
TCCCCGTTTGCGTTACTGGGGACAAATGATCCTTGTCACGATCCTATTCATTGGTATTTTGAGCATGCGAGGATTTGCGCGGATCGATTTTATTTATTTTCAGTTCTGAGAAACAAATTATGACCGGACGCACACTTATCACCCGGCCTCCCAAAGGAGGTTATCAGTGCATGATTGCTTGCTCTTGCGTCTCAAACAAATCACTCAGGGTGCGGGCATCCAAAATTCTGTCAGCCCAATCTTCCAAAGTTGAGAGTTCAGCGTTCTCCACTTGAGCCTGTACCTGGGACGACATGGAACCAAATTTGCGTTGGATTTGACGTAGCACCATAGAAACCGCTCGTTTATGCTCACCTCGCGCCTCTCCTAGTGCCTCACCCTTGGCGATAAGTTCTCGTGCATAAATAGACATCATTTCCGTTTCCTCCTCTGGTTTGACCTGCAGGACAATCTCTTGCAGGGTTTCGGTCTGTACTAATGTGAAAGTTTTTATTAAATAAATCACAACAGGTGTCAAAAGTTCTGGTGCATTGCGCAGCGCATCAACAATCTGACCAAGAGCGATCATTTGCTCTGTTGGACTACGGGTTCCATATTTTAAAGCCAAAAATCCTGCACGGAGTCGGGCATGCTGGATAAGAGTGGATCAGCCGTGGTACTCAAGTCAACCAAAATATAATGAATATTCAGCAACCATGGGTGCATGGCACTGTTGGCATCGATCAGTGAAATCAAATCGTTGGGATAATTCCAAGCGGTGTTGCCGTGATAGATCAACACTGGAATAACGGCTGGCAACACTTTCCAATCCTTGCCCATCTCGCGAATGGAGTGTTCCATACTGGCCATAACACCCCGTGTAATCTGCCACCCCACGTTGCCATTCTGGTGATTTTTACTTAGGTTTGCTCATATCCTGTTTTTACTCGAAATGATGGCAATAGGTCCACAAGAGAGGAAAGAGCAAAAACCGCTCTTTCCTCTCTTGTGGACTAAGGCTCACCCGTACAAGCGCGGGTGATTTTTAGGCGCGCTGCGCTTTTTTTCGCAAAAGGCGCGAAAAAAAGCTTGTTAGAAAGCGCGCAAAAGCAATAAAGGCAAAGTCAAAACCTTGGGAGATGAATCTCCCAAACCCTCTCTTTTTTTATAAGTTATTCCAAAGACAGGCCCCAAACTCTTTTTGCATGAATTCCAGAAATTCCGCATGGGCCAGCTCTTCTTCTTGGGATAGCGGCCACTTTCTGGCCTCACGCGCCACCGGTTCAATCGAGGATTTTGACTTGTCGGCCATCACTGGAACTGCTGGATCGGCTGTCAAGGCCATGGTGAATTGAGCCCCGCCGCTCAAAGCCACATAGGCCTCAGCCAAAAGATCGGCATCCAACAAGGCACCATGTAGTTTTCGGTGGGAGTTATCAACCTTTAAACGTTTGCACAATGAATCCAGATCCGCCTTGGCTCCAGGAAATCGACGACGGGAGATGAGCATGGTGTCAACGGCTCGCGAACTCTCCAAAGGCGGTCGATGAACCCGTTTTAATTCTGCATTGAGAAATCCTAGGTCAAAAGAGGCATTGTGAATCACTAAGGAATCCGCACCAATGAAATCGAGGAATTCATGGGCAATGGTTTTAAACAGCGGGGCATTGGCCACGTGTGCATCGGTGATGCCGTGAACACGAGTGGCTTCAGCGGGAATCTTGCGTTCTGGGTTGATATACCATTGTCGGCTTTGCCCTTTGCGCATGTTGATCAACTCCACACAACCGATCTCCACAATACGGTCTCCCTTGGCCGGGGAGAGACCGGTGGTTTCGGTATCCAGGGCGATCAAGCGTGTCATGCTGCAAGATTCTCCTCCTTTTGCGTTGTCGTCAACCGTTCGGCCAAAAGCTCCCCGTTGCGAATGCAATTGGCCACGGAGATCCCGTCTCGCCAATTGGCGCAGGTATGCAAACCAGGGTAAGGCTCCAACGCCTTGTCCAATGCCTCAATGCGTCCCAAATGTCCCAAATGGTATTGCGGAATGGCGGCCTGATAGCGGGTTAATTGGACAAATTCGGGTTCTCCCTGAATGCCGAGACAGCGGGTCAAGTCCTGATGAACCCGCTCCACTAGGGGTCCATCTGGGAGAGTCAGGGCATCCCGATCCATGGCCCCACCGATGAAAGCGGTCAACAACACCTTACCATCCGCCGCCCTCTTGGGAAACAGGGAAGATGAAAAGAGTGCCCCTAGCAATCGCACCCGCTCCCGTCTTGGCAACAGAAAACCAAAACCGTCCAAAGGATGGGTAATCTGTTCCCGACGATAGCCCAACGCGGTCGAGGCGATGGGAGCCGAGGCGATGCTTGTCAGAATGCGACTGGCCGCTGGCACCACAGGAAACAAAACCGAAGCCGCCGCCGTGGTGGGCAAGGCCAAAACCACCCGTTTGGCACTTTCCGAACCCGCGCTGCCATCGGCTCCTCTCCAAATCACGCGCCACCCCTCCTCTTCCTGACGCAGAGAGATCACCTCAACCCCTTGACGCACAGATCCCTCAGGCAACTTGCGAGCGATGGTGGCGGGTAACAACCCCATCCCCTGATCAAAGGTGACCAGCCGCCCTCTGGGAGTTCCCATGGCCTTTTTGGCTTTGCCCTCCATAATGGCCGCCACAATCAGCGAACCATATTGCTGCTCCAAGGCATAAATCCTGGCCACCGCCGCCTGTACCGAAAGATCTTTCGGATCACCGGCATACACCCCGGAAATAAATGGCTCAATGGCGTAGTGCAAAAACTCCTCACCCAGACGACGCCGAACAAATTCGGCAATGCTCTCCTCGTGATAGACCCAACCGATCAGTGGTTCTACCAACAGACGCAACTTGGCCCACACCGAAAAAACCGGCGTAGTCAAAAAGGCCCGTGGCGAATCTGGCAAAGGTCGCATTCGGCCCCGATGCATGACATACCGTTTGGAGGCCATGGGAGCAGCTTCGATGAGATGATTGGACAACTCCAGATCCTGCACCATGCGGCCCAAGGCATCCTCTGGTTCGCCGGGTTTTTGCAAGGTGGAATTGGGTCCATGCTCCAACAGATAACCTTGACTTTGCGAGGAGTGAATCAATCCTCCCGGACGTCTTTCGGCCTCCAGCACCTCCACGGCCACGCCGCGACGATGCAAAAACCAAGCGGCAGAGAGACCAGAAATCCCTCCACCCAGAATCAATACTTTGGAATCGTTTGGAATGTTCATATGGTTTTAGAAAACGCCTTTTTTTGGGGACCATTGGCCAGATACCAATCAAACGCCATGCATACGTTACGAATCAACAGCCGTCCACCCGCCGTCACCCGAATGAGATTGCCATCATCTTCAAGCAACCCTTCTGTGACCATGCGTTGAATCTCTTGGCTTTCCGTTTGAAAATAGTCTTTAAAATCGATACCCAATCGGGTGCCAACGGCTTGGCGATCCAATTGAAAATCGCACAACAGACGCATGATGACATCGCGACGAATCCGGTCATCCGCCGTCAATTCCAGACCTCGGAAGATTGCCAATTCCCCGGCGTCGATGCGTCCGTAGTATTCAGGCAGGGTCTTAAAATTTTGGGCATAGGTGTGGCCAACCTGACTGATCGATGTCAATCCCATGCCTACGAGATCACATTCAGCACGGGTGGTGTAACCTTGAAAATTGCGATGCAGATCACCATGACGTTGTGCAGTGGCCAATTCGTCTTCCGGTTTGGCAAAGTGATCCATGCCCACGTAGACATAACCGGCCTCTAGTAACCAAGTGATGGCGTTTTCTAAAATCTGCAATTTGACTTCCGCACTGGGAAGTTGTTCTTCATGAATGCGACGTTGCGGTGAAAAATACTGAGGCAAATGGGCATAATTGAAAACCGCCAGACGGTCTGGATTTAAATCCCGAATCACCACCTCCAACGTTTTTTGAAACGAATCCACGGTTTGCAAAGGGAGGCCATACATCAAGTCCAGATTGACCGATTGAAACCCACATGCCCGCGCATCCTCGATGCATTTTTGCGTCAATTCCAGCGGTTGGATACGATTGACCGCCTTTTGTACCGTGATATCCAGATCTTGCACGCCCAAAGAGATCCGATTGAAACCCATAGCTCGCAATTGGGCGATGGTCCCTTCTGGACACTCCCTTGGGTCGGCCTCAATCCCGTATTCCCCATGGGCATCGTCGGCCAGATTGAAATGGTCCCGCAAGGCTTGCCACAACCGTTTGGTCTGTTCAAGGGTCAGATACGAAGGAGAGCCTCCACCAAAATGGATCTGGGTGGCTTGACGGTCTGGTCCAAAATAGGAGGCCATGAGAACGATTTCGCGCAACAGGGTTTCCAGGTAAGGAATGGCGCGGGAACGATCTGGAGTGACGATTTTGTTGCAGGCGCAATAATAACAAACCGTGTCACAAAACGGGATATGGAGATACAAAGATAAAGGTCTCTTGGCATTTTCTGCGGTCGAGCGTTTGATTTCATTACGAAAATCATCTGGTCCGAAATTCTCGTGGAAATGGGGAGCTGTGGGATACGAGGTATAACGGGGTCCAGCGCGATCATATTTTTCGATCAAGGCGCGATCAAAACGGATCTCCTGGGAAACCTTGGCAATGTTCATGATGATGATTTTCCATTAAAATTTTGAACCGCAGCGGCCAGTACCGCCACCTTTGCCGGGTCGCAATCGGGTGCGATGCCATGACCGAGATTGAAAATATGTCCAGGATGCGGACCATAGGCACACAAGAGTCGTTCAACCTCTTGTTGAATTTTTTCCGGTGATGCGTACAGCACTGCGGGATCCATATTGCCCTGCAAGGCAACCCGACCATTGACCCGTTTTCTAGCCTCGCCAAGATTCGTAGTCCAATCCAGACCCACCACGTCACATCCGGTTGCGGCCATCCGTTCCAGATGGACGCCACACCCTTTGGCAAACAGGATGACTGGCACGGTTTGACCGTCTGGGCCAATGCGATTGAGGCCAGCGATGATCTTTTGCATACTTTCCAAAGAGAATTCCAAAAATTCGTCATGTCCAAGGATACCGCCCCAGGTATCAAAAATCTGGACGGCCTGCACCCCATGGCGGATTTGGGCATTTAAATAATCGGTCACGGCTTCGACCAATCGATCCAGAAGGGTTTTCAAAAGATCTGGACGATCATAGAGCATCCCTTTGACATTTGAAAACGTTTTGCTAGACCCCCCCTCCACCATGTAGGTGGCCAGAGTCCAGGGACTACCGGAAAACCCGATTAAGGGTGTCTTGTCTGCGAGTAAATTTTTAATGGTTTTGATGGTTTGCATGACATAATCCAGACTTTTTTCAGGATCTGGTCGCAACAGTTTTGCCACATCCGAAGCATTGCGTATCGGTGGTTCCAGAATGGGCCCCTCACCCGTTCCAAAACGCAATGGCATACCCATGGCCTCTGGAATCACCAAAATATCGGAAAACAGAATGGCCGCATCCAGATTAAACCGTTCAAGAGGTTGCAATGTAACCTGGGCAGCCAGTTCTGGGTTTTTGCACAAGGCAAGAAAATGACCGGCCTGTTGACGGACCGCCATATATTCGGGCAGATAACGACCAGCCTGTCGCATGATCCAAATGGGAGTTCGGTCTGTGGGAAGTCCAAGACAGGCTTGCAAAAAACGATGACGAGGTTGAGTGGGCATGAAATTTGCTCATATAGTTTTTGTGGATGAGAGGGTGTCAAATTGCAATTATGGATCATTCAAGGTGATCTTTTCACGGGTTCCCTTTTTGAATTATTTTTTTAAAAATTAAAGATAGAAGCATTAGTGCAATCACCAAATTGTGGATTGATTGTTTAATGGATTGAATCTATTAAATAATTTTTGACAAAAATCTGGGCATAAATCGTGTATTTACCATGGAATCCATTTTGTATATCCAAAATATTATTGAAAATTAATAAAATATCCATTTTTTTTACGCAACTTATCCACAATTTATCAACCACACTCTGTGGATAACTTTTTATCCGCTTTTTGGTTCTCTCCCAGGTTGGTAAATGAAAATCCAATGCGCACGGTCTCACCGGGAACAATGGGCATGATGGCTTCTTCTTTCAAACGCACCCAATTTTCATGAATACGATGTTCTTCCTTCAACGCGCCGTTGGTTGAGGGTAATCCTGCATCGGTATGTTCATATTCCGCACGCAAGATCACCAATCCCTTGTCTCGACAAGGAGTAAAAAGATAATTTTTTCGGATGTCTATTTTGTGCTTTTTGCCAAACGCGAGCAGTTCGGTCAATAGATCCTTTTCCAGTTTAATGATAAAAAATTGTTCCACCTTGGTTTGTTGTTCTGCGCCATTGGTGGTCAGCAAGGTCAGTC
>JADFYY010000151.1 GCA_015232825.1 Magnetococcales bacterium
ATCTCTCTGCTCGGTTGAAAACCCGCTTTGTCCGTGGATTTTCCACCACCAATCTGCGTTACTTATCGTACTTTTTACACCGTCTACGCTGACCGCCTGCCCGAAATTCGCCAGATCGGATCTGGCGTTTTGGCTTCTGATGCCATTCGCCAGACCCAATCGGATATTTTAGCTGACATGACGGATGCGGTGGAGACCGCCATCTTGCCGCGAGGATTTTCTCCCATGTTGGGGTGGTCGCATTATCAGGTGCTTATGGGCGTCGAGAATCCCAATGAACGCCTGTTCTACGAGATCGAGGCCGAGAAGGAGGGGTGGGAGGTCAAACATCTTGAACGGCAGATTCACACGCTGTTATTCGCCCGTTTGCTTAAAAGCCGAGATAAGGCTGGACTCATAAAATTGGCAAGCGAAGGGCAGGTGTTGCAAACGGCGGCGGATGCGATCCGTAACCCCTATATTCTCGATTTTCTTGGCCTGCCCGAAGCCGATGCCTTGCACGAATCCTCATTGGAATCAGCTATCATCCATAACTTGCAATCGTTTCTGTTGGAGTTGGGCAAGGGCTTCGCTTTTGTTGGCCGACAGAAACGTCTGCAATTCGACGCCGATTATTTCTATGTCGATCTGGTTTTTTATAACTGCATACTCAAATGCTACCTGCTGATTGACCTGAAAATTGGCGAACTATCCCATCAGGATGTGGGCCAGATGGACAGCTATGTACGGATGTTTGACGATAAATATTTGATCACAGGGGATAACCCGACCATTGGCCTGATTCTCTGTGCCAAGAAGAATGAGACGATTGCGCGGTATTCCGTTTTGAATGAAAACCGCCAGATATTCGCCTCGAAATACATGCTCTATTTGCCGTCCGAGGATGAGTTGCGGCGCGAAATTGAGAAAGAACGTAAGTTGATAGAAGCCTCTCTGGCAGAAAATGGAGATTGAGGGGGATGGCATTTTTATTCAAGTCACAATTTGACTGTCTAGAATTTGGGTGTATGATAGAATGATCTATCACGCTTTGCCAAATGCTCATGTCCATTATCAATCCCCCTACCGCATCTGTTGTTTCCTTGAGCGTTGTTCCGAAGCGGGTCGGACGGCGTTTCTGGCAGGTATTGACATTTTTAGTGCTGTTTCCGCTCTTCTCATGCACCTTGCTGATGGTTGGTTTGACCCTCTTTCCGCCTGATTTGACCCCTTATTCCGCGCTTGTCTCGCGTTTTCTCTCTGAACAGACCGGTTTGACCATTCGTCTCTCTGGCATCACCCTGGAGACCGGGCTCTCTTTGGCCGTGGTCGGGAGAGAGGTCTCCATTGTAGACCCGCACGCCAATACCCCTTTGTTCACGGTCGGTCGCATGCTGCTGCGCATCTCTCCCTTGTCTTGGCAACAGGGCCTGTTGAGTACAGGAGTCACCCTAGAACAGCTTTCAGTGACCTTGCGGCGTACTGCATCGGGAGAGTTGTTGCTTGGTGAGCGCAAATTAGACGGATTTTCGGAGAAAAAATCTCAAGATTCATCTTGGCTCCCGCTATCGGCCATTTCTTTGCAAGATGCCAACCTGAACTGGGTGGATGAAACAGTCCGCGATCACGGCAAACCGGTGCAGATTCGTTTGACGCAGATTCGGGCCACTGGTTTTTTGGAACCGGATGGGGCCGCTCATTTCACTTTGGAAACGTTTGTGCCAGAGATTGGTGAAAAAACCAAACTATCCGGCAAAGGGGAGCGGGAGCAGGCCGGGGGATGGTCGTTGAAGGTTCAGGCCGAACAGGTAAACTTGAAACCACTGACCCCTTATTTGACTCAGCCACTGGATGGTTTGACAACCCCTTTGAATCTGGAAGCTTATCTTTACGGGCGATCTTTGGACTCCCTACAGGCGCAATGGCGTTTGGTGGCCGGGGCAGGGACATTGGCATGGCCCTCGTTGTTTCGTTGGCCACTGCCTGTGACCAGCTTGATTGCTGAAGGAGTCGTTGGGAAAAAGGATGCGGTCTGGAATGTGGAGGTTCAACGGTTTGACCTGACCTCATCCCATGGTCAGGCTGAAGGACGGTTGACGCTGAATGGTATTGGCGGCAAGAACTCTCCTCGTCTGGATCTAACGGCCACCGCTTCTGGGACGCCGTCTGAGAAGGCAAAGTTTTATTTTCCAACGACCATTATGGATCCACCATTGGTCCAATGGCTGGACAACGCTTTAAAAGAGGGTCATGTCAAACAGGCGTCGGTCCATGTCCGGGGAGATCTGGCCAATATTCCAGCGGGACCGAAGGATCCCAAAGAGGATATCTTTCGTATCGAAGGGGATGTGACAGGGTTGTCTCTCCACTATTTTCCGCCATTCTTGCCGTTGAAAAATGTGACGACCCATCTTTTGTTTGATCGTTACTCCATGAACGCAGTCGTCTCTGCAGCGACATTCGGGGGAACAGGTCAGGTCAAGGGTGAGGTTAAAATTGCCGACATGGTGGATCAACCGATTGTGGAGATTGTCGCTGAATCTCCGCAAGTGGATTTGACATCGGTGTGGCAGGAGATTGTCACCCATCCCCGTTTGCGTTGGGATGAGGCGATTGATATGGAAGGGGCCATTGTGAAAGGGCAAGGTGCGGCAAACCTTAAAATCGCTTTGCCGTTGAAAGCCTTGTCCACATTGACCTATTCGGGTCGATTGGAAATGCAGCAGACACGGTTTCATCCGCCGTTTTTGGAAAGTCCCATGACCGATGCCAGTGGCGTGTTGACTTTGGACCAAGATCGTCTGGGGATCAAGGTGAACGCCGCACGTTTGGGAGAATATTCTCTTGGCGGTCAGGTGGCGGCCCAACACTATCGTACACCCAGTCGTGCCGTTTTTTCCGCGCGGTTGGAAACCCGTCTTGACCAAAAGAGGCTAGCCGAATGGTCGGATCCGATGTTGGGTGATCTGGGATGGGTCAAGGGGGCGGCCCCGTTGTGGTTGGAGTTTTTTCGTCAACCGGGTGATGTTGGTTTTCGGGTCAAGGGCAAGGCGGATCTGCAACAGGTGGTGGTGCAGGGTCGCATGGGTTGGCGCAAGCGCGTGGATGAGGCCGCGCAGATTAAGGGAGAGGGGACGCTTTCGCGGTCTGGACATTTGGTCTTGAATGCCGTGCAAGCCGAAATAGGCAATCTGGGGTTTTCTGGTCAGGCCGATTGGGATTTGAGTCGAAATCTGGGAAAGGTCACCTTGTCGGATACCCACCTGGAAAAGAGTGCGGGAAAGCTTACGTTCAAACATGGAAAACCCGCTGAGTGGATGGTGGACGCAAGGTTTTCCAAGTTGGATTTAAGACCAGTGTGGGCTGACACCGAAAAATCCTCCAGGGAGCAGGAGATGACCTCTTCGCTCCCAGAACGGAACTGGCCCCACGTTGGCTTGAACGTGCGTGCTGACCGTGTCGTGCTGGCCCATGGTGAGGAGGCGGATCATCTCGATGTTGGCTTGGAGATGGAAAAACGTTCTTTGCGCATGGATTCATTGCGTATGTCGCAGGGGGCGGGAGAGGTGCGTGGTACAGGGGAGTTTCTTTGGTCGCGTCAGATTGGTGAAGGCGGGTACTCTGGTCGCATGCAGATGACCAGCAAGGATTTTGGCAAGTTGCTACGTTCTTTGGACTTAAGCGAGGGATTGGAACAGGGGTCTGGAGAGCTGGATATGACTCTGGATGGTTTCTTGTCACCGGATCAGCGTTGGTTGGATACCCTTTCTGGTACGGCTCGTTTCAAGTTTTATAATGGAAAAATTCGTCGTCTTGGGTTTCTTTCCACGCTATTGGGGCTCTTTTCACTCAAGGAGTTGCCCAATCTGGTGGTGGGGGATCGTCCTGATTTGGATGGCACGGGGTTGCATTATAAGGATTTTAAAGGGACGTTTGCCATTCATGACAATATCTGGCGTATCGACAAAATGGACCTTACCAGTCCATCCATGAACATGGTGATTACCGGCAAAGTGGATTTCCCTCAGGATCAAGTAGAGTTGTTGGTCGGGATGCGCCCTTTGCAGACTTTGGATGCTCTTGTCAATGGCGTCCCTTTGTTGGGAAGGTTGGTGACGGGTAATCGTCAGACCATGATGGAGACCCAATTCGATGTGACTGGATCCACCCAGACCCCGCAGGTGAATATTCGTCCTGTGTCGAGTATCGCACCGGGGTTGTTGCGAGATATTATTAATATGCCTGCTGAGTTGTTGCGTCGGGTTGGTGGAGATGGAAAATTAGAATAAATAGAATTATTATGACTTAATAAACCAAAATTATTTTCAATAATACTCTTGAAATGATTTACATTTTTTGCAAGAGAGAATTTTATATTCTCTAGATTCCGTACAAGGCCTTTACGAATCACGGTTTCTATCCTTTTGGACCGTGGAATCACGAAATCTATGGCTCGGCCATCAACACTCAGTTGGATTTTTTTTCTATTGAAAAATTCAAACATTATTTTCTCCATCCCTAAAAAAATTCCTGCTTATAACGGATTTAGGGTGGTAACCATCCTCACGGTCGGTTTCATAATGGATGCGATCCTGATTTTTTTCAAGATATCCGATCAGTTTCCTGACTTTTTCTCCCACATCTGCCGTTCGTGTCTCCATTTCCCTCAAAATAGATAGGACATCATCCATTTCCGAGAACGAGAGCAAAGACTGAATGGCTTCTGCCCATTGTTTGGCTTGCAGTTCATCTTCTCCAAAGATTCATTCGGAACCTAGTTGAAAAATCCATCCCTCTGGACGTACTTTCTGGTTTTCCCGCAAACATTTTTCAATGTCATTAAACACCTCCAAAATGGTTTGGGTCAAGGAATCTTCGGCCCATTGCCGTTCTGGTAACCAGACTTTCATCCGCCAGCGACCTTTGAGCGGCTCTTTCTTTTCGTAGAGCAGGGCTTTCAATCGTTCGTTTTCGGAAAGAAACAAGCGCAATCCTGTGGCTGATTTGACTTCTGTCAACCAAACTTCGTTTGGGTTGACACCCACATCCAGGACATCAAATCCTAGGCCGTCGCCAAAGGTTGACGCCACGTGCAGGGCACGCACTAAGGAGTGTGGATCCTCTGGGCAGTTGGCTGGCAATGGCATGGGGGTGTCAAAATGGGTCTGTACCTCGTTCCAGATGGCAAGGATTTCCTGCCATCGCGATGCCTTGTTTTGACTGGACAACAGATTTCGGGCTGCTTCCAAAACCACACGATGCTCGGCACTCATTCCGGTACGGCTGTTGTTGCGAGATGTTTTTTCCCGGTCTTCCTGGCTTTGTTTCATGACACTGCGTCCTACATGGCTGACCGACACAATCGTCCTTGTGGCAACGCTTGCCGGGTGAACAGGAATGAGCAAAGAGTCCATCTCTCCTGCCAGTATCCGTTCGGCAGAGAGCCAATGCAGGACGTGTTTTTTTTCTTCACACCACTCTGAATAGTTCAATTCGACACCAATATGGTGTTGTAGACGTTCCTTTTGTACCACCAATGGATCGAAGTCGAAGCGACAGACGTCTTTCGGAATGACACATAAAGCTAAAAGCATTTCGTCCACCGCTTGTTCCACCTGCTGACCACCCTGATCCAGCAAGATTGTCCAAACAGCCTTTTGTAGCAGATCTTTGTTAAAACTTTGTTCCCAATGCCTCGTTTGGATCGTCGTCGGGTCTAACCGGGGAAGACATTCAGCCAGATTTGGGGGGACGCGCTTTTGCAAATCCGTGGCAGAAAGAGCGAGGCGATGTTCGATATAAAAATGGAGATCCCACCAGCGGATTTTGAGTTCCTCTTGATTCACAAGGTACCCGTTCCATTCCGGCAGGTTGAATAGCAGGGTTAATAGTTGTTCCAGTGCTTCGCCCGTGAGCATCTTCTGATTAATGAAGGTGTTCATCATTTTTCTTTCATCATCGTTGATGTCATAGCGATCCGCAAGCCACTGCTTCTTCCGTGCGCCAGCCCCCAAATAGGCGGCAAAGGCATCTGTCAACAACCGGTTGTTGAACAGTCCCATGGCAAGCGGTTCAGCGAACAGGTGGCTGTGATGTGTGAATTCGTGCATGGGCAGGTCATGCCAGATTTCCAACCGATCATTGGATGCATTCAACAGCACATCACACGCCCCTGGATCGGAACCCTTAGTATGGGTTTGGTTGTCCAGAGTTACTTTAAGCCATACACGATCACTGCGCAGGAAGGACATTCTGCGCCACGCTTCCATCACCTCTTCAGCAGGCCTCACGCTGCCACCGATACTGACCGAATTGGCAATCAGCAAGAGATCGGCCAAGTAGTCTCTTTGCAAGACCTCTTTTGTTTCCAGACAATAGTCTGGTGAAGATCCCATATCACAGGCAGGATCACCTGTA